>JBCCFK010000007.1:0-38157 GCA_039029775.1 Actinomycetota bacterium | reverse complement strand
GGGGCGCCCTCCGGGGGCGTCCCGTCGGGCGCGCCCGCCGGCGTGGCCGCGGCGGCGGGGGCGACCGGCGGCCTGGACGGCAAGAAGATCGCGATCGAGGGGTTCGGGCCGACCGGACCGGCGCTCGCCGCCGCCGCCGCCGACCAGGGCGCTCGCATCGTGGCGGTGTCGACCACCAAGGGCGCCATGATGGACGAGGGCGGCCTCGACGCAGCCGAGCTCCGCAGCGCATGGGCGGCATCGGGTGAGGCCATGGTCGGCGACGACGCCGATCCGGCCTGGAAGGTCTTCGGGGCCGAGGCCGACGTCCTCTTCACCGGGTCGAAGACGGGCGCCATCAACCACGAGACCGCAGCCAGGCTCGCCGCCACTGCTGTCGTGCCGCACGCGGCGCTCCCGTTCACAGCCCGCGCGCTGGCCGTCATGGAACGCGCCGACGTCACCGTGGTCCCCGACTTCGTGGCCCTCGCGGCACCGGCCGTCGGGTCCTGGCCCGGCGACGCAACCGACGCCGACGCCGTCATCGCCAAGGCGACCGGCGCCATCCAGGCGGCGATCGAGGAGACGTCCGATCACGCCGACGGTGCGTTCCTCGGCGCCTGTTACCGCGCCGAGGCGTTCCTCGGAACCTGGCGGGAGTCGTTGCCGTTCGGGCGGCCGCTCGCCAGCTGAGCCGAGGTCCAGCGACAGCTACTCGGTGATACCGAACCGCTGGAGCCCGAACGCCTCGATGGCGTTGCCACGGATGACCTTGTAACACTCCTGGGCGTCCATCCCGGCCGCCGCGAACATCGAGTGCGCCACTTTCCGAGAGTGCGGGAACGTGCCGTCGGAGTGCGGATAGTCGGTCTCGAACAGGATCTGGTCGACGCCGACCTCATGGCGCTGCTTGAGACCGACCAGGTCATCGAAGATGCAGCCGTAGACGCGCCCACGGACCTGCTCCGACGGGAGACGCCCTTCGCCGCCGACGCCGCCCCTGCCTTCCTTCCACACCGCGTCCATCCGCTCGAGCTGGAACGGCATCCAGCCCACCTGGCTCTCCGCGTAGGCGATCTTGATGTCGGGAAACCGCTCCAGCGTTCCCGAGAAGACCCAGTCGACCAACGATCCCTCGGCGTTCTGGGCGTACAGCGACATCGACGCGGCGAGCGGCGCGTCGGGCGACGTCGACGGCATCGACGACGAGGACCCGATGTGCATCGAGACCGTCACGTCGGCCTCCTGGCACACGTCCCACAGGACGTCCCAGTCGCCGCTGTACATCGTGGCGCATCCGAGCTTCGACGGATTCTCAGAGAACGCGATCGCGTAGGAGCCCTTGTCGACGCAACGCCGGACCTCCTCGGCGGCCATCGCCGGGTCCCACAACGGGATGAGCGTCAGCGGGATCAGGCGGCCGTGCCCCGCGCCTCCACCCCAGTCGTCGATGATCCAGTCGTTGTAGATGCGCAGGCACGCCAGCGCGAGCTCCTTGTCGTCGCGTTCGAGGAACCCCTGACCGCAGAACCTGGGGAAGATGTTCGGGAAGTTGATCGCGGCCTCGACGTGGTTGAGCGTCATGTCCTCGAGCCGCGCCGACTGCTCGTAGGTGCCGGGGCGGAGGTCCTCGTACACCGCGGCCACGTTCCGCTGCTCCTCCCGGGGGACGCCCGCCGGACCGTGGAGGAAGCCGGTCGGCGTCACCGAGTCCTCGAAGAGCCACACGTCGCACATGTGCCCGTCCGGGTCGTCGCGATGGAAGCCGTAGTGGCCACCGGTGAACTCGAGCCGGATCTTCTCCTGGACGACGCGAGGACCGCGGTCACGCATGGAAGCCGGCAGCTGCTCCTGCCAGAGCGTCTTCGGCTCCATCACGTGGTCGTCGACGGAGATGATGAGCGGGAGGTCCTCTTCGGCAGGGGTCACGTCAGCCATGTGAAGAGCGTAGATGGCCGCCGCCGACCGGGTCTTCTCAGCCCAGCGCCGCCAATTTGGCTTCGAGGAGACGGATCTCGGGTGCGTCCTCGGTGAGCTCGATCGCGCGTCGATAGGCCGACCGGGCGTCGTCGAGCGCGCCCGTCCGACCGAGCAGATCTGCACAAGCAGCGTGGTAGTAGGGGTAGGTCTCGAGCGCTTCGGCCAGCTCGGGGTCGGCCAGCAGGGCCAGCCCGGTGTCGGCTCCGTCGGCCATGGCCACCGCCACGGCGTGATTGAGTCGCACGACCGCGGTGGGCCGGTACCCCACCAGCTCCTCGTACAGCAGTGCGATCGACCGCCAGTTGGTGTCCTGCGGCTCAGCTGCTCTCGCGTGCGTCGCCGCGATCGCCGCCTGGAGCTGCAGGGGTCCGGGCCGGCCGAGGCGGTAGGCGCGCTCGAGCACCGCCATGCCCTCGTCGATCATTCCCGAGTCCCACCGGCCGCGATCCTGGTCCTCCAGCAGGACGACATCGCCGTCGGCGCTCACCCGAGCGTCGCGGCGCGAGTGGGTGAGGAGGCACATCGCCAACAGGCCCATGCTCTCGGCGTCGTCGGTGGTCAGGTCGACGAGCAGGCGGGCCAACCGGATCGCCTCGTCGCAGAGCTCGCGACGGACGAGCTCGTCGCCGACCGAGGCGTTGTATCCCTCGTTGAACACGAGATAGATGACCCCCTGGACCACGGCGAGCCTCTTGAGCAGCTCGTGGTCCGGTGGGATCACGAACGGGATGCCGGCGCCCGCGATCTTGCGCTTGGCGCGAACGAGCCGCTGCGCCATGGTCGGTTCGGGGATCAGGAACGCCCGTGCGATCTCCGAGGTGGTGAGCCCTGCCACGCTGCGAAGCGTCAACGCCATCTGGTCCTCGACCCGAATGGCGGGGTGGCAGCAACCGAAGATCAGTCGGAGTTGGTCGTCTCGCACCGCGGTCTCGTCGTCCATGTGGTCATGACCTCCTTGCACGCGCTCGTCGAGCCGACCGAGCAACTCGGCCTTGTGCCGACCGACCCGCTCGCGGCGGAGTCGATCGATGGCTCGGCGACGCGCCACGGTGGTGATCCAGGCGCCCGGACGATCGGGCACGCCCTGAGCGGGCCAGGTCGCCAACGCGGTCTCGGCGGCCTCCTGTGCGGCGTCTTCGGCCAGGTCGAGACTGCCGAGGTCGCGCGTCAGGGTGGCCACGACGCGCGACCACTCCTGGCGGACGACCCCGGCGACCGCCGCCTCGACGCGCGGGGTCACCTCAGTCCTGTTCGAACTCGATGACGGGTCGGACCTCGACCGTGCCGAGGGCGGCGTGGGGAATCCTCGCCGCCCAGGCGATCGCCTCGTCGAGGTTCTCGCAGTCGAGCAGGTAGTAGCCGCCGAGCTGCTCCTTGGTCTCGGCGAACGGTCCGTCGGTGGTGATCGTCTCGCCATCTCGCACCTGCACCGATGTGGCCATCGGCGTCGGCAGCAGCGCGTCGCCCCCGAGGACGACTCCCGCCTCCCCGCCGGCGGCGCCGAAGGCGAAGTAGTCCTGCATGATCGCCTCCATCTCCGGGCTGCCCTCGGGCGGGTTGGCCGTCGCGTCGCTCTCGTCGGAATAGATGAGTGCCAGGTACTTCACGGGATCCTCCTCGTTGCATCCTCCGGGTCGGTGGAGACCACGAAGGCGGCCGGCCGGTTGCCGGACTCGTCCAGGCGACGAACGGCGGATTGTGGGATCGACCGACCCGACCGGAATTCTCCCAAGAAGTCGGCTCCCACGTCATCTGCGCCCTGCCTCGATGGTCGAGTCGTTGTCCCCGTGCGAACATGCTCCGCATGACGGCCACGGAGTTCGAGCTGAGTGACCGCCTCGGAGCCGTTGACGGCACGGTGGCGATGTCGGGCCAGCAGGCACTCCTCCGCGTGACCGCTGACCAGCAGCGGGCCGACGCGGCACGGGGCCTTCGCACCGCCGGTCTGATCGCGGGCTACCGGGGCTCGCCGCTCGCGGGCGTGGATGACGTCTACGAGCAGAACCGCGCCGTCCTGGACCGGCACGACGTCCGCTTCATCAGCGGCGTGAACGAGGACCTCGCCGCCACGATGATCTGGGGATCCCAGCTCGCCCACCTCGAGGCCGACTGCCGCTACGACGGCGTGTTCGGGCTCTGGTACGGCAAGGGGCCCGGGATCGACCGATCGCTCGACGCCCTCCGGCACGGCAACATCTCCGGAATCGACCCCAGGGGCGGCGTGATCGCGGCCGTCGGCGACGATCCGGCATGCAAGTCGTCGACCGTCCCGTCCGCCTCGGAGGGCGTGCTCGCCGACCTGAACATGCCCACCCTGTACCCCGGCTCGGTGCAGGACGTGCTGGACATGGGACGGTGGGCGTACGAGCTCTCGCGGTTCTGCGGGCTGTGGGTCGGTCTGAAGATCCACACCGATGTCGCCGATCAGTACGCGACAGTCGCCGTCGATCCGAACCGGCTCCCGGCCGCCGTGCGACCGGACATGAGCGGGTGGACACCAAGTCAGGGTGTCACCCTCGTCCCGGCGACCGCTGTGCCTCTGGAGGCGGACGCGTTCGGGCCCCGACTGGACGCCGCGCGCGCCTTCGTGGCCGCCAATGGGCTCGACCGGGCGGTCGGCGCATCGACGGCGAAGCTCGGCATCCTCGCCGCGGGAAAGGCCTACGCCGACGTCCGAAGCGGCCTGGCCGAACTCGGTCTGCGATCCGATGGAGACATCGCCGCAGCCGGGATCCGCGTGCTCAAGCCGGCGATGATCTGGCCGCTGGAGGCGAGCGCCCTCGTCGACTTCGCCGAGGGTCTCGAGGAGATCGTCGTCGTCGAGGAGAAGCGGTCGTTCCTGGAGAGCCAGGTCCGCGACCTCCTGTTCGACCTCGACGCACGGCCGCGGGTGACGGGCAAGCGGTCCCCGGAGGGTGACCGGCTGCTGCCCGACAGCGGGGCCCTGACCGCAGACATCGTGACACCGGCGCTCCGGCGACGGATCCTCGCCGTGCTGCCGGATGCATCTGTCCGTGCGCCTCGCGAGCGGATCCGAATCCTCGACACGTCGGGTGATCTGCCGGTCCGGCAGCCGTACTTCTGCTCCGGCTGTCCGCACAACCGATCGACCGTCGTCCCCGAGGGTTCGGTCGCGGGCGGCGGCATCGGCTGCCACACGATGGCGACGTGGATGGATCGTGACAACGAGGGCCTCACCCACATGGGTGGAGAGGGCGCCCAGTGGGCGGGCATGAGTCCGTTCGTCAGCACCCCGCACCGGTTCCAGAACATCGGCGACGGCACGTTCTTCCACAGCGGGTCGATGGCGCTGCGCCAGGCGATCTCGGCCGGGACGAACATCACCTACAAGGTTCTCTACAACGGGACCGTGGCGATGACCGGTGGCCAGGATGCGGCCGGCAACATGCCGATTCCGGACCTGACCCGGTACCTCGAAGCCGAAGGCGTCGTTCGCACGGTGGTCGTCAACGAGGACGCCCACGACTACGAGGCCGCCTTGGCGGCGAACGCTCGGATCGAACACCGTGACCGCTACGACGCCGTCCAGCGCGAGCTCCGGGACGTGCCGGGGGTGACCGTCGTCGTCTACGACCAACGATGCGCCGCCGAGCTGCGTCGAGACCGCAAGCGCGGACGCGTCGAGACGCCGACCAAACGAATCTTCATCAACGAGTCGGTCTGCGACGGGTGCGGCGACTGCGGCAGGGTCTCCAACTGCATGAGCGTCCATCCGGTCGAGACCGCCTTCGGTCGCAAGACCCGGATCCATCAGGAGTCGTGCAACTACGACTACTCCTGCGTCCAGGGAAACTGCCCCGCGTTCATCGAAGTCGAGATCGACCCCGACGCCCCGACCACCCGGGTCGGCGGCATCACCGTACCCGAGGGTGCGCCACCACCCGAGCCCGCCATCCCCGACCAGGCGACCGTGCTCATCGTCGGCATCGGAGGCACCGGCGTGGTCACCGTCAGTCAGGTGCTGTCCACCGCTGCGCTGTTCGACGGCCGCGAGGCGGTGAGCCTCGACCAGACCGGGCTCGCCCAGAAGGGTGGCCAGGTCATCTCCAACCTCAAGATCGGGACCGCTGTGGGCGATGTCGCAGCCCGCGTCGGCGGCGGCGAGGCCGACACCGCACTGATCTTCGACGTCGTCGGCGGGACAAGCGCCGACGTCCTGTCGCGGACCCGGACCGGTGAATCGGCGGTGGTCGTGTCATCGGTGCTGCTCCCCACGGGGACGATGGTGCGGGAGCTGGGCAACGACTTCCCGGAGCTCGACGCCTTCCGCCGCGCGATCGAAGCCGCCACCGATCCGGCCGAGGCCACCTGGTTGGATGCCGAGGGCATCGCCCGGGGCGTGTTCGGATCCCAGCCCGCGGCAAACCTGATCGTGGTGGGCATCGCCTACCAGCGCGGCCTCCTGCCCGTCAGCAGTCACGGCATCGAGTCCGCGATCACCCAGAACGGGGTGGCGGTCGAGATGAACCTGGAAGCGTTCCGACTCGGACGCAGGCTGGCCGTCGAGCCGACGGTGCTCGCCCACCTCGCCGAGTCGACCGCCCCGGACGTCGTCGAGCCGCCGACCCCGACCGGAGAAGCGGCGGCCATCGTCGACCGCATCGGAGGTTCCGCCCGGCTGCGCGAGCTCGTGTCCTGGCGAGTGCCGGAGCTGATCGCGTACCAGAACGTCGCGTATGCCCAGCGCTACGCGGACGTGATCGCCCGCTGCGTCGACGCAGAGCGCAGCAGGGGGCTGGCCGACGACATCTCCGCGACCGTCGCGTTCCAGCTGTTCAAGCTCATGGCGTACAAGGACGAGTACGAGGTCGCCCGCCTCCACCTCCGAGACGGCCTCTCGACCGAGATCGCCGACCGTTTCGGACCCGGTGCCAGGTTCTCGTACCTCCTCGAGCCGCCAACGCTGAAGAAGCTCGGCCGCCAGGGCAAGAGCTCGATCCCGCAGAAGGCGGGTCGGGCCGTGTTCACGGGCCTCCTCAGGACGAAACGACTCCGAGGGACGCGTCTCGACCCGTTCGGCCGGACCGAGGAGCGACGTATCGAGCGGGCGCTCGTCGACGAGTACCCGGAGTTGGTCGACGCGATCCTCGCCGACCTGACACCCGAGAACGCGGCCGAGGGTGCCCGAATCCTCGGGCTCGCCGACCAGATCCGCGGCTTCGACGCGGTGAAGCTGGCCAACGTCGAGCGGTATCGGGTCGACCTCGCCGAGGCCCTGGCCCGCTGGCCCGGCTGACATCGCCTCCACCGAGTAAGTTCCTCGTCGCTGACGACACACCTCGGGAGGGGTCATGGATCTCGGACTGGCCGGCAAGAAGGCACTCGTGACGGGCTCGACGAAGGGACTCGGGCGAGCGATCGCCGAGACGCTGCTGGCCGAGGGCGCCTCGGGCGCCAGCGGGCCCCGCGACGCCGCGGGCGTCGCCGCCGCGGTGGAGGAGATGTCGTCGATGGGGCAGGTGGTCGGTTCCGCCGTCGACGCCGGCGACCTCGCGCAGGTCGAGGGGTGGATCGCGTCGTCCTCCGAACAGCTCGGTGGCATCGACATCTACGTCCACAACACATCCGGCAAGCCCCAGCGCAAGCTCGAGGACTGGGTGAACAACCACAACATCGACCTGGTTTCGCTCGTCGGCGGCGTGGCCGCCGCCAAGGAGGCCCTGGCCGACGGCGGCGGCTCGCTGATCTCGATCGGCACGAGCGCAGTGGGCGAGCACTTCGCCTCGGGCTCGGGCAGCTACAGCGCCTTCAAGGCGGCTGTGACCAACTGGACACTCGGCCAGGCACAGGTACTCGGCGCACAGGGGATCCGCTGCAACGTCGTCTCCCCCGGTCCGATCATGGTCGAGGGCGGCGACTGGGACGGCATCCGTCAGGGCATGCCCGAGTTCTTCGAAGCCACCCAGAAGACCCACCCGAGTGGCGACATCGGCGAGCCTCAGGACGTCGCCAACGCGGTCGCCTTCCTGGCCAGCCCCGCCGCCAAGCACATCAACGGCGCCAACCTCACCGTGGACGGCGGCTTCATGAAGCGGGTCAACTGGTAGTAGATCCCGCCGTCGAGATCCTGCTGGCGAAGCAGGCGATCAGCGAGGTGGTCGGCGCGCGGTACGCCCGCGCCCTCGACTGGTTGGATCTCGACGAGCTCAAGGCGTGCTTCTGGCCCGACGCGTGGGTCGACTACGGCTTCTTCCAGGGCGACGCCCACGAGTGGTGTGACGTGATCATGCCCACCGAGGCATCCGCCGTGCATCGCTTCCACTACATGTTCAACATCATGATCGTGGTCGACGGTGACCGTGCCGAGGTCGAGTCCAACGGGTTCGCGGGCAGCCGACGGGTGGGCGAGGACGGCGAGTCCGTCCAGTCCTTTCACGGCAGTCGCTACCTCGACGTCGCCGAGCGGCGCGACGGCGAATGGCGGATCAGCGAGCGGAGGGTGTTCCTCGAGACCACCCAGAGGTTCCCGTCACCCGATGGACCCGGCGGTGCGCTGATCGGTCTGGAGCTGATCTCCGGGCTCGGCCCCGATCACGCGCTCTACCGCCGGATGAGGTGACGGTCACACGCCCTTGAATTCGGGAGCGCGCTTCTCGACGAACGCCGCGATGCCCTCCTGACCGTCGGCGGTGGCCATCGCGCCGGTGATCATGACGCCCTCGATCTCGCCGGCCTCCTCGAGCGGGCGCTCGTGGCCGTCGTAGACCAGTCGCTTCGCATGACCGACCGCATAGGGCGCGCCGGCGGCGAGCATCTGTGCCAGCTCGGCGGTGGCCGACTCGACCTCGTCGTCGGGCACCACCCGGTTGACCAGACCCCACGACTCGGCCTCGGCCGCGGACAGCACCCGGTTGGTCAAGGTCAGGTCGAGCATCCGACGAACACCGATGTGGCGCGAGATGAAGTAGGTCGACGTGCCGTCGGGGGTCATCCCTGCCCGGGTGTAGGCCATCGTGTACTTCGCCGACTCGCCCGACACCACGAGGTCGAACGAGCTCATCAGCGAGAGGCCGGCGCCGCCGGCCGCACCGCGAACGCCGGCGACGAACGGCTTGGCCATGCGGTTCATCTTGTAGATCGCGGCGTGGAAGTCGGCGAGCAGCTTCGCGCCGTGGCGCGGCAGATCGGCGCCCTGTGCGTGGAACTCCTTGAGATCGCCACCCGCGCAGAAGACCTTGCCCTCGGCGGTCACCGACGCCGCACGGACGTCGTCGTCCCACTCGATCTCCATCATCACGGCCTTGAAGTCGGCGGCGAAGGCCTCGCTCACCGCATTGGCGCCCTCGGGCCTGTTCAGGTGGACGTGGGCGACGTGGTCGCGCACCTCGTAGGTGATGGTCTCGAGTTCCATCGGCTTCGCTCCTTCGGTCCGGCTGCGATCGTCACGCAGTCTGGCATCCTGCCGAGGTGGCGCGCCGTGTGGCTCAGGGGGTCAGCATCTCCCAACGCGTCGCGAGCTCGACGCCCATCTCCTGACCCGTCCCCTCCGCGTTGCCCCGGAGCATCTGCCGGACCGAGGCCTCGTCGTCGCCGAGCGCGTCGAGATAGACGTGATGGCACATGAGTGAGCGAACGCCCGCTTCGAACGTGTCCGTGATGTCCACCGCATGGGTCGACTGCGGCGACGCATTGAACGCGACGAAACGGACTCCGGCCCACGCGGGATCGTCGAGCCCCTGAGCCAGCCAGGAGTTCGCCGCGTCGCGGACAGCGTCCAGCAGGGCGATCCCGACGGCACGGTGGTCGGCATGGTTCCAGGACGGGCCGCCCCAACTGTCCCGGAAGTTGATCGACAACAGTACCTCCGGGCGGTGACGGCGGATCGCCCGCGCCAGGTCGAGGCGCAGCCGCATGTCGGGCATCACCATGCCGTCGTGGTGATCGAGAAACTCCACGTCGGTCACGCCGACCTCGGCACAGCTCGCGCGTTGCTCGGCCTCCCGAGCGGGACCCGCGAGGTCGGGTGACATCGTCTCGATCCCCGCCTCGCCGCGGGTCACCAGCAGGTACCGGATGTCCTTGCCCTGGCCGGTCCATCGGGCCACGGCCGCGGCCGCGCCGTACTCCATGTCGTCGGGGTGGGCCACCACCGCCAACGCCCGGCCCCAGTCCTCGGGCAACCAACTCATGGCATCGCTCATGCCCACGTCATAGCACCGGCCGCTCCCGCGAGAGGCGCCGGTAAGCTTGCGAACCGACGTTCCGTCACGGGGCTGTAGCTCAGTTGGCTAGAGCACCTGCTTTGCAAGCAGGGGGTCGGGGGTTCGATTCCCCCCAGCTCCACGGCAACGCTCCCCGGTCGAGGTGCTCGGCCGATCGGTTCCGGCGAGCCGCCGAGCCATCCGGCCATCGCTCCCTTCGGCGAGCTGGTCAGGACACGCAGGGCCCGCTACGTTCTCGGACCGTGCGCTGATCGCTCACCGGCGGAGAGGTGCGGCGATCACCTCCGGGCTCGAGCGGCGCAACTCAGGTCACACGTCCGGTGTCGACGGAAACGAACCCGCACTCCCTGGTTGGGGTCCGGGTCCGCATCCCCGGGACCCCCAATGGCGTGTACCCCTGTGCCGTCACACCACCCCTGCGTAAGCGCATCCCACCTGCACGAGCAGGCGGTGGATGTGACGGCACGCTGGGGGCAAAGGCAGGGCGGCAGCCTTCGCAGAAGCGCACAATACACCGCATCCCGTCGGTACACCGGGGGTGAACGCAACCCCGGACATCTCGATCCGCCGTGTGTGACACCTTTCGCATTGCTTTCGAGACGGGGTCCCGAAAGGTGCTGTTTGCCACCGAACAGGCTCGCCGCTCCCCCTAGCGTGGTCGCTGCTCCATCTGGTGGGAAGGAGGGGCGCCATGGCCCGGAGTGTTCCGGTCATCGGACACATCGTCCACTGCAACAAGGCAGCTCCTCATCGGTGGGAGCTGGCGATCATCGAAGCGCTGTCCCGACAGACCATGAGCGCCGACGCGCTGCCCGTCGTCATCACCGACGTCGAAGTCGACCCGCCCGACGAAGTCAAGCAGGCGCTCCGGCGCGGCATCGTCGACGCGCTTGCAGTGACCTCGTTCAGCTGTCGCACGCCGTGGGTCGACGAGCTGGTCCGGTCCGGCATGCCCGTCGTCATGGTCGGACCACACCCCACGGCGAACCTGCCGTTCGTCGCGATCGACGGTCGGGCCGCCATCGAGACGCTGATCCAGCACCTCGCCGGCGAAGGTCGACGCCGCATCGGACTCATCGCGGCCCGGAGCCAGCGGGGCGACATGACCTCCCGCATCGACGGGTGGCGCCGCGGCCTGGCCGACGCGCAGCTGCTCCAGGACGACGACCTGGTGGTCGAGGGCGACTTCACGCCCGAGTCCGGGGCGACGGCCGCCCTCCAGTTGTGGGAGCGACAGGCCGACGCGATCATCGCGGTGACCGACCCGATGGCGCGCGGCGCGATCATCGCCCTCGAGCGCGCCGGCGTCGGTGTACCGAAGGACGTGGCCGTCGCGGGCATCGACGGCGCCGGTCCGCTCGACGGTCGCCTGACGACCGTGTGTCAGCCCTTCGACCTCATCGCCGAGACGATCATCGCCGAGCTCCTCGTTCAGCTCGAGGGCGGGGATCCCAGCCCCGAGACCCTGCTGCTCGGCGACCTGTCGATCGGGACGTCGACGGTGGCGGGCGCCCACGCTCGGAACTGAGCCGCTCGGTACACTCCCGCGTCGAGGGGAGGTTCCATGGACAGCGTCGACGTTCGCGAGCGATTCCGGCGCGAGGGCTATGTCGGTGGCGTGACCGTGATCGACGCGAGCACCGCCGCCGAGCACCGCCGCCGGATGGAATGGGCCGAGTCTCGGATCGGGCCCCTGCACTACCGAGACAAGGTGCACACGATCCTGCAGAGCCCGCTCGAGCTCGCCACCCACCCCCGGCTGCTCGACGCCGTCGAGGCCCTGATCGGACCGGACATCCTGCTCTACAACGCGATGTACATCGTCAAGGAGCCCGGCTCGGCAGGGCACATCGACTGGCATCAGGACCTGACGTACTGGGGCCTGAGCGAGGAGGCCGTCGACGGCCAGGTCTCGGCCTGGCTGGCGTTGAGCCCGGCCACCGAGCAATCGGGCTGCATGGCCATGGTTCCCGGCAGCCATCTGACCGGCGCCGTCGAGCACGCGGCCTCCGACGACGACAGCAACCTCCTCCACCACAACCAGCGCGTGGCGGGCGTCGACACCGCCGCGGCCAGGCTCTGCCCGCTCGAGCCCGGGGAAGCTTCGCTGCACCACGGCTGGACGCTGCACGCCTCGCGCCCCAACCGCAGCGACGACCGCCGGATCGGCGTCAACGTCCAGTTCATCGCCCCCCAGGTGCGCCAGACGTTGCACGACCACGACACGGTCATGCTGGTGCGTGGTGAGGACCGATACGGACACTTCGGCACCGACATCGGCGCCGCCGGCGACCTCGAACCCGACGCGTTGGAACGCCAGGCCGCGTACCAGGCCCTCATCAAAGGCACCTACGACGACGCCTTGAGCTGACGCGGGGTCAGGACAACCCGAGCGACACCGCTCGGGTCGTCTCCTCCTCGATCATGACCTCGGCGTCGATCGGCAGCAGCCACCCGGCGGCCACCGCTGCGTCCGCCGACGCGTTCAACGCTCCGACGAAGGCGTCGAGGGACCCGTATCGGGCCGCGACCGTGGCCTCGTCGAGCAGCCGGGTCTCGCCGAACAGGAAGCACGCGCCCCCGTCGGAGCCGGGATCGCCCGACAGGACGCGGAGGGGAACGTCGACGGGCGGCGTCCGGACTCCCCCGGTGGCGATGCCGAGGTCGTCGCGAACCAGCTGGCCGTCGACCACGTCCAGAGGGGGCGCCGAGGGCGGCGGGGTGCCGTCGACCACCCATGCGACGAGGTGGGACATCGCCGCCTGCAGCGTCTCGTGATGCGGGCCGTCGTTGATGAGGTTCTCGCAACCGATCACCGAGCCCAGCGACGGGTCGCGCGGGAATCCTGCGGTCGCCGCGAGCGTGTGCGTGTCGACGTGGGCGGCTCCGGCGACCTCCCAGGTCCGGAGCAGGTCCGTGTCGTCCTGACGAGCGTCGACGAACCCCAGGAGGACCACGTCGGTCTCGGCTTCGAAGACGAACACCGGGTCCGTGAGGTCGCTGCGGATCCTCACCGCGTCCTCGACGAAGTCCAGTCGCTCGCCGGTCGGACCCGGCGCGCCGCCACCTCGGCTGTGGACCAGGAACCCGTCGTAAAGCCCAGCCGACGGATGGGCGGTGTTGAGGTACCCGGTGAGAAACGCCGCCGACTGACTCTCCCCGATCGCCACGAGGTGCGTGGGCTCGAGGCCACCGAGCACCGGCGTGGCCGCCAACCCCGCGACCGCGGCGCCCGCCTGGGTGAAGATGTCGTACGCGAACCGATCGCCCGGATGCCCGAGGTCGCCGTATCGCTCCGGCTCGATCACCTTCAGGCCGCGGGTGTCGATCAACCCGCCGCCGACGAAGTCGCCTTCGGTGCCGTTGACCGACACGCTCTGCGCCGACACGCCGACCCAGGCGTGCCCGCTGCGGATGATCTCCTCGGAGACGAACCCCCAGTCGGTCGCGATGTCCGCGCCGGAGGTCACGTTCATCCACTCGACCAACACCACCCCCGAGAAGTCACCGGCAGGAGGCCTGCGGACGATGAGCCGGCTGCGGTAGTCCTCCGAGGCTCCCTCGGTGACCTCCCAGGACCCGTCGGCGGTGATCTCGCCGACCGGATCGAAGCCGACGGCCGACCCGCCGAACGCGTATTCCTCGACGGCCCAGCTGTCCGGTACCGGCACGTTCGGTATCGGGAGCGTCAACCCGTCGGCCGCCAGCGCGGCGACGTCCGGAACCCGGGCTGCGACGAAGCGGGCCGGTTCGGGCGTCGCGGTCGGCTCCGCCGTGGCGGGCGGCCGCGCCGTTGGCTGCGGCGTCGGAGCAGGCTCCGGCGTCGATGTGGCGATCGCCGTCGACTCCGCCGCCGGTGCGGCGTCGACCGGATCGTCGTCATCACCCGAGCAGGCTGCGGCCAACACCACCACCGCGAGCAACACCCCGACGCATCGACATCGCTGCACGAGTTCTCCCCCTCGACTGGCGACGGTAGCCAGGACGGCCGAGCGGTGACGGGTCAGGCGAGAACGATCGCGGTGACGCCGCCCAGCGCCACCGCGATCCCGAGCACCTGGCTGGCGGTGACCTCGTCGCCGTAGAACACGCGGCCGCCGGCCACGCTGGCAACCGGGAAGAGCCCAGCGGTCACCACCGTGGGCTGCGCGTCGATCTGGACGCCCGCGATGTACGAGAGCGAGGTCGCGCCCGCGAAGAACCCCGCGAGCACCGCAGCGAGTCGAAGACCGACCGGCGGCACCTTCGGCACGTTGAGCGAGCCGGCCAGACCGATCATGAGCACGACCGCCACCAGACGCTGGCTCACGCTCGGCCAGACGCCGCTGTCCGAGGTGGTCTCGATCACGACGGTGAGCGCGAACCCGTAGCTGAGCCCCGAAGCCAGGCCCCAGACCAACCCGGCGCGGACGCGTTCACGCGAGGTGCCCGACACCGTCACGAGCAGCAGGCCCAGGAGCGCCGCGATCGCGCCCAGCAACGCGAGCGCCGTCGGCGAGGTGCCGCGCGCTAGGGTGTAGAGGTACGGGATGACGGCGGACAGCGTGGCCACGATCGGCGCGACCACGGCCGACGAGGACCGTTGGAGCCCACCGAAGTAGCAGGCCAGGCCGCTACCCATCCCGAGGCCCGAGACCGCTCCCACCCAGACGTCGCGCCAGATCCACTCGCTGCTGACGAAGGTGATGGCCAGCAGCGAGAGGAGCGCGGCGAACAGCTGCATGACCGCAGAGGCGGTCACCGGACTCGTCGCCGCGGTGACGCGCCGGCCGAACATGTCCGACCCGCCGATTCCCAGTGCGGTCAACGATCCGAGCAGTGCGCCCACTGATCAGCCGTGCACGGAGAGGAACGCGCCGATGGTGTCGACCGCCTCGCGGAGATGTGCCCGACCGTCGGGACCGCCGTAGTAGTGCGTCGCACCCTCGACCCAGTGCAGCTGCTTGCGGTCGTGGGTCACGGCTTCGAACAGACGGGTCGTGTGGCTGGGGGTACAGGCGTCGTCGGCGGTGTTGCCGACCACGAGCACCGGCACCGTCACGCCGTGCGCAGCCTTCTGTGAGTCGGCGCGTGCGTCGTCGTGGCTCCACTGACTGAGCCAGCTGCGCAACGTGCAGAAGCGGGCGAGGCCGACCGGTCCGTCGTTCACGGTCCTCGGGTCGCCCAGATAGCACCAGCCGGGCCGGCGATCGCTCGGCTCGATGGTCGCATCGAGCCATCGCGGGTCCGCCATGGTCCCGTGCACCGTGAAGGCCCGCTCCTCGTGTGACCGACCCTCCGACCGCAGCGTCACCAGCTGCTCGCGGACCCAGCTGGTGATCCTTCGGTTTCTCGCGACCTGCGCCGCCCGGAAGAGCGCGACGAAGTCCTCGCTGTAGGGAGGCCGGTCGGGGTTCGACGGGTCGTACAGGTTGAGGGCCGGATCACGATCGAAGGGGGACCCCTCGTCGGAGATCGACGGATCCATCCACTCGGTCAGGATTCCGTGCCGGCTGATGTGGGCCGCGAGCATCAACAGCATGTCGGCGGGTGGCAGGTCTGCCGCCGACACCACATATGGGTCGCCCGCTGCGGTGTCGGCGATGCCCTGGCCGGCCTCGGCCAGCGACTGGTACCACATCGACAGCGAGCCGCCCCCCGACCAGCCGGCCAGCACCACGCGCTCGTACCCGAGCCGCTCCCTCGCGTCGGCGACCGCACGGCCGAGGTCCGCGGCGACCTTCTCCATGATGAGCGCCGAGTCGACGCCCCGGTACCGGGAGTTGGCCCAGATCACGTGATGGCCCGCCCGTGCCAGCCCACCGACGATCGGGAGGTACATCCCGCCGCCGGTGGGATGCATGAACACCAGTACCGTGTTCGACGGTCGATCGACGGGTCGCACCAGGTGGCAGTCGAGCCCGATGATGTTGCCCCCGCCGCCGTAGACGTCGCTGAACGCTGCGTCCTCGCGATGGACCACCGTGTAGGCGATGCGTTCACAGCCGTCTGGAGTGCCGGGGGTGCGAGCCATCCGGCGACAGTAGTGGCCGGTGCGCCGACCGCCGTCAGAGGATGACGGGACAGTCCTCGAGGTCGTCCTCGACGAGGTCGATCGAGGCGAAGCTCTCCGGGTCGTCCACGACGTCCGCCTCCAGGACGGGCGTGGGGCGCCGAATGCCCGAGATCCACCAGCCGAGCGTGGCGAGCGCGGCGCCGGCGATGACATCGGTCCAGTAGTGGTTGGCGGTCACGACCACCACAGCCGTGGTGATCAACGGGTGGGCGAGGATCGCCCAGCGCCACCGGCTCGAGGACACGCTGATCACCGCCATGGCGATCAGCAGCGCCCAACCGACGTGCATCGAGGGCATGGCGGCCAGCTCGTTGGCGGCCTTGGCGATACCCAGGGCGTACGGATCGGGGCCGAACAGGCTGGCCGTGTCGACGAATCCCGAGAGTCGCAGCATCCGCGGCGGAGCCAGTGGGAACGCCAGATGGACCACGAGGCCCGCCGTGGTCGACCCGATCAGGGCCCAGCGGATACGCGGCATGTGCTCGCGCTTGGCGAACATGGCCCACAACAGGAACGCCAACATGGCCGGGAAGTGCGCGGCGAAGTAGTAGACGTTGGCGCTGCGGACCAACCACTCGTAGTCGAGCAGGAAGCGCTGGACGACGGCCTCGCTCGGGAGACCGATGGCGTTCTGGAACTCGATCAAGCGGTCCGCGTTCTCCCGGGCGACGGAGAACGAGTCGGCGGTCACCGTGCGGACGGCGCTGTAGATGAACCAGAGCACGCCGAGGCCGATCGCGTTGAGCGCGAGCGTGCGTCCGAGGCCGGGACGCGCGAGCGCGACGGAGGCTCGTGTGCCTCCAGTCGCTTTGCGGCTCCCCGTCGCCTGCATCACGTCATCCTCAAACTCGCCTGTCGCCCGCGCCATTCCACTCTAGGCGACGCGGCGGGCCCGTCGACAGGCGGTATTGCCCGGTCATCGGTCACCTGGACCGCCCCAGCGAGGTCGCGGAGGTCAGCGCCACGACGGTGACGATCCCCAGACCGCCGGCGATGAGGAAGGCTGCGTCGGTCGACCACTCGAAGATCGGCAGCAGTATCGCCGGTCCGATCCCGTGGCCCGCGAACCGCCATGCCATGAGACTGGACACCGCTCCACCGCGGTTGTCGGGCACCGCCCGGGCGCCTTCGCCCTGGAACACCACGACGACGAATGCCGCGGCTGCACTGCCCACCGTCCACAGCAGAGCCAGGGGTACCGCCGCCCCCACCAGGGAGATGGCGGCGACCACGGTCGACACGGCCACCGTGGCCACAATGCCGGCGCGCCGTGTGCCCCACTCGTCGAGCAGTCGACCCCAGACGGGGCCGAGCGCGAAGGCCGAAGCCGCACCCAGCACCAGCACGACACCCGTCTGACCGCCCGACAGGTCCAGTTCGTCTCGGGCGAACACGCCGATCAAGAACGCGGCACCGATGGGACCCATCGCCGCGGCCAGGACGGCGACGCCGAGCGTGATCATCCGCCGGCTCAGCAGCGGCCTGACGGGGGGTCGCTCGACGATGCGCGGCTCCCCCGGCGGCGGGAACGCGGCGAGGACCACCGATGCGGCAGCGGTGAACACGAATGCCCACCGCCAGTTGGTGTCTGCGGCCAGACCGCCGATGATCGGACCGAGACCCGTCCCGACGGCCTGGAAGCTCGAGTAGACCCCGACCGATCGGCCGAGCTTCTCGTCGGGAACCACGTCGGCCAAGCCGGCCACGAGCAGCGGCGTGATGAACGCGTTGGCGGCTCCCTGGACGAGCCGCGCCACCAGGAACGTGGCGAGATCGGGCGCGATCGCGCACCCGATGGAGGACACCGCGTAGACGAGGTAGGTGGCCCTGACCGTGCGACGGCGGCCGAAGCGCTCACCGACCGTCCCCGACACCGTCAGCAGCAACGCGAACGGTAGGAAGTACAGCGTGAACCCCAGACCGACGGCCCCCGAGGACGCATCGAAGGAGTCGCGCAGCTCCGGGAACATCGGGACGATCACGACCGTCCCGAACGGGCCGAGGAACCCGCCGATGTAGAGGGGCAGGAGTCGCCAGTCCCTGGACTCCATCTCGCGCGGGGATCAGGCCTGGACGGTCTGCGAGGGCTCGACCTCGGGCCTCGTCAGGTCCAGCGGTGCCTGGGCGGAGGTCCAGGCATGGACGCCGGCCTCCGCGCGGGCCACGTGTGACCGGACGGCCGCGAGTCGCTCAGCCGTGGCGATCAGCGGCGGGAGCCCCGGGGCCGCGGCCAAGAAACGGGCGTGGAGGCCGTCGGCGAGACGAATGCAACGAGCGCTGTAGCCCGCGAGTGCGACGACGTCGCCGTGGACCAGATCCGAGGGCCAGGACTGCGAGACCACCGTCGCGACGTCGGCCTGGGCGGTGGCGACCCGGTCCGCGATGACGGCGGCGAGGGCGTCGATCTCCTGGACCGGACTCTCCATCGCTGCCGACGCCTTCGACGCGACCCTGAACTGCTCGTCCATCGGCCAGGTGGCCATGTCCGTCGGGATGGCGGCGCGAAGGGACAACACGTCGAGCGCGTGCTCCAGCGTGCTGTAGAGCCGACGCAGGTCCGCCAGAGCGGGCGCGACATCGGGCGCGGGAGTCCACGTGGGCGGTGGGGCCACCTTCACGTCGGCCTGGAGTTCGGCCTTGCGGTGTCGCGGCGCCCAGGCGAAGAAGGCCACGGCGCCGATCGCGACGACCGCGGCGCTGACCAACATGCCGCGGCCCCATCCGTCGAGCGTCGCCTGCTGCACCGACTGGATGAGGGGGCCACCCTGCTCCGGGGGCGCACCGAGGCCGACTTGCAGCGCGGCGAACGGCGACTCCTCGATGGCACCGAACGCGTCGCCCCAGTCGGGCTCCACATCGGCGACAGAGCTCCGATACGCCGCGTTGAACGCCGAGCCGGCGACGGCGATACCGATGGCGGCGCCGACCTCGCGCAGCACGTCGTTGAGCGCCGACGCGACGCCCTGCTGGGCTCGCGGCAGCGACTCCACGATCGCCTCGGTCGCGGGCGGACCTGCGAGGCCGAACCCGAGGCCCATGACGACGAGCGCGCCGTAGTAGTGCCAGATGGAGCTGTCGATGTCGATCACGGCCCCGACGAGGAAGCCGCCGGCCATCAGACCGAGGCCGGTCGCGCCGACGGCTCGGCGCCCGAATCGGGACGCGAGGGGGATCGCTGCCGCCGACGCCGGGAACACGCCGAGGCCGATGGGCAGCAGCGCCAGGCCGGTGTCGAGTGGCCCGAACCCCCGGACCACCGACAGGTAGAAGACGACGAGGAAGAACATCCCGAACATGCCGGTGAACTGGATGAACACCGAGAACGACCCGGCTCGAGTGCCCTGACGCCGGAACAGGCGCACGTCGAGCAGCGGGCGCGCCGTCCGCAGCTCCCAGGCGACGAATGCCGCGAACGCGAGCGCCCCTCCGATCAGTCCCGTCAGTGCGATCGTCGAGGTCCACCCCTTCACGGGCCCCTCGATGATCCCGAGGACCAGCGCGCCCAGGCCCACCGCCGACAGCACCGCGCCGATCGGATCCAGGTTGGCCTCGTCCGGGTCCGACGAGGTCGGCACGGCGAGGTAGCAGATGACCAGCACCACCGCGGAGGCGATGGCCATGGTGAGGAACAACGACCCCCACCAGAAGCTCTCGATGAGTGCGCCCGACACGAGCACGCCGATGATCCCGCCCATCGAGACCGAGGCGGTCCACATCGCAACGCCGCGAGACCGTTTGTCCTCGGGGAGCGTCGCAGTGATGGTCGAGAGCGTCGCCGGGAACACGAACGCCGCTCCGAGGCCCGAGATCGCCCGAGCCACGATCAGCTGCGTCGGCGTGTCCAGGAAGATCGTGACGACGTTGGCGGCGGTCAGGATCGCGAGCCCGATCAAGAGGATGAGGCGACGGCCGAACTTGTCGCCGATGGCGCCGATCGGCAGCAACAGGGACGCGAGCACGACGGCGTAGATGTCGATCATCCACTGACCCTCGGCCTGGGTGGCCCCCAGCTCGACCGACAGCTCTGGCAACGCGACGTTCAGCACCGACACGTTCGCGACCACGAGCATCGCCGCGGCGATCGTCGCGGCCAGGATCGCCGCTGGGGAGCGCTGCTGCATCCCGACGACGGTAGTCCCAGACGCTCGTGTGGAGAAAAAGGGCCGGGCGCACCGAGGGCGGGCACGGGTGGCTACGGTGCCGGCCGTGGCGTTCGATCTGGCAGCGGCGAAGCAAGCTCTCACCGACGGATTCCCCGTCGTGGCCGACCATCCGGACGTCGCCGGACTCCTGCGCCAGCCGGAGCTGCTCGCGATCGTCGGGCCCGCGCTCGTGCACCCGTACCGAGAGGCGGGCGTCACCGCCGTGATGGCGCCCGAGGCCCGAGGACCGATCGTCGCAGCGCTGGCGGCGCGCGAGCTCGACGCCGGCCTCGTGCTCGCACGCAAGGAGGATCGCAACCACCCCGGCGCGGACCTCCGGGTCGAGTCCCAACCCACCTGGCGCGGCACGAGCGAACGATTTCAGGCCCGGTCGTTCGACCTGGCGCCGACCGACAGGGTCCTGATCGTCGACGACTGGGTCACGACCGGCAACAGCATCCGTGCCGTCGCCAGACTAGTCGAGCGGTGCGGAGCGCAGGTCGTGGGCGCCGCCGCCATCGTCGACAAGGCGGACCCGGAAACCGTCCGCGAGCTCCACGTGCACACCCTCGTCCCCTTCGCCGCCATCGGCGGCTGAACCGGTGCCCGGGCCGTGCGTCACCGGCCGTCTGGACGGAGTAGCGTCACCGCCGATGGCCAGGAGGAGACCGAGATGAGTGGACGCCTTGACGGAAAGGTGGCGCTGGTCGTCGGCGGCGGCACCGGGTTCGGTCTCGCCACCGTGCAGCGCTTCGCCGAGGAAGGCGCGCAGCTCGTGGTCGCAGCGCGCCGGATCGAGGTCGTCGAGGAGGTTGCCGCAGCGCATGGCGGTTCCGCGGGCTACTGCGACGTGACCGACGACGACAGCGTCAAAGCGATCGTCGACACCGTCCTCGAGCGGCACGGCAGGCTTGACGTCGCCATCAGCTACGCGGGCTTCCAGGAGTCGGTGTCGATCCGCGACCTCACCCCCGAAGTCATGGGCCCGATGGTCGACGTGCAGTTCAACGGTGCCATGTACTTCATGCGCCACACCTGCAACGCCATGGCCGCTGGCACGGGTGGCTCGTTGATCAACGTCTCCTCCACCACGGCACACCGCCCCGTGGCCGGACACATCACCTACGCCGCTGCGAAGGCCGGCATCGAGTACGCCACCCAGGTCGCCGCCCTCGAATACGGACCCGACCAGGTCCGGGTGAACTGCATCGCCCCGCACCTGATCGAGACCGAGATGACGGCCGAGATCTTCAAGCACAAGCTCCCGATCGAGGCCATCAAGCAGCAGACGCCGATGGGCCGGATGGGCTCGGCGATGGACATCGCCAACTGCGCGCTCTTCCTCGCCAGCGACGAGAGCGGCTACATCAGCGGCCAGACCATCGTCGTCGACGGCGCCAACTCGACGCAGAAGCTCCCGACGGCCAAGGACTACGAGATGCTGGCCCAGGTCCGGCCCGACCTGCTCGAGTAGTGCCCCGCGCACGAAGACCCGCCAACCGGCTCGCGCTCTGGATCGCCCTGGTGGCACTCCTCGGCGCGGGTGGGCTGACGGTGGTGTCCGCACGGGGCGGGTCGACGACGCCCACACAGGCCACCTCGCTGACCGACGACGAGGTCGGCAGACTCCCGGACGCACCGATGCCCGGGGTCGCCGACCGGTCGGCGGTGCCCACCACCACCGGCAATCGGGCCGCCGACGAGCGGATCAGGGACGTCGCGGTGTCCCGGGGCTACCGGCTCCGGGGCGAGCCGCTGGACCCGATGAGCAGCTACCAGGGACGCGCCCTCCAGCAGCGTGCGATCGACGACTTGCAGGCGATGCAGTCGGCCCTGAGCGACGACACCGGCACCACGCTCACGCTGACCTCCGCCCACCGCAGCGCCGCCCGGCAACGGGAGCTGTTCCGGTCACAGCTCGCGTCCTCGGCGCTGACGCTGCGGGGCCGCAGCGTCAGCAACTCCGAGATCGCCGCCGGGCTCGCGGACGACGTGCTCAATCACGCGATGCGGATCGCAGCTCCGCCGGGCTTCTCTCGCCACCACACCGGACTGGTCATCGACGTGTCGTCCGGTGGCGTCGGCGGTTTCGGATTCGTCTCGACCACGGCCTACGAATGGCTGACGCGGGACGACTACGCGAACGCGATGGCCCACGGCTGGGTTCCCAGCTACCCACCGAACGCCTCGGGCCAGGGCCCCGAGCCCGAACCGTGGGAGTGGGCCTGGATCGGCCGCGACGCCGCCGCATGCGCGCGAGCCGGGACGTGCGCCTTCGGCAGCCTCGACCGCGCGCACGACGGCACCGTCGACGGGTGGGCCGCGACGCCCGACGACCTCGCCCCGTTCCGGTACCGACTCGTCACCGCAGACGACGTCACGACGTTCACGCCGTTGCCCGCCATTCGCATCGACCTCGAGGTCGTCTACGGCGGCGGCGCCGATCAGCTCGGGTTCTCGGCGGCCCTCGACGTCCCCACGGGTGCGCGATGGGCGTGCGTCGAAGCACGCAGCGCGAGCGGCACGCCGTGGAGCCGCATCGGCTGCCTGGACCTGAGCTGACTCAGCCCAGCTCCACGCCGGCGCCGGCGTAGGCGGCGAAGACCAGGTTCGCCCCCCGCTCGTCGCCCAGCAGCGCCGAGGCCATCTTGTTCATCATGTAGGCGATCGTCAGGTTGTTGTCGACGTCGTTGATGATCAGCGAGCCGCCCCAGCCACCCCAGAAGCAGATCCGACTGTCTGGCAGGAACGTCCAGTCGGCCAGGCGCAGGCCGTATCCCATGCCGAAGGTGACGTCGACGCCCAGGACCTGGTCGACCCCGCTCATCTGCTCGTCGAAGATCCGGTCGATGGCGTCCTGCGACAGGATCTGGTGGCCGTTCCAGGACCCGCCGTGGGTGACGGCGGCCTGGGCGGTGGCGACACTGCGCGCGTTCCCGTGCCCGTTGGCGGCCCCGATCTCCGCACGCCGCCAGGTGTCGGTGTGGCTCATCGTGGCGTCGAGCGCCGGGTTGATGAACGTCTTCATCGCGACCCCGTCGGGATCGATGCCCTCGACCATCTCGTTCGGCGGCGGGGGCACGATCTTGCTGACACGGTGGTCGTGCTCGGCGGGCAGGCCGATGTGGAAGTCGGCCCCGACCTTGTCCGCCACCTCGGTCCGGAAGAAGTTGCCGAGCGTCTGCCCGGTCGCGCGACGCATCACCTCACCGACCAGGTGGCCCTGGTTGAGCGCGTGATAGCCCGACGCGGTGCCGGGCTCCCACCACGGGGCCTGGGCTGCGAGGAGCGCCGTTGACTTCTCCCAGTCGCAGACGTCGTCGGGCGTCACGGGCTCGGCCCACCCCGACACCCCGGAGGTGTGCGACATCAGGTGACGGACCTCGATGTCGCCCTTGCCCTCGGCGGCGAACTCGGGCCAGTAGTCGGCGACCCTCCGATCGAAGTCGATCGCACCCTGGTCGGCGGCGACGTGCGCCGACAGGAACGTCATCGTCTTGGTGGTCGACCAGACATGGTGATCGTGTCCGCCTCCCAGGCCGTCGTGAGCGCTTCGTCGGCGTGACCACCCCACAGGTCGGCGACCATCCGGCCGTCGTGGATGACGGCGACCGATGCGCCGAGATCGGTCCCGGCGTCGATGCTCGCGCTCATGTGATCCCGCATCGGCTCGTAGCCGGGCTCACAGGTCCCGTGGATCTCGGCCATGTCTTCCCCCTGTCGTCAGGCGGCCATCGTGGCACAGCCGGGAGCCCGTTCACCCAGGCGCGAGGCTTCCGGCGTTCCGGTGCACGGTCACCTGAGAGACGATCACCGCGGTCACCGTGCCGGTGGCCACGATCAGTGCGGCGGTCAGCCCGATGCCGGCACCGAGTCCTGTGATCGCGATCGGCATCGCCATCGACGGGTAGGCCAGGAGATAGAAGGTCGAGTTCAGCGCTCCACGGGACATCGGATCCGCGATGCTCGCCAGCACCCCGAGTGCGCCGGCGGTGATCGTGCCCGCGGCGCAACCGAGGAAGGCGGCCGCCGGCATGAGCAGCGGCCAGGCATCCGTGGCGAAAGCGATCGTCCCGAGCAGATATCCCGTGGCTCCCATCGCCATGCCGGCGACCAGGGCCACGCGTGGTCGGATCACGGTGAGGATCGGCCGAGCGAGCAGTCCGGCCCACGCGGTGACGACGCCGCTGATGGCCGCCACCCACACCTCGGCATCGGGGATCGCGTCGCTCAGGATCACCGGGAACAGCGCGAAGGAGGTCGACGGGAATGCGAAGACCCACACCGCCGCCGGGACGACGATCCTCCAGAACAGCGGCCGGGCCGCCGCCGTGACACCGAGGTCGACGGTCACCCGTGCGGGCCGAGTCGACGGGTCGGTCGTCTCGGGGACCGCGATGAGGGTCGGGAGGACCGCAACCGTGGCCACGGCGTGGACGACGAAGGGCAGGACCAGCGGATGCGGCAGCAGCGAATCGAACGCCGCTGAGATGGGCGGACCGAATCCGAAGCCACCGAAGGTGATCAGCGTCGACAGCACCGCGGCTCGCTCCTCACGACCAGGCCCCATGAGCTCCTGCAGCCAGGCCGCGGAGACGCCGAGCACCGCACCGGACACCACACCCAACAGGAACCGCCCGAGCAGCAGGAACAGGAACTCGTCCCGGCCGAGCACGAGCACCAGCGACGAGAGGGCGGACACGACCGTGAAGGGGATCACCACCGCTCGCCGGCCGAACCGGTCCGACACGGGCCCGGCGAGGGGAAGGGTGCCGATGATCCCGACCACATAGACGGTGAAGATCGCCATCGTCGCCGAGTCGCCCAGGTCCAGCCGCTCCTGGTATCGGATGAGGAACGGCGTCGACGTGTTCGTCCCCCAGCTGACGAGGAAGACCGCCGCGGCCACGGCACGGACGTGCCGGGACGAGGGGTCAGGCAAAGAGCACCGTGCCGTCGACGTAGCCCAGCTCGACGAGTTCGACGTCGGGGCAGCGCCGAGCCAACTCCTCACGGATCGGCGTCACATCGGTGTCGATCGAGAACCCCGGCAGCCAGTTGTCGTGATGGTTCAGGATGAGCTTGCGGGGCCGGACGAGCTCAGCCTGCCGAGCCATGAAGTCCGCCAACGAGCCCTGGATCGGCTCGCCGTCGACGTTGCCTCGACCGGCGGCCGCGAGCAGGGCGATGTCGGCGTGCAGGTCGTCGAGCACGCCGGACCAGTGGCCGGACGTGTCCTGGTACAGGATCGTCCCGTCCGGCAGCTCGAACAGGAACACCAGGGCGCCACCGTCACCGCGGTCGCCCTGTTGAGCGGTCAGCAGGTGCTCGACGGCGACTGGCTCCAGGCCCGTGGCGAAGTACTCCATCAGCTCGGCGAACCGAGCGCGCTGTTCTTGCCAGGTGACCCCGAGATCACCCAGGCAGACCTCGCCCGGCTGGGCCATCTCCTTGTGCGACCAGACGCAGGAGTGCTGGCTCGGGTAGGCGCTGACGAACGCGCCGTTGCCCAGGTCGATCCGCTCACCGCCGGCGACACAGATCATCTGCTCGAGCGGCACGCCGGCCTGCTCCATCACGCGGACCGTCTCGTAGCTGCCGATGATCGTCGCGCCCGTGTTGGCCGCGATGCGCTCGGCGCCGTAGAGGTGGTCGAAGTGGGAGTGACCAACGACGATCCAGTCACACTCGTCGATGTCGTCGGCGGTCAACCCCGGACCGACAGCGTTGGCCGCGCGATCGATGTAGGCGTCGAGCATGATCGTCATGCCGGCCGTCCGCAGTCGGAACGTGGCGCAGCCGTACCAGTCGAGGGTGGTCGTCATGTCGCCGTCCGATCAGCCGCTCGGCACGAGCCGGACGGCTGTACCGCACAGGTCGAGGTCGCCCGCGGAGCCCGCCGAGACCAGATCGATTCCGGCCACGCCCTCGCCGCGCTCGCCGGCCGGGGTGAAGCGGATCGAACCCTCGTCGAAGGCCAGGGTGGTCCCCTCCAGGGTGCCGCCCAGGACCGATGCCCATCGGTGGGCCATGGCCTCGGGGTCACCGGCGTGGATCTCGACGGCGGCGATGTCGGTGACCACGTCGGTGCGGACGCTCGACTGCCAGGTGGGACCCGCCCACGGCCACGCACCCCAATCGTCGGTCTCGTCGACCGAGACGATGGCGCCGCCGACGTCGCGGGGATGGATGTGCAGGCCGGTCACGCCCTCGGCCTCGGCTTCGAAGACGACGCGAGCGTCGGCGTCGGCCAGGCGTCGCCTCATCTCGCCGAGGTCGTCCACCTGGAAGATCACCATGTAGCCGCCGTCGCCACCACGCTTGTCGAGCAGGCGCCCGACAGTCGTGCCTTCCTGGGTGGGTGACACGACCTCGAGCAACTTGTCGCCGATCGGGTACAGGGCGTTGACCAGCCCGAAGTGGCCGACGCCCGGATCCCGGAAGCACAACTCCACGCCCAACGAGGACTCGATGTCGCGCTCGACGGCCGCGAGGTCCGCGGCCACGAGTGCGACCTGACGCAATCTGATCTTCATGTCCCGATTCTGACCGACGCGCCCGACTCGTGCAGCGGGCCGGTCGGGTGAGGCAGGATGCGGCCATGGCGTTCTCACCCCAGATCCAGCCGATCACCGACTCCGATGACGAGCTCCGGGCGATCCTGGCCGACCCGGCCATCGAACTGCCGCCGATCCTCCCCGCCCTCGCCTACACCCTGGGCGACCTGTCGCTCCTCGACCCCGAGCTGCACCTCGACAACGCCAAGCTCCTCGAGGAACAGGGCGGCTGGACGGCCGAGCAGCAGGACCGGTGTCGAGAACTGGCGCTCGCCGCACTGATCCGTCTCCGCGACGAGGGCGCACCCGCCGAGCCCGCCGACGGCGTGCTGGGCGAGATCATGAACTGGACGGCCGGCGAGGACCTGACCGGGTCGTACGTTCCGATGCTCACCGAGGAGCTCGCCCCCGCCGACCGAGACCTGCGAGCGACGCAGTGGCGGATCGACGACATCGCACCCGATCGCGACTTCACCGTCGCGATCATCGGCGCGGGCATGTCGGGCATCCTGGCGGCGCACCGCTTCAAGCAGGCGGGCGTCGACATCGTCGTGGTCGAGAAGAACGACAGCATCGGCGGCACCTGGCACGAGAACACCTATCCGGGGTGTCGCGTCGACGTCTCCAACCACGTCTACTGCTACTCGTTCATGCAGAAACACGACTGGCCGCAGTTCCACTCGGCCCAGTCGGACCTGCTCGAGTACTTCAACGCCTGCGCCGACCACTTCGGCATCCGCGACGACATCCGGTTCTCCACCGAGGTGAGCTCGATCGTCTGGGACGAGACGACCGGCACCTGGACGCTCGAGGTGAGCGGCCCCGAGGGCGAGGGCACGGTCGTCGCCAACGCCGTCGTGTCCGCGGTCGGTCAGCTCAACCGTCCCCAGCTGCCGTCGATCCCCGGCCGGGAGTCCTTCGCCGGGCCCACGTGGCACTCGGCGCAGTGGAACCACGACATGGACCTGACCGGGAAGCGTGTCGGCGTGATCGGGACCGGCTGCAGCGCGATGCAGTTCATCCCCCACGTGGCGGATGCGGCCGCCGACACGACGGTCTTCCAGCGCACGCCCAACTGGTTGATGCCCCGGCCGCAGTACACCGAGTTCCTGCCGGACAACCTCATGTGGTTGTTCACCCACGTGCCGCACTTCCACAACTGGTTCCGCCTCCGCCTCTTCTGGCGAAGCCACGAGGGTCTCCTGCCCCGCCTCGAGGTGGATCCGGACTGGGGCGAACCGACCGAGGTCTCGATCAGCGCCGCCAACGACGAACTCCGGCAGATGCTGACGCTGTACATCCAGGGCGAGTTCGGCGATCGCCCCGACCTGCTCGACAAGGTGATCCCGCGCTACACGATGGGCGCCAAGCGGTTCGTCGTCGACAACGGGATCTGGGCCCGGACCCTCAAGCGCGACGACGTCACGTTGTGCACCGACGGCATCAGCCACATCACCCCGACAGGCGTGGTGACCGAGGACGGCGCCGAGCACGACTTCGACGTGATCATCTACGGCACCGGCTTCCAGGCGTCGTCCTTCCTCACGCCCATGAAGGTCGTGGGCCGCGACGGGGTCGACCTCCACCAGTCCTGGGACGGCAACGCCCGCGCCTACCTCGGGATCGTCAGCCCGGGCTTCCCCAACTTCTTCTACATGTACGGCCCCAACACGAACATCGTGATCAACGGCAGCATCATCTACTTCTCGGAGTGCGAGGCGCACTACATCACCCAATACGTCCGCCACCTGCTCGAGACCGGCGCCGACGCACTGGATGTCCACCAGGAGGTCCACGACCGCTACAACGCCTGGATCGACGAGGGGAACGCCAAGATGGCGTGGGGTGTGTCGGGTGTCAGCAGTTGGTACAAGACCAACGGAGGGCGCGTGGCCCAGAACTGGCCGTACTCCCTGCTGGAGTACTGGGACCAGACGCGCGAGGTCGACCCGGCCGACTACGAGGCGATCACGTGAGGCTCGAGGGTCGAACCGCCATCATCACGGGCGGAGCGTCCGGGATCGGAGCCGCGACGGTCCGCCGCTTCGTCGACGAAGGCGCGCGGGTGACGATCGCGGACCGCGACGAGGAGCGGGGCCGGGCACTCGTCGACGAGCTCGGCGACGCGACGGTGTTCGTCGCCACCGACGTGTCGGTCGAACAGGACATCGCCGAGATGGTGGCGCACACGATCGACGAGTTCGGCCGGGTCGACTGCCTCTTCAACAACGCGGGATTCGGTGGCGCCCTGGGTCCGATCGCCGAGATCTCGGTCGAGGACTACGACCTCACCTTCGACGTGCTGGTCAAGAGCGTGTTCCTCGGCATGAAGCACGTCGCGACCCACATGATGGAGCGAGGTTCGGGCAGCATCATCAACACGGCATCGATCGCCGGGATCCGGGCCGGATACGGTCCGATCCTCTACTCGACCGCCAAGGCCGCGGTCGTCACCATGTCGCAGAACGCGGCGATGGAGTTCGGCACCGCGGGCGTCCGCGTCAACGCCATCTGCCCGGGCGCGGTCGCCACACCGTTGCTCGCCGGGAACCCGGCCGCGACGGCCGACGACATCACCCGCGCCGGCGAGGGCTTCGAGTCGATGACGCCAATCGGCCACGTGGCGGATCCGTCGGAGCTTGCCGCTGCCGCCCTGTTCCTCGCCAGCGACGACTCGTCCTTCGTCACGGGCCAGGCCCTGGTCGTCGACGGCGGCGTGACCGCCGGCATGCCGTACGAGACCCAGCCCGAGTTCTTCCGCGTCTCGCGCCCGATCCGCCACCATCGTCCGACCGGTCGCTGAGCCGCCTCCACCCGGCATCAACTCGAGCCGGCACCACAAGCGATGCGCGGATCGGTCGAGCGGACGTGCTCGACACCGCATTCGCATGTCGCTGAGGGGCCACACGTCGTCGACCGCTACGGTTTCGCCCCGTGACCGAACCGATCCATCTCGCCACCACCGAGTCCGGCACGGGCTCGCACACCATCGTGTTCACCCACGGCTGGGCCGACGACCGCTCCGTGTGGGACGGCACCCTCGCCGAACTGGAGAACGATGCGCACTGCGTCAGCTGGGATCTGCGGGCCCACGGCGAGAGCGACGTGCCTCCGCCGGGCGAGTACACCCGGGACCACGCGCTGGCCGACATGGAGCGGATCGTCGAGGGTGCGGGAGCGCCGGTCGTCCTCGCCGGACACTCGCTCGGTGGGTACCTGTCGCTCGCGTATGCGCTCCGACATCCCGACCAGGTCCTCGGTCTCGTGCTCGTCGCGGCCGGACCCGGGTTCCGCAACCCCGACGCCCGCGACCAATGGAACGAGAACGTCGACGCATCAGCGGCCAAGCTCGGCGTCCCCGAAGGCAGTGAGGTGATCTCCAAGCACGTCGACTCCTGGGTGATCGACTCGCTGTCGGAGATCGCCGTCCCCGCCGTCGTGCTGGTCGGCGAGTACGACAAGCGGTTCCAGGCGTCGGCCGCCGTCTTCGAGAAGAACCTCGACGTCAGGGCCAACGAGCTGGTCGCCGACGCCGGTCACAGCGTGCACCGCAAGAAGCCCGCCGAGGTCGCAGCCGCGATCCGCGGCTTCCTCGCCGAGCTCGACTGACCGTGGCCGACGAGACGTTCGGCTTCGACGAGACACCCTTCCTCGAACCCGCGCCGGACGAAGAGGCGTGGGAGGCCTACCTCGAGTTCGCCCTCGAACGCCTGGGCGCCGACGGCGGCACGGGCCTCACCAACCGGCAGCTCGCCGTCGTCGAGGACGAACTGGGACACGAGCTCCCGTACGAGGTCGGGCTGTTGCTCGTCATGGGAGTGCCCGACGACGAGGGGTGGTTGGACTGGCGAGACGACCCGGATTCGCAACTGGCGCGATGGGACGCCGAGGTGCTGGGCGGCATCGTCTTCGGCATTCGCGAGAACGCCTTCTGGTCACCGACGTTCGGTCCCCGGCCCGAGGACATCGACGACCGGGTCGCCGCCGCCGAGGCGGCCTACGACGGGCTCCCCCGCCTGTTCCCCCTGTACCGGGACCGAGCGGTCCCGCTGATGACACCGGACGGATTCGACTCCGCCAGCGGCAACCCGGTGCTGTCGGTCGCGCAGACCGACGTTGTCGAGTACGGCTCGGACCTGGCCGACTGGCTCCACAAGGACTTCGATGTGCCGCTCCCCACCTGGGAGCGGACAGGCGAGCGCCGGTTCCCGTTCTGGTCCGAGCTCACGACCGGCTGAACCGACTCAGCCTCCGTCGGGCGCGGGGCACGGCCGGTACACGCTGGTGACGAGGAGGTCCTTCTCCAGGGACACGAACCCGAGCTCCCGGGCCAACGGGCACCAGGCCAGATCACCCTCGTACTCCACGTGGAAGACCGCCTTGCCCGCCTCGATGAACGGCGTGAGTCGAGCGCACTCGTCGAACACCATGCATCGCTCGTTCAACGTCCAGTCGAAGTCGTCGACGAGGTCGGGGACGAGCTCGACCGCGTTCTTCAGGCCGATCGAGAGGCCACGGGCGTGGGCCTCCCCGGCCAGGAACCGCAGGTATGCGATCTGATCCTCGGGCGTGATGTCGAAGCCCGAGTCGTTGATGTAGGCGTCGACGTTGTCGGGCTCGACCCCGGTGCACCGCTTGGAGGCGGCCAGGTCGAGCCGGGCCGTCATGGTCGGTGCGATCAGATCGATCCGCCTGATGTCGAGCCAGACCTCGCCGGGCCAGCCGTTGCTCGCGCCGAGGACCTCGGCCGGGAACGTGTCGGCGTCGATGCGCCACTCCTCGAACGAGCCGGCGCTGAAGTAGCAGATGACCTCGATGCCGCGAGCCCGCAGTCCGTCGATCACACCCTGCGGCGCGTCGAAGAGATCAATGTCGTACATGTCGACGTCGAAACCGGTGTCGATCGAGTCGATCAGCTGCCACTGGAACGTGGTGCCGGGAGCGGGCACCCACGGTTCGGGGATCGGAGTCGGGGTGGGGGTCGGCGCGGGTGTCGGGGTCGGGCCCGGTGTCGGGGTCGCGGTCGGGACCTCGGTCGGGGTGGCCGGCGCGGCCGGCGGCGCCGCCGTCGCGGTCGGAGCCGCCACCTCGGTCGAGGGGTCGTCCGAACAGCCGGCGAGGAGGACCGCGGCCAGCGCGACGGGAAGCCACACGAGCCGCCGCAGCGCGAGCTCCCATGGCGGAGCCGACAGGCGTGAGCTCATCGCGGCACGGTGGCCACGAGGACGGGCGGCATCGCCCCGGACAGTCCGTCGAAGCCGACCCACCCGTCGGCGACACGCAGCACCAGCCCGTTCGCCAGGTCGGGGCTCGGCAGGAGACCGGTGACGTCGATCGCGGCGGACCGGCCGGCGTCGAGAACGGCCACGACGCACGTGCCCGCGTCCGCGCCCTCTCCGTCCCAGGGAGCACCGGCCCCGGACTGGCGCCAGGTGGCCTCGGTCGGCGTCCACGGACCGGCGACGGTGCAGACCTCCAGCACCACGGTCGCCGCGCCGGTTCGCACGTCGTGGAGCGTCAGCGCCAGGCCACCGTCGTCGGGGAGCTCGTCCGCCTCGACGGCGACGAGCACCTCGGTCGGCGTCGGGCCACCGGCGGCGAGCAATCGCCGGCCGGGATCGACGATGGCGTCAGGACGCGCGGCGTCGAGAACGGCCACGGTCGCGGGCTCCACGTTTCGGGCGATCGGGGTCGACGCGGTGAGCTCCACCGTGCGCTCGGGGCCCAGGGCGACGAGCCGGACCAGTTGGCCACCGTGAGCCGTCCCGCCCTCGACACCGGTGATCTCCAGCTGGATCGGCGTGGCGCTGGTCAGCCCGATCGAGCCGGACTCGATGTCGAGCACCGCCTCGACCTCACCATCGGCGACGGCGATGCCGGCCTCGGTCATGTCGGCGATCCGGTGATAGAGCGGCGAGTCGATCGGGAGGGCCATGTAGTCCTCGTATCGGTCGACGAGCGCGGCGATCCAGTCCCCCAGCAGGGTCGAACCCTGGCCGTCGTAGTCGCCGATGTTGGTGATGTGGAAGTAGTGGGGCCAGCGGCGGCCCGAGAGGAGCCGAAGGAGCGCCCGATCGGCCTCGGCCTGGACGATCTCGTCGTACGCGCGGGGCTCGCAGATCGCTCCGGGTGTCTCGCACGGATCGAGACCCTGGTCGATGTAGCTCTCGTTGAACAAGAAGTTGTATTCGGCCGTGAGCTGGTCCGGTGTCCGGACGTCGAAGAAGACGTTGGCGGGCCAGCGGGGCAGGATCGCTATGTCGCGACCCGGGATGAAGCGGTCCTCGTTCTGGCCGGGACGAGACTGGTCCGACGCCGTGAACCGGATGCCGAGCTCTTCCATCGCGTCGAGCAGCGCCGGGTTGGCGCCCTCAGGGAACGTGATGTCGTCGGACGTGTCGGCGAAGGTCCCCTGGTCCTCGGACAGCCCGGAGTGCTGGCCTGTCACGAGGGTGTCGAGGTTCTCGCGGTAGCCCGGGAAGTCGAGGTCCTGCCAGGCGATCAGGTTCCGGCTCAGCTCGAAGAACGCCTCGGCGTCACCGGTTCCGTTGCTCGCGTCGAGATCGCGGTGGGTGAAGGTGTGGTTCAGGTAGGCGAGCTGATCACCCAGCTCGAGCGCCTCCAGGGTCAGGGCGTCCGGGAGCGCCGGCGCCGTGCCGTGGTAGAGGACGGGTCCGCTCCCGCCCTCACGCGACGGCGCGCTCACGCTGCCGGAGGCCAGCTCGACGACCACACCGTGGTTCTCCGCACCCGAAGCCCACCAGTCGATCAGGGTGCGGATCTCGATGGGGTCGGTACTGCTCGCCAGGTCGAAGGGAAGGCACTGCTCGGGCGCCACCGCGGGGCGCCCATCGGTCCACGGAACGCCGTCGCCTGCCATCGACCAGGTGACGTTGAGCTCGTCGAACGGCTCGATCAGCGGGCAGACCGTCCCGGCGACGGGGCCACCGTCGACCCGAGCCAGTCGGAGCACCGTGCCGGCGTCGGTGTCGGGCGGGCGGGCCTCGAAGCGCAACAGCATGGCGTGGTCCGGGCCCGACCGGAGGAGCCCCGACTCGCCATAGCGCCGCTCGGGCAGGGCGGCCGAGACCGTGGCGTCCGCGAACATCGCCAGGCTGCCGTCGCCCACGAGCGGGGAACCGGCCGCGTTGAATGCGAGCTCCCATCGGAGGGACCCCAGCGTGTCGAACCGCTCCTCGAGGCGCCGCTGCGAGGCCGCCACGTTGGGCAGGTCGCCCGGCTGATTCCGGTAGAGCGTGTCGAAGTTGCTCGCCTTCAGTTCGCTGTCCCACAAGGGCGAGCTGAGGAACAGGTCGTCGACGTGGACGCTGAGGTACTGCCGGTGAGATCCGAGGTGCAGACCGCCGGTGGCGAACCGCACGAACTCGTACGCCAGCGCTCGCCCGTGGAGCAGGAAGGTCGCCGAGGCGATGCCCGAGAAGAGGACGCGTCGGCCATCGGCGTAGTCGAGCCGGGAGATCAGGAGATCGTCGGGGTTCTCGGAGTCGACGAGGAGTGGTGTGACCTGGGGACCCGAGCCGGTCGGGCGGGTGACGACGGTGAACGCGGTGACCTCGAACGGTCGGTCGGTGTTGAGGTACGCGAAGGCGGACGCTCCGGCCGGGCCGACCCAACGGCCGGTGACCGCCGGCTCGGCGCGGACCTCGTCGAGGCCGTAGTCGAGCTCGCGGGACACCTCCGACGGCGAACCCGACACCACCGACTCCGCGACACCGAATCGCCGCTCGTAGTCGTGGAGGATGCGCCACTCGGGATCGGTGAACCCGGACGTGTCCGGCGGGACGAACAACTCGGCATCGGTCAGGACCACGCCGTTGTAGAACCCGTGATCGCCGTCGAACAGCATGTCCTCGGTGAGATCGGTGGTCGAGGTGTCCATCACGTCGAACGGGATGCTGAGTGCATCCATCGTCTCGATCATCAGGTCGAGGCCGGGGTCGTTCTCGACACCGCTCGTCAGCACGAGGACGCGCAGGTCCAACGTGCGGCCAACCTCCTGGGCGGCAGCGGTGGTGACCGGCACCGAGAGCAACGCGACGACGAGGATCCCGGCGAGCACGCGCGCGCTGCCCCGAATCCGCCTCGAACCGCTCACGCGTCACCTCCTGTTGCCGCCGCGCGTGGGCCCAATCGTACGGGTCGGTGGCCGCTCAGCCGCTGCACGCGGGACGCGAATCCGGACCGAGGGCGGACATCGGGCGACGCACGGTCGAACTGCCACTCGGCGTGAGACGCAGTGGTCAATCAGGCTCATCGAGACGGCTCCTCGGGCGGGTTACTCTCCTATCTCGAAAGGCACAGGGGTCCGATATCGTGGCCCATCGATCAGGCGGATCTCGAAGGGCGACAAGCGACTGTGGGCAAGAGGGCGACACGCAAGGCGAAGGCCGGCGACGGCATCCGTGAGCTCGAGTTCGACGCGCTCAGGGCGGAGAACCTCCACCTGAAGGAGGAGGTCGAGCGGCTCCGACTCCGGAACGCAGGAGCGCACCCGGCGTCCGCGCTGGCGGACGCGCTGGCATCGGCCGACGACGCCGGCGACAGCGCCGACGACGCGCTGACGATGTTCGCGTCGGCGATGGTGATCAGGTCCGAGCTGATGGACCTGCTCGCGCTGTTCCGCTCGACCATCGACGACTACGAGCGTCGTCTGGAGCTACTGACCGCCGAGCCCGCCGTCCCCGACATCGACCTCGGCGCGACCACGAGCGAGGACGCGTCGGACGACGCCGAGGACGTCCGCGGCGAATCGACCGACGAGGCCGACGGAGACAGCGACGACGAGACCGACGACGACGGCGTGGTGACCATCGATCTCCGCGACTCCGACGAGGTCACCCCCTTCGACCGCAAGGGCCGCGACACCGACGTCGACGCGGACGAACACACGGCGCCCACCGCCAAGGGCGCCTAGCCCTCGGCGTCACCGCACGAACGCCAATGCGAGTCTCGCTGATCACCGAGGGCACCTACCCGTATGTCATGGGTGGCGTCTCGAGCTGGTGCCACGACCTCGTCGAGGGGCTCCCCGACGTTCAGTGGCACCTCGTGCCGATCACCGCTGGCGGCATCCGACGCAAACCACTGTTCGACCTGCCGGAGCACGTGACGCTCGAGCGGGGCATCGAGCTGTGGTCGCGACCGATCGGCAGGAACCGACGCCGGCGCCGCCAACAGCCGGCGGCCGCCGAACAACACCTGCTCCCGGCTGACCTGACCAGGCTCGTGCTCGGGACCGACACCGACACGGGCGAGTTGATCGACCTGTTCGGCAAGTGCCGGCGCTCCCCTGAGTGGGCCCGCAACGCGTTCCGCTCGGCCGAGGCGTGGGAGTACTTCCTCGAGGAGCTCGACCGCGTGTGCCGGGCCCAGAACTCCGACCTCTTCGTCGACGTGCAGTACTCCGCGCTTGAGGCCACTGAGCTCTGGCAGACGCTGTACTGGCTCACCGCCACCGCGGCTACGCCGCTGCCCGAGAGCGACGTCGTCCTCCTCACCGCCGCAGGCTGGGGCGCGGCGATGGCCGCCGCGCACCGGACCGAGAACGACGTGCCGGTGATGTTGGCCGAACACGGCATCTACGTGCGCGAGGCGTACCTCGAGGCGGCCCGTACCGGCCCACCGGCCGGGCGCCAGTTCACCACCACCCGCCTGGCCCGCGGACTGTCGCGGTTGAGCTACGCGCTGGCCGACCAGATCTCGCCGGTCTGCGACTCGCACCACCCGTGGGAGCGCGCCCTCGGCGCCCGCGAGGACCAGCTGCGCACCATCGTCAACGGGGTCACCCGACCGCCGCGGCCCGCGCCGGCCGGCGACCCCTCCAACGGCAAGGTGGTGACGACCGTCGGCCGCATCGATCCGCTCAAGGACGTCGTCACGATGCTCCGTGCCGCCCGACAGGTCCTCGACGCGGAGCCCGACGCCCGCTTCGTCCACTACGGCCCGGTCTCCGACGCCAACCGCGACTACTACAACATGTGCCTGCGGGTGCACGCTGAACTCGATCTCGGCGACCGCTTCGAGTTTCGCGGGCCCACCGAGGACCCGCGAAAGGCGATGCGGGAAGCGGACATCTACCTCTCGACGTCGATCTCCGAAGGGCTCCCGCTGAGCCTGCTCGAGGCGATGTCCGAAGGGCGACCCGTGGTCAGCACGAGCGTCGGCGGATGCGCCGACGCCATCCGCGGCTGTGGGGTCCTCGTCAACGCCGGCGACGCGTTCGGCATCGGTCACGGCATCCGCTTCCTGCTCGACAACCCCGACACCGCCCAGATGATGGGGCGGCGCGGATTCCGCCGCATCGGCCGTCGTTTCTCCTCCGAGGAGCAGCTGCGCCACTACGCGGACACCTTCGAGGTGCTGACCGCATGAACCAGGAGTCAGACACGCAGATCGACCTGGTGATGGCCAAGCTCGATCGCGCGCCGCAGGACCCACTTCACGCCGCCGTCGTCCTGGAGGCGTGGGCGGGCCGGCCCTCGACGCAGACCCTCGACGACACCCAGCGCATGGGGACCGCCGAGATCCCGACCATGGGACCGTCGCTCCGGCCGGTGCCGGTGGACAACCTGATCGACATCAAGGAGTTCACCGTCCTGGTCACCGTGCTCGCGTCGGTGTTCCTCTGGCTCCCGAGATCCAGCTGCGCCGGACCCGCGCCGGGCGGCAGGATCGGCCGGCCACTCGCCAATGACATTCCGTTGGTCACCAGCCCAACCTGGTGACCCGCCTCGATTGCGAGCACCGCAACCGAGGCCGCGGCACAGACCACCGATTCCAGACTGTCCGGACGTTCCCGCCACGGGGCATCGCTGGTCTCACACTCGAGAAGGATGATGACGTGATGACCGTTGCTTGGGTCGAAGGTGCGAACCATCGGCTGACGCAATCTCGCGCTTGCCTTCCAGTCGATCTTGTTGATCGGATCACCAGCCTGATACTCGCGAGCGCTTCGCGGGCGCGAGTAGTCTTCGTAAAGCTGCGCAGGTCCCTGGCTTTCCCCATCAGGCACACGAGGTGGAATCTGAAAACCGGGCACGGAACGCGGGCTTGGAAAAACCACCAGTTCCTGCGCATGCGTCAGGGTGCTTGCCCGCGCGACAAAAAAACCGAAAAGGTCACCGCTTTCAAGACTCGCTGCCCCCAGCCGGTAACAGCCACGCCGCTTGGCGATTAGCGGCCGGACAGCACGCACCCTCTCATAGCGCGCTAACGAAAAGGTCTCGTAAAAACCCTGCCCG
>JBCCFK010000006.1:0-38839 GCA_039029775.1 Actinomycetota bacterium | reverse complement strand
GTCGGGGCGAAGCTCAGGACCGCGCGCACCCCGGCGCCGACGAGTGCGTCGGCGACGCTCTGGGCGACCGCCGGCGGCGTGGAGATGACGCCGATCGAGACCTCGCCGGCGCCGGCGAGATCGTCCACGTGTGCGATCTCGATCCCGGCGATCTCGGTGCCGACCTTGGACGGATCGACGTCGTAGAGACCTGCGACGATGAACCCGCGGTCGCGGAAGCCGCTGTGGTTGGCGAGGGCGCGACCGAGGTTGCCCATGCCGACGATGGCCACCGACGACTCGGTCGCCAGCCCGAGTCGACTCGTGATCTCGAAGCGGAGGTACTCGACGTCGTAGCCGACGCCGCGGGTCCCGTAGCTGCCGAGGTGGGAGAGGTCCTTCCGCACCTTCGCCGCGTTCACGCCTGCCAGTTCCGCCAACCGTTCCGACGAGACCGTGGCCTCGCCATCGGCTGCGAGGTCGAGCAGCACCCTGAGGTACACCGGAAGACGGTCGACCGTCGCGTCCGGTATCCGGCGGGTGCTCATGGGGCGAGCCTACGACGCTTGTTCACGAATTCACAAACCTTCTGGTGCGGGGGCGATCAGCCGCCCTCACACCATGGTCGCCGACCGGTCCTCGGTCGCGAGCTCGGGCTGGTCCCGGGCGTCGCGGCGGGCGCGACGCATCACCCGCGTGAGCCCCCACTCGACCTCGGAGGGCCGGACGAAGGCGAGGTAGCCGACGAGCATGGCGGGGAGGAAGAACCCGAGCCGCATCGTGTAGTCGAACCCGAGGTGCATGACGAGGCCGGCGCCGATGCCGACCCACCGCGTCCGTCGCGTCCACAGCAGGAAGGGAAGGCTGATCTCGACGGCGACGGTGAACCAGGTCATGAGGTTCCCGAGGAGCAGGTTCTCCCGGACGAAGTCGGGCAACCAGAAGCGTTCGAAGTCGACGAGACCGATCGCATAGAGCGCCGCGGTGCCCTCCCGCCAGGTGTCGCCGTCGAGCTTGGCGATGATCGTCGCCGGATAGACGACCGTCAGCTGCAGTTGGGCCAGGCGGATGAGCCAGGAGGGCCCCGTCATCCACTGCCGGGAGCCGTCGTCGCCACGGATTCCGAGGAGCGGCGTGTCGAGGAACCGGCCCGGGGTCACCAGCGCGAAGAAGGCGAAGTAGGCCCCCCAGATGCGGAGGAGGAGATCGCCCGCGTTCAGCGCGCTGGGCGCTCCCTGCTGCATGGACAACATCGCGAGCCACATCAGGGGCGCGGCGATGCGCACCCGCTGGCCCGATGCCAGCGCCGCCCCGCTCACCAGGAGGACCACCCAGACCACCACCACGGCCGTGTCGGAGGTGAACCACTGGAAGAGCCCGAGCCGGTACGGGGCGTAGTCGGGTTCCTGCAGCAGCCCGTCGTCGAAGTAGAACGTGCGGAGATCCGGGAGGATCGAGAGAGCCCAACCGACCACCGACACGCCGAGCACCGTGCGCATGGCCGCATAGGTGGCGAGCGACGTCGGCGTGAACCAGAACCGCAGCCAGGCGTCGGCGAAGCCCGAGGCCAGGGATCTCACGACGTCCGCTCTCCCGTCGTCGCGTCGTAGTCGTAGAACTCGACGGTCTCCCACACCCGATCGGCCCCGGTCCCCGGCTCAGGGGTCTCGGAGAACGTGCGGATCAGGACGACACGCCGGACCGGCCCCACATCCTCGTACTGCGCCGCGACCCATTGGGCCGTCGGGCGCCACAGGTGGTCGTTGCGGTCGAGCCGGATGCGGCGCTCCCACTTGCGCCACCGGTACTCGCGGTAGGCGCCGATGAAGTCGTCGCCGTGGGGGAAGCGGTGGCGGATCACCTCGCCTGACGACAGGTGGACGTCGGCCTCGACCGCCAGCGACACCGTCGTGGGATTGGGAGCGAACACCGACCAGCTCTGATCGATCGCGACCGCGTTGACGACCGGGCGGAGGCCTGGGCGCAACTCCGACCGCAGCTCCGACGAGGGCAGGTTCCACACGACGAGCGTGTAGCCGAGGAACGCGAACACGCCGGTGAGGAGCAATCGGCCGGCGAAGGAGTCGTGGAACCAGCCGTAGCCCCGGTCGTGCCTCTCGTCGCGGCCGACCTCGGCGGCGGGATCGGTCACCGAGGTCGGCTCGGTCACCGCAGGTCGCGGCGCCGCACCTTGCCGATGGCGCTCCCCCGTGGCAGCTCGGCGACGACCTCGACGACCTGCGGACACTTGTAGCGGGCGAGGCGTTCCTCGCAGTGGGTGATCAACGCGGCCTCGTCGAGCACCGCGCCGTCGACGGGCACGACGACCGCCTTCACCGCCTCACCCGTGGCAGCGTGTGGGACACCGACGACCGCGGCCTCGTCGACGCCGGGGTGATCGCCCAACACCGCCTCGACCTCGCCGGGGAACACGTTGAAGCCCGAGACGACGATCAGGTCCTTGGAACGATCGACGATGTAGAGGAACCCGTCGTCGTCGACGACAGCGACATCGCCCGTGTGGAGCCATCCGTCCTCGTCGAGCGCCGCCTGGGTCGCCTCGGGGTCGTTCAGGTAGCCGGGGAAGATGTTGGCTCCACGAGCCAGCACTTCTCCCTCGTCGCCGACCGGGACGTCGTTCCCGCCGGCGTCGACGAGCCGCATCTGGACACCGGGGATCGGCCGGCCGACCGAGGTGACGGGAGCGCCCGTGCCGTAGCCGAGCGTCAGCACGGGTGACGCCTCGGTGAGGCCGTAGCCCTGCGAGAGCGTGATGCCGAGATGCTCCTGGACGCGATCGGCGACGGGACGCGGCAGACCCGCGGCGCCGGAAATGGCGATGCGCACGCTGGCGAAGGACGACGGCTCGACACCGGGGTGATCGGCCAGCGCCTGCCACATCGCGGGCGGGCCGGACATGAAGGTGACGCCGTGACGCTCGACGAGCTCGATCGCGCTCACCGGATCGAACCGCTCGACGAGCACGACCGAGGCCCCGGCGCGGATGATCACCCCCAACAGGAGATTGATGCCGAGGATGTGGAACAGCGGCAGCACGCCGAGCGCGACGTCGTCGGAGGACGCCAACTCCGGCGCGTGCGCGTCGACCTGGTCCACGTTCGACTGCAGATTGCCGTGCGTCAGCATCGCGGCCTTGGGGGCACCCGCCGTTCCGCTGGTGAACAGCAGCAGGGCCACGTCGTCCACGTCACGGGCGACCGGTTCCGGCCGGCCGTCCACGACGAAGTCGTCCAGGGAGGTCGCTCCCGGCAGCTCGGCGCCGGGCAGGGCGACGACCGGACACGGCACGTCGCACGTCGCCAGCGTCGCGGCCGACGCCGGCCCGGCGAACACGAGGTCCGGGTCGATCACGGCGATCTCCTGGGACATCTCGGGCGCCGGCGACAGGGGATTGACCGGGACCGCGACCGCGCCCGCCCGCAGGACGCCGAACAGGACGGCCACGAAGTGCGGGGTGGTGCCGGCGAACACCATCACGCGCTGCCCGGGACCGACCCCGACGGCCTCCAATCCCGCGTGGACCCGCCGGATGGCTCCGGCGAGCTGGCCGTAGGTGATCTCCTCGTCCCTGTAGCGAAGAGCGATGTGGTCGCTGTCGCTGTGCGCCTCGACGACGGCACTGATGTTCATGGCGCACGACGTTAGCGTCGGGACGGGCCCGGGAATGAGCCGCCACCGGTGAGCCGTTCGACCCACGGTGGCCTCCGAAGGGCCGAACGGCCCATGCCCGCCCCCTGGGGCGCGCCGATGGCCGCTCGTGATCGTCCCGCTGCGCCGAGCCGTCTGCCTCCTCGTGCTGACCCTGCTCGCCGCGGTCGCCGCGGTGTCGGCGGTCGGAGCCCAGGACGCGACCTGGACGCTCGCGCCCCAGGACGAGGCCCGATTCGTCGACCACATCAACGCCGAGCGGGCCGCGGCCGGCCTCGGGCCCTTGACGCTCGACACGTCGATGCGGGACGCGGCACGGTCCTGGACGTACTGGATGGCCGAGAACGTCACCCTCGCCCACGCCGACGACATCGTCACGGGTGCGCCCTCGGACTGGACCAAGGTGGGCGAGAACGTGGGTCGGGGCGGGAGCCTCGACGCGGTGATGGACGCCTTCATGGCGAGCCCGAGCCACGCCGCGAACGTGCTCGACCCGGGCTACACGCTCGTCGGCATCGGGGTGGTCTGGACCGACGACGGCCGCCTCTACACGACCCACCGGTTCGCCTCGGTCTCCGGCGGCGCGCCCGCCCCGCCACCACCGGAACCTCGAGCCACCGGCGAGCCGACACCTGAGGTCGTGGCCACGCCGGAACCGCCGACGGAGGCGCCGGCGACCCTCCCCTTCGAGGACGCCGAAGACGCGCCGATCGCGGACACGGAGCCGGCCGCGCGACCGACGGCCGAACCCGACCGGCTCGCGGCGACGATGACGCTGTTGCTGTCCGCGGGCTGAGACGCCTCAGCGAGCCAGGAAGAACAGCTGCACCACGCTCGCGACGAGGATGATGCCGAGCAGGATCGCGATCACCAGCGTCGTCGCGGGCCGCATCAGCGCCTCCCCAGCTCGACCGGTGTGCTGACCCCGACCACCTCACCCGTCGTCACGATGTGGACCTGGTCGGACTCGCCGATCCGCAACTCGTCGGCCGCCGAGCCTCGCTGCACGGCGAGCGACAACAGGCCGTAGGAGTCGGTCAGGAGCCCGACGGCACCGGCGGTTATCTGGCCGTATGCGCTGACGCGCTCGAGCGGCCGGGTCATGTCGCCGGCGCGGATCTGGAGCGCCCCGTCCATCCCGTCGAGGTCGTCGGGATCCAGATTGAGCTGCAGGTTGCCGAAGTGATCCACCCACAGGACCTCGCCGACCACCGCGTCGCCCTCCCGGCCACCGACGGGCAGGACCCCCGGCATCAGCGTGGCGGGCTCGATCTCGGTCCCGAGCTCGAGCAGTGGGACGCCGGCGCAGATGTGCGCCGCGACCGGAGCGAAGACGTCACGACCGTCGAAGGTCGGGCCGGGCGCCGGGACGAACCATGCGGCGTTGTCCAGTTCGACCGCCCGCGTGGCGCCGCCGACCATGGCCACCGCCGGCGCGAGCAGACCGTTGTCCGGACCGACCAGGATCGACTGACCGTCGCCGACCTCGACGGCGACGCGTCGCCGGTCGGTGCCGACGCCCGGGTCGACGACGGCGAGGACGACGCCGGGCACGAGGTACTGGGCAGCCCGGGCGAGCGCGAGGCCGCCGGCGCGGACGTCGTGACGACGCACACCGTGGGTGATGTCGACGACCTCGACCTCGGGCGTGATCGAACGGATGACCGATTTCACGACCCCGACGAACTCGTCCTCGAGGCCGTAGTCGGTCAGAAAGCTGATCGTGTCGAACCGCATGTCGGCCACGGCGTCACCCTACTGGCAGCGCGGAGCGATCCCGGTAGCCGACCACCGGCGAAAACGACGAAGGCCGGCGATCGCTCGCCGGCCTTCGTTGGAGTCCCTCGTGCGCTGTCAGCCGGCCTGTGTGTACCGGCTCGAGAGGAAGCGGTCGACATCGTCTTCGCGAAGGCGATACGACTTTCCGACCCGAACCGCAGGGATGTCCCCCGCCTTGATGAGACGGTACACAGTCATGGTCGAAACACGCATCAGCGTTGCCACCTCTGCGACTGTCATGAACCGTGCAAGGCCCTCCGGCTGCGCCATCTCCTACCCCTTCCGCTTAGCCGGCGTCACCTTACGTCACGTTGAACGGGATGCCAAAAGCTGGAGACCGGATTTCGCGGCACGGGTTCCGCGGTGCGGAAACTCGGGGGTTCTGGGTCCTTCGACCCACACGTGGACGGCCGTCGATCGAGGCGCGACCACGGCTGGGGGCGCCGACCGCGCCGGCGCTCACCCCTGGCCGAGTTCGACGGAACGAGCCGTCGCCGCAGCGACGACGTCGGCCACGACTCCGCGGTAGTCCCGCTGGGCGAAGACGTCGAGGCCCGCAGCGGTCGTGCCTCCGGGCGAGGTGACGTTCTCGCGCAACCGCGCCGGTGGCTCGCCCGACTCGGCCAGCAGTTTCGATGCACCGAGCAGGGTCTGGCGAACCAGCGTGTCGGCGGTCCCGGGGTCGAGTCCGACCGCCACGGCGGCATCGACCATGGCCTCCGCCATCAGGAAGACGTATGCCGGGCCCGAGCCGCTCACGCCGGTGACGGCGTCCATGTGCGCTTCGCTCAACACGACGACCTCCCCCACCGCCGAAAGGATCTCGCTGGCCCAGCTGAGATCGTCAGGGCCGGCCGCGGCCCCACCACAGATCGCCGCCATCCCGCACCCCACGAGCGCAGGCGTGTTGGGCATGGCCCGCACGGCACGGGCGCCGTCGGGCAACCAGGCGTCGAGCGACTCGGTGGTGACGCCGGCAGCGATCGAGAGCACGCGCTCCCGGCGCTCGAGCCCACGACAGACCTCTTCACAGTGATTCGGCTTGACCGCGACCAGCACGTCGGGGAGGGGCGGAGCGCTCCCCACGTCGGGGACGACACCGATCCCGTCGTGCGCCTTCGCCAACTCGTCGCGGCGCGCCTCGACGGGCTCGACCACGACGATCCCGTCCGGCGTCGTCCACTCGGCCGCCAGCAGACCTCCGATCAAGGCCTCGCCCATCTTCCCGCCACCGACGACCAGCAGTTCGTTCACGGCGAGCACAGTAGTGGGACCGCGCCGGGAGGGGCGCGGCGTACCGGGCGGTGTCGTCCCGGTCGCGAACGCCCGCGGTCCTCAGAGATAGAGGAAGGGGTCCTGGGGGATGCCGTTGACCCGCGTCTCGAAGTGGAGGTGCGGACCCGTGCAGCTGCCGGTGCACCCCATGCCACCGATCACGGCGCCGGCCGAGACGCTCTGGCCGGAGGAGACGGCGAACTCCGACAGGTGGGCGTACACGGTGGTGAATCCGCCGCCGTGGTCGATCACGACCATGTTGCCGTAGCCGCCGTACGCCGAGGCCTGGATGACCGTGCCGGACTGGGCGGCATAGACCGGGGAGCCGGTCGCGGCGGCGATGTCGATGCCGTTGTGCTGGCGGCCCCAGCGGGGACCGAAGCCGGAGGTGACGATGCCGCCGGCCGGCCAGGTGAGGTTTCCGGCGCTCTCCGGGGGCGGCAGCGGCTCGGGCGTCGGCACGTCCTCGGGTTCGGTGCGATTGCGTTCGGCCTCCTCGGCCAGGCGCCGCAGCTCCTCGGCTCGGCGACGGGCCTCCTCCTCGGCGGCCAGGCGGCGCTCCTCCTCGGCGATGAGGCCGGTGATCAGACTGGTGAGTCGGTCTTCCTCGTCCTCCAGGGCGTCGACCTCGGCGCGGAGCTCGGCGATGCGGTTCTCCAGTGCGGCCTTGACCTCGCGCTCGGCTTCGAGCGCGGCCTCCAGCTCGACGAGCTGGGCGGCCTCGGCCGCTTCCTCGTCGGCCACTCGGGCGACCGCCTCGTCCGCCTCCTGGGAGAGGTCGGCCAGGGCGTCCTCGGCCGCGCGGAGCAGCCCGATCAGATCGGTCTCGTTGGCGTTGATCGTGTCGAGGAGCGCTCGCTTGTGTGCCGCCTCGGTCACGTCGTCGGACGTGAAGATGGTGTCGACGCGCTGGGTCCCGCTCGAGACGTAGGCCTCGAGCGCACGGGCTTGCAGCGTGCCGCGCAGCGCCCCGATCTCGATCTGGAGATCGACGACCCGATTGGCCGCGTCCTGTGCCTCGACCCGCGAGGCCGCGAGCGACTGCTGGATCGACTCGAGCTTCGCCTCCTGTGTGGCGACGTGGGCCTCGAGCGCATCGACCGCCGCCTCGAGTTCCGCGTCTTCGGCGAGCAAGGGATCGAGCCCGGTCGCCGCCTCGGCGGCGGCGGCCCGAGCTTCCTCGCGCGCCTCGCGTGCATCCTCGATCTGGTCGGTCTGGGCGCCGGCAGGCAGGACGGCCGAGGCCAGCACCGCCAAAAGCAGCGCGGCAATGGAGCGGGTGCGGGCCCGTCGGCGATCGTGGATCATGTGCTTCACGGCGACAGTTGGCGACGGCGCGGGACGTCGCGAGGGCGCAACCTATCAGCTGTACGCATCGTTACAAGCCGGCGAACCGAGGGTGTGACGAAGGCCTCACGGGGGGTGTCCGAACCGTCGCGAAGCGTTGCGGGAACGGCCGGCGCGGGCGGTGACCACGCTTCCCCGATCGTGGGCTCCGCCCGAGCGCCGGCACGGCATGGACCCTACCGACGGCAGGATCGAAAAGCAACGAAAAGCACTGAAAATGGATTACGTGGTGCTCGAGGGGATCCTGCTGGCGAAGCCGAGACGCACCGCGGCGAGGAAGCACTGCTCGACCGTGGCGTAGATCGTGCCGAGTACGCGGTCCAGCTCGTCTTGGTCGACCGCGTGGTTCGGGAGCTGGCCGGAGAGGAAGACCGCCTCCTCCTCGCCGATCGAGAAGGCGAGGCCGAACAGGGCCTGGTTCCGGCCGAGCAGATGTGCGAAGCATGCCTCGCGGTTCTCCTCGGGCGACGGCATGAAGTAGGTCTCGAACGCAAGCGTGCGTTGGCCGAGCGTGAACCAGATGCTGTAGACGTCCTTGTCCTCGCCGTGGACGCGGACGTACCACCGCCGCCGGCCGGGCTCGCCCCGTTCGACGGCCACGACCACCGGGTTCTCCGCGAGCTGGTCGCCGAGCCAGGCGTCGATCGCGGACTCCAACGCATCGAGCTCGGCGTCGGTGCTCGGTGCGCGCACGTCAGGAACAGGAGACGAGCTGCCGCTCGCGCAGACCCGCGTAGATGCCCATCAACCGGTCGGCCATCGCGGTCCACGTGTAGGCCCTCGCCCGCTCCGCCGCGTTCATCGCGATCTCGGCGGCGAGGAGACGGCTGTCGAGGATCTCGTTCGCGAAGGCTGCATACACCGCCGGGTCGCGCCCCTCGACCAGGAAGCCGGTGCGCCCGTGTTCGACCAGCGTGCGCAAGCCGCCGACCGCAGCCGCCACGACGGGAGTCCCGCACGCCGCGGCCTCGAGGGCGACGAGCCCGAACGACTCGGACCGACTGGGCGCGAGGACGAGGTCCGCCGCCCGGTAGTACGTCGAGAGCATGTGGTGCGGCTGCGGCTCGACGAAGCGCACCTGAGAGCGAACGCCCAGGTCGTCGACGAGCCGATCGATGCGATCCACCTCGGTGTCGCCCGACGTGCCGCTGGCGCCGCCGACGATCAACAGGGTTGCGTCCGGTCTGCCCAGGGCCGCGAAAGCTCGCACCGCGACATCCACACCCTTCAGGGGCTGGATGCGGCCGACGAACATCAGGACCGGTCCCGCACCGAGTCCGATCGCGCGACGGGCACCGGCCTGATCGCCGGGCGAGAACAGGGCGTGCTCGACGCCGGGCGCGACCTCCTCGATCCGCAGCGGGTCCGCGTCGTACAGGCGGACGAGCTGTTGTGACTCGGCCACGCTGTTGGCGGTGATCACGTCGGAACAGCTGATGACCTCGGCCTCCGCGTCGATTCGACGCTGAGGCTCGTCGTCGCCGGTCTCGGCCTTCACCCGGGCCAGCGTGTGAAAGGTGGTGACGAGCGGGAGGTCGAGCTCGTGCTTGACCGCGTGGCCTGCGACGCCGGACAGCCAGTAGTTGGCATGGACGATGTCGGTCCCGCCACGGGCCTCGATGTCGGCGAGCACGCCGTCGCGGAACGCGTCGACCACCCCGGGCAACTCCTCCTTGGGGAGGTCGTGGGCTCCGGCGTCGACATGGGCGACACGGACGCCGGGCTCGACGCGGACCTCGCCGGGCAGATCGTCGTGCCATCGGCGGACGTAGACGGTGCAGTCCGCGCCCCGGTGGGCGAGCGCGGCAGCGAGCTCGCGGACGTAGACGTTCATTCCGCCGGCATCGCCCTTGCCCGGCTGAGCGAGAGGGGAGGTGTGGAGTGAGAGCACCGAGACCCGGTGCGCGCCCTCCCCTCGTGACCCTCTCGCGGCATTCACGGCGACCACGCTAACGCGAGCGACCGAATTCTGCGTTGCCCGGTCAGGATTCGTGTCAGGTCAGGAGGCTGTCGACCGATGCGTCGCCGGCCTGATAGCGCCGGACGATCTCGTCGTGGAGCCGATCGATGACGCCGTGCAACGACGAGCGCATCTCCGACACCTCGCGCTCGAAGCTGGCCAGCGAGTCGCTCAGCTCCGCGAGCTCCTCGTTGGACCGCTCGGGGAGACTGCCCATCGCCGAGGCCGGGAACCGGAGCTCGAGCTCGGCTGCGAGGGCATCGGCCTCGCCGCCGGGGGCGAGATCCTGTGGCGGCCGGGGAAGGCTGTCGCTGCGAGACCCCTCGGAGAGGAGCTCGGGCAGACGGGCGATGATGGCGTCGAGGTCCGCGGGTTCGGCGCCCGACCGGCGCTGTTCCAGCTCGCTGCGCACGATGTCGAGACGGCCGTGCAGGAGCCGGCGGACATACGACAGGCCGTTCTCCAGGTCCTGGCACTCCTGTCGCTTCGCGCGCACGGCATCCAGGTCGGCTTCGTCGAGACCGGCGACGTACTCGGGGCCCGTGACCCGTTCAATGGCATCAGTCACGGTCTCGATGGTACCGGGCGGGCCGGAACCGGGAGGTTCAACCGCCCGAGACGGGGGGCAAAAGGGCCACTTCGTCCTTCGGGCCGACGGCGTCGCCCTCGAGCGCGGGCTCGCCGTTGACCCAGATCCGGCAGGTCGTGAGCAGGGCCTCGAAGTCGGCGCCGTAGGTCGCGACGGCTGCCGCCACGACGTCGCCGACGGTGTCGCCGGCGAACTCGGCGGAGCCCGTCCCGGCGGCTTCTCGCACCTGGGCGAAGAGTCGGAGCTTGGCCATGAATGGGAGCGTACCGGCGCGCGGGTCTCGCTACGGTCTCGGTGTGACCAGCATCCTCATCGTCCGGCACGGGCAGTCGGTCTGGAATGCGCAGGGCCGATGGCAGGGCCGCGCCGACCCGCCGTTGAGCGACCTGGGACATCGACAGGCGCGCGTCGCTGCGGCTTCGCTCCCCCGCTTCGACGTCCTGGTGGCCTCCACGCTGCAACGAGCCCACCAGACCGCCCACGGCATCAGCGAGGTCACCGGGGTCGCACCAGTGCGGCTCGACCGCCGGTTGATGGAGCGTGATGCCGGGGGCTTCTCCGGGCTGACCCGGGGCGAGATCGACGACCAGTTCCCGGGCTATCTCGCACAGGGTCGGTGGCCCGACGGGTGGGAGGACGACGCGACCCTGGTCGATCGGGTCCGTGCGGGCCTCGACGACCTGGTCGAGGCGCATCGGGGCCAGACGATCGTCGTGGTGAGTCACGGCGGGGTGATCTACGCCCTGGAGGCGTCGCTGGGGATTCCCCACCGGCGCATCTCGAATCTCGCCGGACGCTGGTTCGGGCTCGTCGACGGCCACCTGACGACGACCGACCGCGTCCATCTCCTGGACGCGGCGGACGAGACGGTCAACGACCAGCTCTGACCCACCGCGAGACCCGGCGTGACAGCGCCGCGGTCAACGACGCTGCTTCTTCGTCCGGTTCGTCGCCTCGGCGGTCAGCGGGTCATCGGGCCATTGGTGTTTGGGGTAGCGGCCCATCAACTCCCCCTTCACCTGGGGGTAGGTCTCGCGCCAGAAGCTCGCGAGGTCCCTCGTGACCTGGACGGGCCGCTGGGCGGGCGACAGCAGGTGGACGACGACCGGGACTCGCCCGCCGGCCACCAGCGGTGTGTCGGTGAGACCGAACAGTTCCTGGAGCCTGACGGCCAACACGGGCCCGTCCTCCGCGCCGTAGTCCAGCCGGACGTTGCTGCCGCTCGGCACCGTCAGGTGCGTGGGCGCCCACTCGTCGAGTCGTCGCTGCTGTTCCCACCCCAGCTGGGATCGCAGGATCGACGAGAGGTCGAGACGGCCGAGGTCCCGCCGGCGCCGGACCCCGACGAGATGGGGCGCGAGCCACGCACTCGTCGTGGCCACGAGCGCATCGTCGCCGAGGTCCGGCCAGTCCTCACCGTCGATCCGGCGCAGGAAGGCGACCCGATCACGCCACTCCTGCAACCCGTCGGGCCACGGGAGCAGGCTCAGGCCTTCCGACGCGATGCCCGCCGCCCACGCGCCCGCCAACGCCGTGGGGTCTGGTCGGTCGATCGGCTCCCGCTTGAGCACGGTCGACCCGATGCGGGACTGACGCTCGGCGCTGACGTCGCCGCGCCGCTCGTCCCACACCACGTGATCGGCCACCTCGATGTCGTCGGCGAAGACGGTCGTCAACGCTTCGGGTTCGATCGGGGCGGCCAGATGGATCCGGCCTCCCGCCGGTTCTCCGTCGACGTCGGCGACACCGAGCCACGCCGAACCGGTGAGGGGATCCCCGCTCGGGAGCTCCGCGCCGCGGCCGGAGGCGAGCCGGTAGCTCGTCGGACTTCCACGCTGCTGACCGATCCGGTCGGGGAACCCCAGGGCGATGACCAGGCCCGTGTCGTCGGTGTCGCCGCCCTCACCCACCCCGAGCTCTCGGCGCCAGCGGCGCGCCGTGTCCCGAGCCTCGCGAAGGGCCGGCGCGCCGCCGCCGCGTCGGAGGTCGAGCACACGATCACGCAGGTCGACATGCCTCGAGGTCGACGGATCACGTCCGGAGAGCAGCGCGGCAACGTCGCAGGCCAGGCCGCCCAGTCCGAGCGCGCGACCGCGCAACATCATGTGAGCCAGCCGGGGTTCCGCGGCGAACGCCACCATCTCGCGCCCATGGGCGGTGAGTCTCCCGGTGGCGTCGAGCCCGCCGAGTCGCCCGAGCAGCACCTCGGCCTCGGCCAGCGCGTGTGACGGTGGCCGGTCGATCCACGTCAGCTCGTCCGCGGTCGCGCCCCAGGCGGCGAGCTGCAACCGGAGTCCGCTCAGGTCGGCGACGGCGATCTCGGGCGGATCGAACTCGGCCATGTGCTGCTGGTCGGACTCGGACCACAGCCGATAGCAGACGCCGGGCGCCTGACGGCCGGCCCGACCCCGACGCTGATCGGCGGAGGCGACCGAGATCCGGCCGGTCTCGAGACGGGTGAGCCCGGAACGGGGGTCGAACCTCGGGGCCCGGCGTTGACCGCCGTCGACGACGATGCGAACGCCGTCGATCGTCAACGAGGTCTCCGCGATGTCGGTGGCGAGCACCACCTTGCGACGACCGTGCGGGTCGGGGGCGAGCGCCCGGTCCTGCTCGGCGCCGTCGAGCGAGCCGTGCAGCGGCAGGATCACCCCACCCGGTACGCGACCCGCCAGCCGCTCGGCGGTTCGGCGGATCCACCGCGCGCCGGGGAGGAAGGCGAGGATGTCACCCCCGTCGTGGCCGACCGCGTGCTCGATGGCGGAGGCGACGTCGTCCTCGAGGTGCGAGCTCCGTCGAGGTCGATGACGGGTCTCGACCCGATGCCGACGGCCCTCGCTGCGGATCACGGGCGCACCGCCGAGAACCCCGGCGATCCGTCGATCGTCGAGCGTCGCCGACATCACCAGGATGGCCAAGTCGGGGCGCAGCGCGGTCTGCGCCTCGATCGTCAACGCGAGCCCGAGGTCGGCATGGAGGCTGCGCTCGTGGAACTCGTCGAAGACCACCACCCCGACGCCGGGCAACGACGGATCGTCCTGGAGCATGCGGGTCAGCACGCCCTCGGTGACCACCTCGATCCGCGTGTCGGGACCGACGCGAGTGTCGTTGCGGACCCGGTGGCCCACGAGGTCGCCGACCCGGCTGCCGAGCTCCGAGGCGATTCGGGCCGCCGCAGCGCGGGCCGCGACCCGACGCGGTTCCAGCATCACGACGCGCCCTGCGAGCCAGTCGGCGCGCAGGAGTGCCGGGGGGACGCGGGTCGTCTTGCCCGCCCCGGGCGGCGCGTGGAGCACGGCTCGCCGCCGGTCGCCCAGCGCCGCGACCAACTCGGGCAGCACACCGTCGACCGGCAGCGTCTGAGGCGTGGTCATCGTGATCGGCTTCCCGGCTCGGCTCGAGTGCGTGCGACGTGTCGGATCGCAGCGTAACGGCTGCGCTCGGACCGCCCGGCCCGGCTGGTTGCCGTCGACGGCCACGAGCCCGTAGCTTCGAACCCGCATGACCGCATTGGATGACCCCCGGTCGGTCCGAGCGTCGGACCTGCGCACGAAACGGGAGATCCTTCGCGTCTTCCTCGCGCACTGGTCACCCCGGGTGATCCTGGTGGCGGTCGCGGTCACCGTCGTCGCCCGACTCTCTGTCTGGAGCGTGTCTCGCGGTGATCTCGTCGTCCTGGTCGCGGTACTGGTGTTCACGGGACCGCTGGAGTGGTTCATCCACAAGTACGCACTCCACACCGACCCCGACGCCTGGACCACGCGCAAACTCGGTCTCGGGGTGGGTCATCGGAACCACCACGTCGACCCGCCCGCGCTGGACAACCTCCTGCTCGCGGGCCCCGACGCCGCGATCTTCTGCGTCGCGCTCGGCCTGACCACGCTCGCATGGGCCACCCCGCTGCTGTGGATCACCGGGTCGCCGATCGGTGTCTCGCTGCTGACGGCCCTCGCGCTCACCTACATCGGGTTCGCCAACTACGAGTGGACGCACCTGATGGTGCACACCCGGTACCGCCCCCGGACACGCTTCTATGCCCGCCTCGCCCGCAATCACCGGCTCCATCACTACCGCAACGAGGAGTACTGGCTCGGTGTGACGTCCAACCTCGGCGACCGGGTGTTCGGCACGCTTCCACGCCACAAGACCGACGTCCCCTTGAGCGACACCGCCCGCAACCTCGACGGCTGAACAGGGCGATTCGGCTCACTGACGGACCCGGCGGGCGCATGTAGCGTGCTGTTCGGGCACACGGAGAGGGCGAATTCGGGCATGGTCGCGACCGAACAGGTGGCAGCACAGGCACGCCCGCGGTACGCGCTCCCGACCCTGGTCACGGTGACCACGCTGGTGATCCTGGCCGTTGTGGTCGGCTGGCCCGAAACGCTCGTCGACAGCCTCGGCGCCAGAGCTCGCGACATCGCCGGCAGGCCGCTGGCGATGACGTGGATCGTCGGCCTCCCCGCGCTCCTGGTGGCCGAGCGGGTCTTCGCCATCGATCGTCCCGACTACCGCGACCCCCGCGTCCTCATGAACGTCCTCTACTCGCTGGCGCTCTCGCCGGCGATGGTGACGATCGTCGGGTTCTTCGTCTTCCGGTCCCATGACTGGGTCGCCGAGAACATGAACCTGTTCCACCTCGACGTGTTCGACGGGCTCCCGGCGTGGTCGGTGGGCGTGCTCGCCTTCCTGATCGGGGACTTCCTCCTCTGGCTCACGCACATGATCACGCACAAGGTGCCGGCCTTCTGGCGCTTCCACGAGGTGCATCACTCCCCCACGACGATGACGATGTTCGTCGCCGATCGGTCCCATCCCCTCGAGGCGGTCTTCCAGGCGGTCTTCAGCCTCGGGATCATCGTGGCGTTGGGGCCGACGATCCAGCGGCTCCAGTGGCTGGCGATCATCGCCTCGTTCGGCACCTGGTGGGTGTACCTGGTCCATGCCAACGTGCGGCTGCGACTCGGTCCGCTGCGACACGTCCTGGTGACGCCCCAGAGCCACCGGATCCACCACTCGGCTCGTGAGGATCACTGGGACTCGAACTACGGGTTCGTCCTGTCGATCTGGGACCGGGCCTTCGGCACCCAGAACGCGGACTCGACGTCGTACCCGCCAACCGGTATCGACCAGGAACGCTTCCCGTTCCCCGAGTCGCTCGCCCCGAAGGAGATGGCCTCCGCCTTCGCCGCCCAAGTGGCCTGGCCCTTCCGCAAGGGGTAGAGCAGCGCGGCCCGACAAGCGTCGGAAGGAGCGAGGGACGAGCGACGACTCAGCGCCTCAGGCGCAGCCGCAGCCCGACAAGCGTCGGGATTGCGGAAGGAACCAGTGCCCCCGGTGGGATTCGAACCCACGATCTTCGGATTAAAAGTCCGCTGCCTTGACCAGACTTGGCTACGGGGGCGGGCCGATTCTACGGCCGCCGCGCCGGGTCGCCCCCGCGATCCGGGTCAGCCGACGCGTCGCCAGATCTGGGCCTCGGACCGGTAAGGGAACTCGAAGCGGTCTCCCAGTGGGGTCACGAGCGCTCGAATCCGGTCGGCCACGTCGGCCCGCCGGTCGTCGTCGAGCGCGGCGATGAAGCTGGTCGACAGGGCGCGCTGAACGGCACCCTCGGGAGAGCTGGGATACGGGTTCGGCGTCGACACCTCGTCGCTGAGGCCGAATCGTGGGTCGGCTTCGATGGCGTCGCGCCATCGCATCGTCCGGTAGCGGGGCGTGTCGACAGCGTGGGCGTCGCAGATCCGCGTCCACTCGGCCATCCAGGGAACGCTCTCGTCCCGGACGTTCCAGAGCGTGACCAGCGTGCCGCCGGGCGCGAGCACTCGATCGAGCTCGTCGAGGCACCGCTCGTGGTCGAACCAGTGGAAGGCCTGTGCCACCACCACGGCGTCGATGGCACCGTCGTCGAGCGGGATCGCCTCCGCGCCGCCGGCCAGCACCTCCACGGTCGGCAGCCGTCGAGCGAGCTCGGCCCGCATCGCATCGACGGGCTCGACGGCGACGACGTCCAGGCGCTGGTCGACCAGCGCCGCGGTGGCGATGCCGGTCCCGGCGCCGAGATCGAGCACCCGTCCGCCGCGAACCGAGTCGGCGACGGCTGTGACGACCGTCGGGTGATACGTGGGGCGCCCGGCGACGTAGGCATCGGCGCCCGTGGCGTACCCCTCGGCCGCCGACCGGTGGACGTCTCCGGTCACGTCGTCTCCAGCCGGCACGGGTCGGTGCCTTTCAACGCGAGCACCCGTTCGACCGAGGCGCGCACCTTCGCGGCGTCGAGGGTCCCGGCGGCGACGGCCGCCTCGAGCTCGTCGAGCACCGGCGAGACGAGCGTCGGGTCGTCGAGCACCACCAGGTCGGCGCCGGCCGAGATGGCGAGGACCGCCGCCTCGGCGTTGTCCCAGCGGTCCGACACCGCGTTCATGCCGAGCGCATCGGTGATGACGACGCCGCCGAAGCCGAGCTCGCCGCGGAGCAACCCGTCGATGGCCGCGGGCGACAGGGACGTGGGCAGATCCTCGGTGAGGCCGGGCACGAGTAGATGGCCGACCAGGACGGGCACGTCGTCGCCGAGGAGCGCCTGGAAGGGCAGGAGGTCGACGGCCCGGAGGGTCTCGATGGGCGGTGTCGTCGCGAACGCGAGGTGGGTGTCCGCCGATGCGCTGCCGTGGCCCGGGAAGTGCTTGATCACCGGCGTCACCCCCGCCTGCCGGTAGCCCTCGACGACCGCGGCGCCGTACTCGGCGACGACGGTCGGGTCGTCCGAGAACGCCCGATCACCGATCCCCGGTCCCCCACCCACGTCGACGACCGGCGCGATCGCCATGCCGACCCCCGCGGCGGCGAGCTCGCGACCGTAGGCGGCGAAGGTCTCGACGGCCGTCGCGGCGGTACCGGCGGCGATCTCCCGGGCGGACGGCACCGACCCGAACAGGTGGGCGAGGCGCTGCACCCGGCCACCTTCCTCGTCGGACGCCACGATCAACGGCACTCCCGCGGCGTCCATGTCCGCGATGCCGGCCAGCTGGTCGAGCGTGGGCGCACCCAGCGTGATCACGCCGGACACCTCCCGCGCCGCCGCGAGCTGGTCGAGCAGCGCGAGCTCGGCCGGCGCGGCCAACGGGAACATCAGTTGGCCGAGTTGGGTTCGGAGCGGCACGTCGGCCAGGCAGTCCGGGACGGGCGTCGGGGTCGGTTCGGGGGTCGGCGTGGCGGTCGGCACGGGTGTCGGTGTCGGTGTGGGGACGGGGGTCGCGGTGGGCTCCGGGATCGGGGTGCTGGTCGCCGCGGCGGTCAGGACGGGCCCGGGTGACGAACCACATGCGGCGACGAGCAGTGCGACGGCGATCAGGGTCGAGACTCGACGCATGGCCCGACAAGCCTAGACACTCGTACCCGCGCCAACGGCGGCAGGTGGCGTCACTACCCTTCTTCCATGCCGTTGCGCTCATCGACCCGCCGCCTCGCGGCCTCGCTGGCGGTGGCGACCTTGGTCGCCGCCGGTTGCAGCGGGGACGACGACGATGCGGGAACGGCGGTCGAGGAGCCGACGACCGCCGTCGAGGAGCCGACGATCGCCGCTGCGGACCCGACCGCCACACCACCGCCGGAACCGACGGCGACGCCCACGCCGGAGCCGCAGGCTCCCGACGGCAGCGGAGGCTCGGCCGTGCCGACGCCGACCCAGGGCCCGGTCTCGGGGGACCCGGCGTTCACCGGGGCATCGAAGCTGACCACGATCGGCTTGGACGAGTTGTTCTTCGGCGATCCGGTCGAGTTCGCGGCGGAGGTCGCCTCGACCACCTGGACCGGACTGCCGCCCGAGGGTCAGCGCCCGCAGTGCTACACGGTCCAACCGGCATCGGGCCCGGTGGGGATCCACTTCACGGTCATGGACGGATTCATCGAGCGCGTGGACATCACCAACCCGATCATCACGACCCGCTCCGGCGCCGGCGTCGGATCATCCGAGGCCGACCTGGTCGAGCTCTTCGGCGACTCGCTGGAGGTGGAGGAGATCCCGGGTGGCCGCGAGATCACCTTCGTGCCCACCGACGCCACCGACCGGGCGTTCCGGATCATCTGGGTCACCGACGGCGAGTTCGTCGTGAGCATGCGGGCGGGCCGAACGGCCATCGTCAGTCCCTGGGCGCCCTGCGGCTGACCCTGATGGCGATCCTGATCGACAAGCCCCTCTGGTGGTTCCGCGGCGAACGCTGGAGCCATCTCGTGAGCGACGTCAGCTACGAGGAGCTGCACGCCTTCGTGGAGCAGCTCGGAGTCCCCCGCCGCGCGTTCCAGGGTGACCACTACGACATCCCCGAGCGCTACTGGCAGGCCTGTGTCGACCTGGGTGCCGAGCCGACCGACAGCCGGGTCCTGGTGCGGCGCCTCCGAGAGGCCGGTCTGCGCAAGCGACCCTCGAAGCGCTGATGGCGATCAAGCCGATGAAGGCCGTGGCCGGGCGTCTTCCCGTCGGCGACGGCTGGGCCTACGAGATCAAGTGGGACGGCATGCGGGCGATTGCCGCCCTCGGCGACGGCGGCGTCCGAGCACGCAGCAGCCGACTCAACGACATCACGCCTCGCTTCCCCGAGCTCCAGCCGCTCGCCGAGACCCTCGCGGTCGACGCGGTACTCGACGGTGAGCTGGTCGCCATGGGCGACGACGGCCTCCCCAGCTTCAGCCGCATGCAGGGGCGCATGCACCTCGACCGACCCCATGACATCGCGCGCAAATCGGTCGAGATCCCGATCGTCTACGTCGTGTTCGACGTCCTGGCCATCGACGGAACGGACACCCTCCGCCTCCCCTACGAGCAGCGCCGCCAGCTCCTGGAACAGATCCTCGAGCCGGGCCCGACGTGGCAGCTCGCCACCGTGCACCGTGAAGAACCCGAGGCCCTCCTCGACGCAGTGGTCGAACGCGGCATGGAGGGCCTGGTCGCCAAGCGGCTGACGTCGACGTACCAACCCGGCGCCCGATCCGCCGACTGGGTCAAGGTCAAGCCGCGTCGGCGGCAGGAGCTCGTCGTCGGAGGCCTGCTGTCGGGCGAGGGTGACCGCCTCGGGTCGGTCGCCGCGGTGCTGGTCGGCTATCACGACGAGACCGGCCTGCGGTTCGCCGGGCGGGTCGGCAGCGGGCTCACCGATGCCGAGGGCCGCGAGCTGGTGCAGCGCACGAGCCCGCAGGTGGACTCACCGTTCGTCGACGACGTCCCTGGCGTCCGGGGGCGCACGATCACCTTCGTCGAACCCGAGCTGGTGGTCGAGGTCGCGTTCGGCGAGTGGACACCCGACGACAATCTCCGCCATCCCGTGTACCTCGGCCGCCGCACCGACGTCGATCCCACATTCGTCCCGAGAGAACCGGACCCCACACCGTGAGCGTGACCGACCTGGACGAGGGCATCGGACCCCGCTCGTCCCTCCTCGTCGATGTGAAAGACTGCTGGCCAGTGGGGCGTGACGATCAGATTCAGCTGGAGCTGCCGGCTTCACCCGAGTACGGCCGGGTGGCCCGGATCGCTGCTGCGCATCTCGCGCTCCGACGCGGGTTCTCGCTGACCGAGATCGACGACCTCCGCCTCGTGATGGACGAGGCCGCGGTGATGCTGCTCGAGCCGCAGCTCGAGGGAGGGCGCCTCGACGTCACCTACTCCGTCACCGACGACACGGTCTCGGTCGACGCGCGCATCGTCGCCGAAGACGATGGCACCCTTCCGATCGATCGGGTCGAGCGGTTCGCCGAGTTGGTCGGCGAGCTGATCGACGAGTACTCGATCGACCGGGCGGGCCGCCGCCTGACCCTCACCAAGACCCGTATCGGCTGAGGGCCCTCAGCGTCCCGTGTGGCCGAAACCGCCGGCCCCGCGCTCGGAGTCGGGCAGCTCGTCGCGTTCGACGAAGGTCACCTGCTCGACCCTCTGGATCACCAGCTGGGCGATCCGCTCCCCCCGGGCGATCTCGAAGTCCTCCGACGGGTCGGTGTTGATGAGCAGCACCTTGAGCTCGCCTCGATAGCCGCTGTCGATCAGGCCCGGCGTGTTCAAGCAGGTCACGCCGTGCTTGTTCGCCAGGCCACTGCGCGGTTGGACGAATCCGGCGTAACCGTCGGGGATGGCGATGGCGATGCCGGTGGGAACCAGCGCCCGACCACCGCCGGCGGTCAGCGTCATGTCCTCGGCGGCGAGCAGGTCGCACCCGGCATCGCCCGCCTTCGCGTACGCGGGGAGTGGGAGGTCGGGGTCGAGGCGCTTCACAGGCAGGTCCACGAGCCGCACCCTAACGAAGCCGAACGCGAGGAGGGACGATCGATTCGTTCGACTCGTCGAGCGGGCGTTTGGCCTGGTTATGGTGGTTGGCCGTGCTTGCCTGGATGGACCTGGAGATGACCGGCCTCGAGCCGGGGCGCCACGTGATCGTCGAGATCGCGACGCTCATCACCGACGACGACCTCGAGCTGATCGCCGAGGGGCCGGATCTCGTGATCCACGCCACCGACGAGCAACTGATCGAGATGGACAAGGTCGTGGTGGAGATGCACACCCGCAGCGGCCTGCTCGACCAGATCAAGGCCTCCACGATGACGTTGGAAGAGGCGGGCGCCGAGACCCTCGCATTCCTCAAGGAGCACATCCCCGAGGCACGCACCGTCCCGCTGTGCGGCAACTCGATCGGCACCGATCGTCGATTCCTGGCTCGCTTCCTCCCCGAGATCGAGCAGTTCCTGCACTACCGCTCGGTCGACGTGTCCACCGTGAAGGAACTCGCTCGCCGTTGGAACCCGGACACGGTCTCCAAGGCGCCCGGTAAGGCCGGTGGGCACCGCGCGATGGACGACATCAAGGAGAGCCTCACGGAGCTCCGGCACTACCGCAACGCGTTCTTCGTGCTGCCGGACAGCGAGGCCGAGTCATCGGACCCGGCGAGCTGATGACCGAGGACGCCAACCCCCGCCCACGTCGCCAGGAACAGGAACCGGCGACCGAGGACGTCGACGAAGTCGCGCCCGGGGTCGTCCGCACCCAGCTCCCCATCAACCTCCCCGGTCTCGGACACGTCAACTGCTACGTGATCGAGGACGAGCGGGGCATCGCCGTCGTCGACCCCGGCCTCCCGGGCGAGGACTCGTGGAAGGACCTCAACCACCGGCTGAAGCTCGCCGGCTACAAGGCCGCCGACATCCACACCGCCGTCATCACGCACTCGCACTTCGACCACTTCGGTGGTGCGGCGAGGATCCAGGCCGAGACCGGCGCCGAGGTGTTGACCCACGAGAGCTTCAGCGTCACCTGGGGCGGCGAGGAAGTCGACTTGGAGAACGAGGACTCCAGCGCCTGGCGCGAGCTGACCGAAGAGGAGCAGGACGCGGAGATGGAGCGCATCTTCAGCGAACGCCTCCCCTGGGGAACCCAGCGGACCCGTCCGGCACCGGAGCACCTGGAGCGGATGAAGAAGATGGGCCGCTTCCGCAACCCGCGCGAGCGCACCCCTCGCCCCACGATGCGGGTCGAGGACGCGCAGGTCGTCGAGCTCGGCCGGCGCGAGTGGGTGGCCCTGCACACCCCCGGCCACACCCACGACCATCTCTGCCTGTACGACCCGGAGCACGGTGTGATGTTCTCCGGCGACCACGTCCTGCCGTCCATCACTCCGCACATCGGCGCGTTCACCCCCGACATCGATCCGCTGAAGGAGTTCTTCGACTCGCTCGAGAAGATGCACGCCTACGGCGACGTGACCACGGTGTTGCCCGCGCACGGGCATCCCTTCACCGATCTCAGCGGGCGGGCCACCGAGATCATCGAGCACCACGAACACCGGCTCGACATCATCCGCGACGCCACCCACAAGCTCGAGGACGGCACCGTGACCGAGTACATGCGGGTCCTCTTCAGCGAGCGGGCCTGGGGCGACATGGCCGAGAGCGAGACGTTCGCCCATCTCGAGCACCTGCGGGTCCTGGGCGAGCTGGCGAGCACCGCTCCCGCAGGCGTCACCCGCTACCACGCGGTCTGACGGGTCCGAGCCGGCGCCACGGCCCGATCCGGCCAGGGCTGCAACCGATCGGGACATCGCGGGGTTAATTCGCTTGACACCCTTTCGGGGGAATGGTCCAGTGGTCCCTGCACGCCGCCCTCGGGCGGCGCGCGTCGAAGAAGACCACCGTCGACCGGGACTGGCCCGGACACCGACGACGGAAGCACGAAAGGACAGGCAGATGGTGAATTCCACGCACCAGCTCGGCGCACACGCCAACCGCCTGTCCACGCGCGCCCTCGCGCCGACCGCTGCCATGTGGCATGCCGTCTGCACCGAGGGCATTCCGACCGTGGGTACCGGTTTCAAGCCCTACGACCAGCGGCCGAAGGAGAGGCTCCCCTAGATCTGCACCACAGATCGAAACGGAGAGAAAAGCTCCCGAGGCCGCCGAAAAAATCCGGCGGCCTTTCTCGTTTTTCCGCCTCGAACTCCCAGCCGGGTCCCGACGGTGACCCGAACGTCGGTTCACACGAACCGACCAGTCCAAACCAGCACATGACACACACCACGATTGACAAGGAGCAGCGGACGATGATCGCTTCGCTGGAAATCACAAGCGAGAGCTGGCACGCAATGGCACGTTGCGCGAACGACACTGGCCTGGACAACGACGTCTTCTTCTCCGAGGAGCTGCAGGACATCGCCAAGGCGAAGACCATCTGCGCCGAGTGCCCCGTGATCGCCCCCTGCCTGGAAGGCGCCATCGAGCGCCGGGAGCCGTGGGGTGTCTGGGGCGGTCAGCTGTTCATGAACGGCAAGGTCCTGATGGTCAAGCGGCGTCGGGGTCGTCCGCCCAAGACTCCTCGCCCCGAGGATCAGATGCCGGTCGTCCCGGTCCCGGAGCACCTCCAGGGGCTCATGCGGACCGCGTGACCAGGGCAACTGGTTCCCGGTGAGGAGACGAGGGCAACGGCTCGACGCGAGCCCTCCGCCTTCTCACCGCTCACGAACGCCCGAGCGTCGCCCCGACGGGGTGCGGCGCTCGGGCGGCAGGTGACACTCGCAACCGAAACCCCCGGACGCCGACCCGGCGTCGACCGCAGGCACACTCTCCCCCCCTCCTCCGGTCGGCGCCGGGTCGTCACGCGCCCGGCGGCCAACCGAAACCCGCGAGATCGGGAAGACTTCGGAACCTTTTCGGGAATGCCGTCGTTGTTCGGGTGTGTTTCGGGGGCACCCGCTTCGCTCCCAACCACCGCCGTTCGGTGCCGCAGCTGTCGTCGGCGCCACTACGGTCAACTACTGCCATGGCCCTCACCGAACCCCCCGCTCCCTCCCTCGAGGAGATCAAACAGGCCGATGACGGTCGCCGTCGGGCGATCTTCGGCCTGGTCGGCGGCTTCCTGGCCGTCCTGGTCCTCATCGTGACGGTCCAGTGGATCACCGACAACGACGATCCGACCGGCGCAGGCGAACCGCTTCCCGACCTGGTGTTCACGACGCTCGACGGCGAGGACTTCGCGATCACCACGATCGTCGGCCAACCGACCGTGGTGAACTTCTTCGCCTCGTGGTGTGCCCCGTGCCGGGCGGAGATGCCCGACTTCGAAGAGGTCCACCTGGCCAACGACGGCGACATCGGCTTCATCGGCGTCAACACCCGGGAGACCGACCTCGACAGCGCCCGAGACGTCGTGGACGACACCGGCGTCACCTACACGATCCTGCTCGGCGACGACGGCGGGCCCGGATCGCTCTACCAGCACGTGACCGACCTCGGCGTCATGCCCACCACGGCATTCATCGGTGCCGACGGCACCATCGTCGACGTCCACAGCGGTGTCCTGAACGCCGAGGACCTGCAGGACCGCATCGAGGAGTACTTCGGCTGATGTTCGACGTCGATCTCGCCTTCCCGCTCTCGGCCGGCCTCGTGGCGGCCTTCAACCCGTGCGGCTTTGCCATGCTCCCGGCCTATGTGAGCTACTTCCTCGGCCTCGAGTCCGACGACGAGACCAACATGGCCAAGAACGTCGTCCGAGGGCTCATGGTCGGGCTGACGATGACGCTGGGCTTCATCGCCGTCTTCGGCCTGGTCGGCATCCTCACCTCCACGATCGTCAGCGAGTCCGCCATCAACTCGCGCATTCCTTACGCGACCGTTGCCTTCGGTGTGCTGATGGTCCCGCTCGGGATCGCCATGCTCCGCGGCTTCGAGCCGAAGCTGCGCATCCCCCGGCTCCAGGTCGGCGGCAAGAACAGTCAGCTGCCGTCGGTCTTCCTGTTCGGTGTCTCCTACGCCGTCGTGTCGATCTCCTGCACGATCGGCATCTTCTTGTCGGTCGTCGCCTCGTCGTTCGACAACGGCAGCATCGCCGACGGCACGGCCCAGTTCGTCGCCTATGGCGCCGGCATGGGCCTGGTCATCATGATCCTCACCATCGGCGTGGCACTGGCCCGCAGCTCCGTGGCCACGAACATGCGGAAGATCCTTCCGCACGTGAACAAGATCTCGGGCGTCATGCTGGTCCTCGCGGGCGTCTACCTCACCATCTACGGCTGGTGGGAGATCCAGGTGCTGGATTCCAACGACCCGAACCCGTTCGCCGACGCTGTCGTCGGTCGATTCGAGGATCTCCAGAGCCGGGTCACGACCTGGGTCAGCGATGTCGGGGCGGGTCGCCTCGCTCTCGGTCTCACCGTCCTGATCGTCGGGATCCTCACCTGGGCCCTGACCTCGACGCTCGAGCGTCGCAACGACCGGCTGGCCCTGCGAGGCGCCTTTGTGGCGATCTGGGCCCTCATCGAGGTGCTCCGCTACGACCTGGATCTGCTCGTCCTGCCGCTCCTGCGGACCATCGCCGACGTCCCCGAGCGTGTGGGGAACTGGTTCGCCGACCCGCTGCGCTGGCCCGTCGTCTTCGAGCTCCTGGCCGGCGTGATCATCGGCACCATCGCCTGGTTCTGGGCTCGCAGACGCTTCCGCGGCGCAGAGACGAGCGTCGAGTCCGACACCGACTCGAGCGGCGAACTCCAGACCGTCTGAGCAGGCCCCGCCGACCCGACGCCCGGAGGCGGAGACCGCTACCGTCGTGGCGATGCTGGGCAAGCTGCTGGAACGTCACGATGTCACCGAGGAGCTGACCGTCCGGTCGCGCTTCGGGTTCATGGCGTACCACGGCGGCACACTCGAGAAGACCACGGACCCGATCGCGCGGGAGGCAGCCGAGCTCGCGGGCGCCTCGTACTACGGCGTTGTCCAGGCCGACGAGGACCCGACCCACATCGCGAGCACGCGGGTCGTACCCGAGGAGAGCGAAGCCCTCGCGTCGTTCCTTGACCACGTGGACGTCGTGCTGACGATCCACGGCTACGGCAGGGAGCACCTGTTCCACTCGGTGCTGCTCGGCGGGCGCAACCGGGCCCTGGCGAACCACGTCGCCGCCCATGCCCGATTCGCGCTGCCGCGCTTCACCTTTCACAGCGACCTGCGGGAGATCCCCAAGGAGCTGGCGGGACAGCATCGGATGAACCCCGTCAACCGCCCCCGCCACGCCGGGGTGCAGATCGAACTCCCGCCGACCATTCGCTGGAACCGCGCCGAGTGGGGCTGGTCCGACCACGGTTCGATCGGTCGGGCGCCACAGGTCGACACCTTGATCCACTGCCTCGCCGCCGCGGCGCGGAGTTGGCCGCTTCCCTGAGGCCCCGCTGATGTCCGAGCCGCTCGTCCTCCCTGGCACCCGGGTGCGGCTCCGAACCACCACCGCCGACGACAAGACGGCCCTCGTCTCGATCCGGTCCACGCCCGCCGTCCACCGGTGGTGGCGAGGAGTCGATCTCTCGGCCGAGTTCGACGATGACCTTGCCGACCACGACGTCGTCCGCCTCACGATCGAGGATCCCGACGGCGCGATCGTCGGCCTCGTCCAGTTCACCGAGGAGGAGGACCCGGACTATCGCCACGCCGGGATCGACATCTACATCGACCCGTCGCACCACCGGCGGGGCTTCGCCAGCGACGCGATCCGGACCCTGGTCGACTACCTGGTCGAGGTTCGGGGTCACCACCGCCTGATCATCGACCCGTCGGTGGACAACCACGCGGCGATCGGGTGCTATGCGGGCGTCGGCTTCGAGCCCGTCGGCGTCATGCGAGCATACGAACGGCGCGGCGACGGCACGTGGGGCGACGGGCTGTTGATGGAGCTGGTCGCGGAGGACCGCATCGGCTCTGGATAGGGTCCGGGCATGGACTTCCGGATCTTCATCGAGCCCCAGCAGGGCACCACCTACGACGCCGTTCTGGCGCTGGCCGAGGCCACTGAGCGGCTGGGATTCGACGCGTTCTTCACCTCGGACCACTACCTGCGGATGGGTGACACCGACGGCCTTCCGGGTCCGCTCGACGCATGGACGACGCTGGCCGGCCTGGCCCGCGACACCGACCGCATCCGGCTCGGCACCCTCGTGTCGCCCGTGACCTTCCGGCACCCTGGTTCCTTCGCCATCCAGGTGGCCCAGGTCGATCACATGAGCGGCGGCCGCGTCGAGGTCGGCCTCGGCGCGGGCTGGTTCGACGCCGAGCATGCCGCCACGGCCATCCCCTTCCCCGAACTCGGCGACCGGTTCGATCGCCTCGAGGACACCGCCGAGATCCTGACCGGGCTCTGGGCCACGCCGGTCGGCGAGCTCTTCTCCTACAGCGGCAAGCATCACTCCGTGGTCGACTCTCCGGCGCTCCCCAAGCCGATGCAGACCCCGCGGCCCCCGATCGTGATCGGTGGCGGTGGCCCCAAGCGCACGCCGCGGCTGGCGGCCACCATCGGTGCCGAGTTCAACCTGCCGTTCGCGCCCGTCGACGTCTGGAAGGGCATGTGCGACAACGTGCGGAACGCGTGTGTCGCGCATGACCGCGATCCCGAGGACCTCGTGTACTCGTCGGCCCAGGTTGCCTGCGTCGGCGCCGACGAGGCCGAGGTGGAACGCCGGGCCGGCGCCATCGGTCGCGAGCCCGCCGAGCTCCGGGAGAACGGCGTCGCGGGGACCCCGGACGAGGCGGCGGCCAAGATCCGCTCCTTCGCCGAGGCCGGGTGCGACCGGATGTACCTGCAGTACCTGACGATCGACGACCTCGACATGGTCGAGCTGATCGCCGCGGAGGTGCTACCCCGCGTCTGAGGTGGCCAGGACCATCAACGACCAGCCGCCGAGCACCCGTGCAGCGAGGTCCTGATCCAGCGCGAACATCGCCTGTCGCGGCAAGCGCAGCAACCGACGCTTGGCGCTGAGGTCGGCGCCGTCGATGCCGACGCCGGTGTAGCAGGTGTCGATCACCCGGAATCCGGTGTCCTCCAGCGTGGCGAGCGCGGTCCCCTTGCTGAAGTAGTGGATGTGGCCGATGCGCTCGCGGTTTCGGAGCATCGGCGTGCCTCGCATCACGCTGAGCGCGGTCATGTCGAGCGGAATGTGGAAGACGGTGTGGCGTCCGCGACCGTTCAGCGAGCGGAGGAAGCCGAGGTAGTCGTCGACGTGTTCGAACACGTCGAGCGCCATGACCAGGTCGAATGTCTCGTCGGACTCCGTGATGTCGCCCAGGCGGAATCGCACGCCGTCGGACGCGTTGGCCACCGCGATCTCGTGCGCCTGGGGCGAGATGTCCCACCCGATCCAGGACGTGCCCACGCTCGAGGACGCCAGGGCCCTGAGGACGCCTCCGGTCCCACAGCCCACGTCCGCGATCGTCGAGGGAGACACCCCGTTTCGCTCGAGGAACGACGCGACCTGTTCGGCCTTCCACTCGGCGTCGCCCTCGTGCCAGTCCGGGTTGGCCTCGAGGTAGGACGAGTCCCGATAGATCTCGCCGTCGCTCACGGGGCGAGCCGATCGATGATCCAGGCTGCGCCGTCGCGGCGGTAGCGGATGCGGTCGTGGAGACGGTTGGGGCGGCCCTGCCAGAACTCGATCTTCTGGGGCACCACGGCGAACCCACCCCAGTGGGGCGGTCTCGTGACCTCGGTCCCGCTGAACCTCGCATCGGCCTCGGCTTCGCGGGCGTGGAGGACCTCGCGCGTCTCGATCACCTGACTCTGCGGGGAGGCCCAGGCGCCGAGCTGACTGCCCCGAGGACGTTGGGCGAAGTAGTCGTCCGACTCGGTCGGGTCGACGCGTCCCGCGGGTCCCACGACCCGCACCTGACGCCGAAGCGGGAGCCAGCCGAAGGTCAGGGCCGCCCTGCCGGCGGCGTCGATGTCGGCGGCCTTCGCGCTGTCGTAGTTGGTGAAGAACGAGAACGCGCCGGTCTGTGGGTCGACGCCCTTCAGGAGCACCCACCGCGCCGAGGGCCAGCCGTCCTCGTCGACGGTGGACACCACCATGGCGTTCGGCTCCCAGAGCTCGGCGGCTTCGGCATCCCGATACCAGGTCTCGAAGAGCTGCAACGGGTCGGCCGGGACGTCGGAGGCGTCGAGCCCCTCGCTCTCGTAGTGCTCGCGACGGTCAGCCAGGTCCATGGCCAGAGTGTCCCACGAGCGGTCAGCCCCGACCGCGGAGGCGATCGAGGTTGCGCCGATCCCGCTTGGTCGGGCGCCCACTGCCCCGGTCGCGCACACCGGCCGGGGCGACGAACTCACGCTTGGGTGGCGGCGGCGAGTGGTCGACGAGGCACTCGGCGGCCCGAGCCGCTCCGACGCGCTTCTCGATCGGCTCGACGACCTCGACGATCCGAAGGCGCTGCCCGATGGTCGCCTCGACGCGGTCGCCCGCGGCGACGCGGTGGGCGGGCTTGACCTTGGCCCCATTGACGCTCACGTGCCCGCCGACGACGGCTGTCTTGGCGGCGGATCTCGTCTTGCAGAGGCGAACGGCCCACAGCCAGGCGTCGACGCGTGCGTTTGCCATCACGACAGTGTCGCCGACGGCGACGACTCGCGCACTGCGTTTCGGGCCCCGATCATGGGCCGGTGACACCGTCGCGGAACCGCACGACCAGGTCGGCGTCGCCGGTGATCGAGACGCCACCGAGCGGCTGACGGCCGAGCAAGAGCGCGACGAGGTCGTTGGCAACCGCACTCACGACGAGGTCGGGGTCACCGTCGCTGGGGGTCGGCGTGCCGTCCACGAATCGGGCGCGGCGCGTCGGCGCATCGGTTGCTTCGAACTCGACCACGGCGTCGAACCCGTCCGCGTGTGCGACCCGGGCACGCTCGACCCGGAGTGGCAACAGCCACTGACCGAACGTCAGCGGCCACGGCGCGAGCCCGAGACCGAGGTCCGAACCGTGCACCATCACCTCGACGAGCCGGAGGAGTGCGAGGTCGCGGAGCGGGATCGGACCGAGCGTGTCGTCGTCCCCAGGGTGCGGGATCATGCTCCGACCCCAGGCGTCGTCGTCGAGCGCGGTCCACAGCGCCCGCAGCTCGCCCGCCTCGTGCCGCAGGCTCTCGACCACGTGGCCCCGCGGCTCGCCGAGCGCCGGTTCGAGGGTGAACGGCCGTTGCACGTCGCGACCGCCCGGGTAGTACGCCGAGGGGGCCTCGGCCAGGGTCGCCGCTGTGATCTGGCGAAGCGCCTGAGCGCCGTAGCGGAGGTGGCAGGCGACCGTCAGGACGCTCCAGCCGGGCAGCAGCGACGGCCGCTCCAGCTGATCGACCTCGAGCGTGCCCAGGCGATCACAGAGCTGGTCGGTGCGGGCCGAGACCATGGCCCCGACCGCCGCCATGTCGATCGAATGATCCGCCATGCTCTCAGCGTCGGCCGCTCGTCGCCGATCGTCAAGGAGCTCGGCTGCGGGACGGGCATCCCGGCCCGGACGCGATCAGCCTCTAACGTCTCGGACCGTGGATCGACGGAGCGCGGTGGCGATTGCCCTCGGTGGCATCGTGGGCGCCGCAGCCCGCTGGTCGATCGTCGAAGTGCTCGACGGTTCCGACGCTCAGCAGGGCCACTGGCCATGGGGGGTGTTCGTCGCGAACCTCCTCGGCTGTGCGCTCCTCGGCGTGGCGGTGTCGGCGCTCAGAGGTCGTGACGCCTCGACCGTGCTCGGCGTCACGGTCGGCTTCTGTGGCGCGCTGACGACCTTTTCCGCGTTCGCACTCGACCTTGCGTTGTTCCTCCGCGGTGATCACCACGCCACGCTCGTCGGCTACCTGCTGTTGTCCTTCGTCCTCGGCGCGATCGCGTACGTCGCCGGTCGATCGATGGGTCGCCGTCTGGGGAATCCGGCATGATCGCCGTCGGCTTCGCGGTCCTGGCGGCTGCAGGCGCCATCGGACGCTGGCAGTTCGGACGCCTGAACCGCGCGGACTGGCCCGCGGGCACGTTGTCGGTCAACGTCGCCGCGGCCTTCGTGCTCGGGCTCCTGCACGAGGCTGCCGATGGCACCATCACCGTGCTCGGGGTGGGCCTGCTCGGCAGCCTCTCGACGTTCTCCACCGTCGTCCGCGAGCTCGTCGACACGACCGAGCGGCGTCCCGTGGCCGCGGCGACCTACCTCACCGTCACGGTCGTCCTCGGCGTCGCCGCCGCCTGGGTGGGGGTCGAGCTGAGCTGAGCCGGCACGAGTAACGTCGTGGCATGCAACCCGTACCGCTGACCGTCTGGTCCGACTTCCTCTGACCGTGGTGCTATGTCGGGACGGTCCGTCTCGACGACGTGGAGGAGCACTTCGGCGACCGTGTGGAGATCACCTGGAAGAGCTTCCTGCTCCGCACCGAGATGAAGACCACCTCGCGTGACAAGTTCGTGAACTACACGCAAGGGTGGAGCCGGATGAAGGAGATGGAGCCGCGCGCCGAGTTCGTGCCGTGGGCCACCGATGACGATCCACCGTCGTCCAGCCTGCCGGCGCAGGTGGCGCACAAGATCGTTCAGGCCAACTGGCCCGAACGAGCGCGCGAGATGCACGACCGGCTGATGACGGCGTACTTCACCGAGAACCGGACCATCTCGGACTGGCAGGTCCTGGCCGACATCGCCGCGGAGTCGGGCGTCGATCGGGACGAGTTCCTGACCATGCTCGACGAGCAGCGGCAGAGCGTCGCGCAGATGGTGATCGACGAGCACAACTCGGCCATCGAACAGGGCATCACCGCGGTCCCGACCGTCGTCATCAACGAGGTGCTCCCGGTCCCCGGCGCACAGGACAGCGACGCCTACATCGCCTGGATCGAGCGGATCCTCGAGCGCCAGGGCGGCTGAGGAAGGCCTCCCTCCCCGGCCGGCACCACTGCGTGTCCTCCCCGGCTTGCGGAACCAGGGAGGACACGGCGAGCGGGCTCCACCGCCTCGATCAGACCAACTCGGGCTCGGGTTCGGGCTCGTCGTCCCCGGTCGCCGCCGTGGGCGGGACAGGCGGTACGACCGGCGCCGCCCCGCGCCGGCTCCACCAGCGGTGAACCAGCCAGACGACCACCGGGACCCACAGGAACGGGATCATGGCGGCGGCGATGAGGACGATCACGGCGATCACCGTCGTGAAGAAGTCCCAGCTGTCACCGAGCACATCGGTGAAACCGGGCAGCGAGTCGTCCTCGATGAACTCGACACCGCCGTCGCTCAGCTGTGTGAAGGCGACGCCGACCCGCAGGGGCTGGCCGTCGAACCCCGCGGCGTCGGCCCGGACGCTGATCTGGGAGAAGCCCTGTGCCGGCGCCTCGGTGGTGGCGTAGGCCACGACCGAGGAACCCGGCTCCACGGCATCCGGAGGGTCGATCAACGTGAAGTCCCGGGGGTCCAGATCGAGGCCGAAGTCGCGGACCTCGATGCCGACCATCGGGTTGGAGCCCGTGTTGGTCACCTCGACGCAGATGGTGAAGCGCTCGGCCTCGTCGACCCGGAGGTTGTCCGTGCCCGGGCAGCGGCTGCCGTCGCCGACGCCCTCGTGGAACGTGACGGCGTACTCCCCGATCGCGTCCACCGCAGGCGGAGCCGCCTCGTCGAGCGTCAGGAAGATCGTCGCCAGGTCGACCTGATCCTGGAGCGTCCTGAGCTGACCCCGCAGCTGCTCCAGCAAGGTCTCGCGCTCGAGGAGCTGGAGCTCGAGTTCGGCGACCCGCGCCGAGTCGGTCGCCGTCTCCAGGAACCCGCGCAGCCGATCGACGCTCGCCGACGCCGTCGTGATCCGACTCTCGAGATCGACCACGCGCTCGGTGACGTCGTCGGCCGTGATCTGCTGACTGCGGAGCTCGCCGAGTCCCTCCAGCCGGGTCAGGGCCTCCTGGAAGTCCTGGGGGAACACCTTGAACTCCAGGGTCGTGCGCGCCTCGCCGCCGATCGTCGTGTTCTCGCCGAAGACGAGGCCGCCGAGGCCGGCGATGGCTGTCTTGGCCTGCGACGCAGCCAGCGCCACGTCCTCGACGACCACATTGACCGAGGCGACGAAGATGATCGACCGGCCGAGATCGGCCGGCGACGTCGGCTCGGGGCCCTGCGCCTGGAGCGCACCCGTGTCGGCACCGCCGCCCTCCGACGCCGCATCGTCCATCGCCTCCTCTTCGGCTGCCTCGTCCGCCATCTCGTCGGCGGGCTCTTCGACCGGCGCCTCCATCGCACCATCTGCGGCGGCGGCCGAGCCACGCGCCGAGCTGCCGAACTCCACGGCGGCGCCGTCCCCGGACGCGGTGGCTGCGTCATCGTCGTCGCCGACGCTGCAGGCGGCGACCGCCATCGCCACCAGCACCACCAGGGCGACGAGACGTCGGCCCCGCCTCAGATCGATCTTCATCCCGCGCATCGGATCCTCCCGGTCCTCGTCCGCATGTGGGAGGTGAGACGGTGGGAGCACACGATCCGGTTCCCGGCCCCGTAGTCTGCGTTACGACCTCAGCTCGTGGTCGATTCCCAGTCGTCGGCCGTCAGGTGATAGAGCACGTGCTCCTCCAACCGGTGACCGGGGTCGAGTCGGGGATGGTCGAAGGGGCTCGCCGGGTGTGGTCGCAGGCCGATCCGCTGCATGACCGCCTGCGAGGGCGCGTTGGTCGTCGCAGTGAACGAGACCAGCTCGGCCAGGCCGAGCTCCTCGAACGCGAAGGCCAGCACGGCAGCCGCCGCCTCGGTCGCGTAACCGTGGCCCCAGGCGGCTCGGGCCAGGCGCCAGCCGATCTCGACGGCCGGCGTCCAGTCGAAGCCGAAGTCCTCTTCCGCGAGGCCGACGAAGCCGACGAATCGCCCCGTCGCGACGACCTCGACCGCCCACAGCCCCCACCCGCGTTCGTCGATCCGGGCCTGCTCACGGGCGATCAGGGCATCGGAGGCGGCACGATCCAGGGGCGACGGGAAGTGCTCCATGACCACCGGGTCGGCATTGAGGGCGGCGAAGGGTTCGTGATCGGTGGACCGCCACTGCCGGAGCACCAGTCGCTCGGTCCGCAGCTCAGCCATGGGTGCCGTACTCGGCCTGTTCGGTTGCCACGAGGGAGCGCCGGTCGACCTTGTCGGTGGCATTCGTCGGCAGCCTGACCGACAATCGGATCGCCTCCGGGAGCTTGTACGTCGCGAGGCCGCTCTCGGCGTGGCGGCGCAGCTCGTCGAGGGTCGGTGGATCGCCGGGATCGACCGGGACGACGACGGCGACGCCGATCTCACCCATGACGGCGTCGGGCCTGGGCGCGACCGCCACGCTCGCGACCTTCGGGTGGGTCGAAAGGACGGCCTCGACCTCCAGCGGGTACACGTTGTAGCCCCCGCGGATGAACATCTCGGTCGTGCGGCCGGCGAGTCGGAAGCACCCGCGATCGTCGACGTGGGCCAGGTCCCCCGTGCGCAACCAACCGTCGACGAGGGTGCGGGCGGTGTTCTCGGGATCGTTCCAGTACCCGCTCATCACCGCAGCCGAACGGAGCCACAGCTCCCCGACCTCACCGTGGTCGACCGGTGAACCATCGCTTCCGCGGATCTCCGCTTCGACGCCCGGGCGGGGTCGACCAACGGTGTGCAACGCCTCCTCGTCATCCGCGTCGAGCGCCGTGCCGAGCCCGACACCTCCGGACTCGGTCGAGCTGTACCGGATCGACCACGGAGCACCGAAGAGCTCCCGACCGGCGGCCACGAGTCCCGGCGATGCGAGCGCACCACCCGTCACGATGGCCTTCACGCAGTCGAAGTCGAAGCGATCCAGGTCGGGGACCCGCAACATCAGCGCCACCTGGGGCGCGATCGCCGCGACGGCGCCCATGCGGTATCGGTCGATGAGCTCGAGGATCGGTTCGGCCCGCCACTTCTTGAGGAGATGGGTCGTACCGCCGCTCGCCAACAGCCACGGCAGTTTCGTCATCACGCCGACGTGGGCGAACTCGGTGCTCGCGTACCGGTGGCCACCGCCGCCCCACGAGCCGCCGGTGTCCAGGTCGGCGATGGCCTGGAGTTGCCGGTTCTCGTACCACGCGCCCTTCGGCTCGCCACTGCTCCCCGACGTGAAGCACACGGCCACCGGCCGGGCCGGATCGGGGGCCAGCAGCGCCGGCGCCTCACCGATGATGCGCTCGGACGCGAGGATCTCCTCGGGCTGATCCGCCAGCGTGATCAACTCGACCTCGGCGTCGGATGGGACACCCTCGAGCTGATCGTCGCCCGCAGCCAGCACCAGGTCCGGCACCAGGGTGTCGAGCGCGGCGGCCCGCTCGCGAGCGGTGAACCTGGGGTTGACGCCTGCCGTCACCGCGCCGACCTTCGCCGAAGCCAGGTACGCGACCACGTAGTCGACCCGACTGGGCAGGCAGAGCGCCACCACGTCGCCCTCGTCGATGCCGCGCATTGCCAACCACGCGGCCGCCTCGTCCGACAGCCGATCGAGATCGGCATAGCTCACGTCCCACCCGGTATGGGTGCGGTAGGCGACCGCATCGGCGTGGTCGCGGGCGGCTCGCTCGATCACCTGGGGCAACATCGCCGACCGAGACTACCGGCGAGAAGTGAGGAAAGAGTGAGCGCCTCAGGCTCGGCGGAGGACGGCCCACGTCCCGGTGCCGGCGCGGCTCGCGACGCCGGTCCAGGTACCGGGCAGAGCGTCGGCGACGTCGTCCGCCGGGAGATGGATGGGCGTCTGCTCCCCCACCGTGTGGTTCCACACGACGCATCCATCGGCCGTGAGTACCCGGTCGACCTCCTCGGGGAACAGCAGCGCGTTGACCATGACGACGACGTCGACGGAGGAGTCGGGGAACGGCAGGGCCGACGCGTCGCCCTGCACGCGCGGCGCGAGGTCGGGTGGGGCGTGGGCGAGCATGTCGCTCGCGATGTCGAGGACCGCGATCGGAGGACGGCCCGACGCAGCCAAGACCCGCGTCCCCATCCCGGTGCCTGACCCGAGCTCGAGGACGCGGCCGGCGGGGACATCGCCTCGATCGAGGGCGTCACGCAGCGCGGCCCACCGCTCCTCGGCCGCCCGGCGCGGCTGGTCCCACTCCGATGCCATGCCGTCGAACAGCGCCGCAACCTTGCCAGCGCGCGTCGGATCCCAGCCGCCGTCGAACGCCACCTGGCGCGTGACCTTGCGCATCGGGTGGTCGCCACCCGCCATCTCGGGAGGGTCGACGACGGGCATGACGGGATCGAGATGGGCGATGCTCACCCGGTCAGTCTGCCTGATAGGCGTCGTCCGCGAAGCCGAGCGACATGGCGTCGAGGAACCCCTCGGCCCGCTCGAGACGCGGGTAGCGAGCTTCGAGGGCCTTGAACCGCGGCCCGTGGCCGCCCTCGACCAGGTGGGCCAGCTCGTGCACGATCACGTAGTCCAGGACATAGGCGGGGACCCGACGGAGGCGTGACGAGATCCGGATCTCCCCGGTGGCCGGCGTACACGAGCCCCACCGCTTCTGCTGATTGCCCACCCAGCGGATCGCCGCCGGACGAGGCAAGCCGTACTCGTCGGCCAGGCGGCTCGCCCGCTCCTCAAGATCCTCCTCCTTCGCGGCGATCTCCCGCGCCCGGACGATCCGGCCGACCAGCTCGGCGACGACATCCCGCTCCTGGGCGGCGTCCATCCAAGCCGGGATGCGAACCTCGACGACGCCGTCGACGAAGCGGGCGGAGCTCGTCTTGCGACGCTTGGCGCTCCGGATGACGCGGACCGCAGGGTTCCCGTCGCCGGGGCCGTCGTCGTGGTGATCGGCGTCGTCGACGCGGACGTCGGCCTCATCACTGCGGGCGAAGCCCGGGAGCAGTGCGTCGGAGGCCATGCCGCGACGCTAGCCAAGCGGCCTGACGGCCTCGCGTACCCCCGGCAAATGCGGCCGCCTGTCGGGGTGCCGCCGGTAGCCTCGATTGCCGTGATCGACCTACGCAGACTCCGCGACGACGCCGCCTATCGACAGGGAGCGATCAACAAGGGGGCCTCGTCCGACGCCATCGACGAACTCCTGACGCTCGACTCGTCCCGGCGCGAGATCCAGCTCGCCGTGGAGGAGCTGCGGGCCCGGTCGAATGCCGCGTCGAAGGAGATCGGCAAGGCCGGCCCCGCCGAACGCGAGGCCAAGATCGCCGCCGCCGGCGAGATCAAGGCGGACCTGCAGGCCAGGGAGGCCGAGCTCAGCGGCGCATCCGAGCGCGCCGACGCGGCGGCCCTCGAGATACCGAATCCGGCAGCCGAGTCGAGCCCGGTCGGCGGCGAGGACGACTACGTCGTGATCGAGACGGTGGGCGAGACCACGGACGCACCGCCGATGGACCACGCCGAGTACGGCGAGTTCATGGGCTGGGTCGAGTCGGAGAAGGCGGCCCAGAACATGGGGTCGCGGTTCGCGTACCTCAAGGGCGAGGCCGTGCTGCTCGAGTTCGCACTCGTCCAATGGACCATGGCCAAGCTCGTGGCCAAGGGCTTCACCCCCGTCGTGACGCCGGTTCTGGTTCGCGAGGAGATGATGCTGGACGCCGGCTTCTTCCCGACCGACCGCAACCAGGTCTACGAACTGGCCGAGGACGACCTGTTCCTGATCGGCACCAGTGAGGTCGCCCTCGCCGGCCTGCACCGAGGCGACCGGCTCGACGCCGAGGCGCTCCCCGCGCGCTATGCCGGGTTCTCGTCCTGCTTCCGCCGCGAGGCCGGGACCTACGGCAAGGACACGAGAGGGATCTTCCGGGTGCACCAGTTCGACAAGGTCGAGATGTTCTCGTGGTGCGGCCCCGACGGTTCCTGGGAGGAGCTCGAGTTCCTTCGCGACGTCGAACAGGAGATCCTCGGCGATCTCGGCTTTCCGTACCGCGTGATCGACGTCGCCACCGGCGACCTCGGTGCCCCGGCCGCGAAGAAGTACGACTGCGAGGTCTGGCTGCCGTCGGAGGGCCGCTACCGCGAGCTCACCAGCACGTCGAACTACACCGACTACTCGGCTCGACGGCTCAAGACCCGAGTCAAGGGCGAGGGCGGCACCGATCTCGTGCACACCTTGAACGGGACGGCGTGCGCAATCGGACGCACGCTCGTCTTCATGATGGAGCACTGCCAACAGCCGGACGGTTCGTTCGTCGTGCCCGAGGTGCTGCGTCCGTACTGCGGCCTCGACGTCATCGCTCCCCCGGGCTCGTGACCGCCACGCCGATCGACCATCGGCTCATCGCATACGGGACGCTCCAGCCCGGCGAGCCGAACTTCCACGTCGTGGAGCCGCTCGGCGGCGACTGGACGCAGGTCCGGGTGCGCGGCCACGTCGGCACGTCGAACTGGCGCGAGTACGAAGGCCTGCCGGCCTTCACGCCGGACGACTCTGCCGACCCGCTCGACGTGTGGCTTCTGGAGACGCAGAACCTCATCGCGGCCTGGGACGACCTCGACGCGTTCGAGGGTCCCGGCTATCGCCGTGTGGCCGTGCCCATGTGGGACCTGGCCGGCGAGCCCCTCGGCAACGCCTGGATCTACCAAGCCCTCAACCCGGACCCCAGGCAGTAGCCCCACCGTTCGTGTCCGAACCTGCCGCGGTCCCAGAGACCGCGGCAGGTTCGCGCGGAACGTGGGCGCCGGGCCGAGCGTGGCCAGGGGAAACCCACGCTGGGTGTCCGAGGCCTGCCGCGGTCTCTGGGACCGCGGCGGGTCGCACGGAGCGCGGGAGGCGGCGCCCCGGGGTGGGTGGTCAGGCTTCGGAGGGGGCGGGGCCGGCGGCTTCGAACTCGGCCTGGACGTCCTCGAACGTCAGGTCGTCGTCGGCGGCGGCGCCGGCGGCGGCGCCGGCCGTGGTGACCAGCACCAGCACGGGGGGGCCGCGGGGCGCGGTGCGCCCCGGGGAGACGCGCACGATGATCCACCTCCAGAGGGAGACGCCGCCGAGG
>JBCCFK010000005.1:0-41286 GCA_039029775.1 Actinomycetota bacterium | reverse complement strand
TCGTTGAGGTCGTGGGTGTAGCCGTACATGCGCTCGAGGACGCGGTTGCAGACCGAGCTCTTCTCGCCGAGCCAGACCGAGGTGCCGATGATGAGGATGTCGCAGGCGTCGATCTTGGCTTGGATGGAGGGCCAGTCGTCGCGTTCGTAGCCGTCGCGGCCGGCGTAGTCGTGTTTGAGCCCGGCGGGGATCTCGCAGTCGACCGGTCGGAGGTACTCGACCTCGACGCCGTTGGCTTCGAAGATCCCGCGTGCGACCTGCATCAGGCCCTCGGTGTGGGACAGATTCGGCGACCGCGTCAGCGTGCAGTTGAGCAGCAGCACCTTGAGGTCGTCGTAGCTCGCGGGCGCCGCCGACCCCTTCTGACTCTCCGTCATCGATTGCAGTTGCTCGGTCATTCGCGCGTGTCCTCCTGGCGTCGGTTCGGGCCGGATGTCGCGGTTGCTCGACGATGCGACCGCCGTCGGCCGCATCGTAAGCGGTTGCGGATCCCTAGGAGGGCGAAACGCCGACGGGCGGGTCAGTCGATCGCGACGGCCGTGAGGATCATGGCGACGCCGATCACGGCCTCGACCGCGATCGGGGGAATCACCTCCGCGCTGAAGCCGTCCACGACGAGGCTGACAAGGCGACCGACCAGTGCCACACCCATCAGCACCGCAACGGCGAGGAACCACGTCGGTTCGTCGCTGACGAGGCCGGTGACGATGAGGGCGGCGCTGCCGGCGAGCAAGCCGCCGAGCACGCTGCGAACCTCACTGAGGCCGGGAACCTCGGGTGCGGTCAGGCCGACGGCATCGGCCATGTTGGTCGGCATCAGCAGGGCGCGGAACCCCAGGCCGGCGAGTGGCACGGCCAGGACGGCGGCGATGATCTGCATGGTGGTTTCCATGGGGTCTCCTCAGGTGTGGACCGGCGCGTGCGCCGAGGCGATGGCGGCGGCGATCGCGTCCGGATCGTCTTCTTGCAGGTAGTGGCTGGCGTGCTCGAGCCTGAGCACCTCGGCGTGCGGGAAGCGCTCCTCCCAGCCGGGGAGGATCGCTTTGAACACCGGGTCCTTGGTTCCCCACACGATCAGCATCGGCGTGTCCGCGAACTCCTGGGTCACGCGAGCCTCCAGGTCGGCGAGGAAGGGTGCTGCCGCGCGGATCTGCTTGGGGAACTCGGCGATGCCGCGGCGGGTTTCGGGCGTCGGCGCCACGGCTGCGTAGTGCTCGAACTCCTCCTTCGTGATCTCGCCTTCGATCGACTTCCGCATGGCGGGGCTGATGAAGAAGTTTCGGCGGATGATCAGGCGCTGCATGAGGCGCGATGACATGAGTCGGCTGAAGAAGCGCAGCATGCGGGTCTCGGCCGGCCAGGCCCAGGTGTTGCCGATGACGAGGCCGCCGATCCGATCGGCGCGTCGGGAGGCCACCTCGAGGCCGATGGGGCCGCCCCAGTCGGCGCCCATGACGATCGCGTCCTGGAGGTCGAGGTGGTCGAAGAGTTCGCCGATCACCTCGGCGTGTTCGGCCGGTGTGTAGCCGTATCCGTCGCCGGGGTGCACCGACAGGCCGAAGCCGGGGTAGTCCATGGCGATGCAGCGGAAGGTTCCGCTGAGCCGCTGGATGATGTTGCGATAGAGGAAGCTCCAGTCCGGGTTGCCGTGGAAGAGGACCAGTGGCCGCCCCTCGCCTTCGTCCACGTAGTGGACCGGGCCGACGGAGCTCTCGAACCAGCGCGACTCGAACGGGTACAGCCGCGGGTCCGGCGTGAAGTCGACGACGTCGTCAGGACGCTGCATTGTCGGCCTCCACCGTCGTCGCGTTCGCGACTCGTTCCGCCTCGCGTGCGAGGTCGTCCGCCATGGCGCCCATGCCCTTGCGCATCTGCTTCGCCGTGGTCTTCTTGGCCGCTCGTCCGAGCCGGTTGGGGGTGTAGGAGACCTCGAGGGTCAGGACGGTGCCGTCGCCGTCGGAGGCCAGGAGGAAGTCGGCGGTGGCGTCGCTCGCCGGCATCTTGAACATCTCGTAGAGGTGCACGGTCATGCGTTCGCCGGGCTCGTATGCGGTGATCCGCTCGTTGACGCCACCCATCGGAACGAAGTCGCAGTGGCGCGTGGAGCCTCGCCGGACGGGGCCCTCCGAGGTCAGGTGTGAGCGCTTGACGCCGGCGCTCCAGCTCGCGATGTCGCCGAAGTCGTCGAGGACGCCGAAGACGACGTCGCGCGGCGCCTCGATCCGGCGGGTGATGGTGAAGTCGTTCATTGCTGCTTGCTCCCGGTGGTTGTGAGGTTCTCTCGAAGGTTCTACAATGGTGGTTGTAGAACTGAAAGCAGGTTATACAACGTATGGTGGAAAACGCAACCCCTCCTTCGAAGAGCGTCGGCGGTCGACCCCCGGAGTTCGACCGCGACGCTGTGCTGGGCGCCGCCGTCTTCGCGTTCTGGCAGACCGGTTTCAAGGCCACGACGGTCGGTGACCTCGAGGTCGCGACCGGGGTGGACCGCTCGACCCTCTACAAGAGCTTCGGCGGCAAGAACGGGCTCTACGAGACCGCGGCCGAGACCTACATCGCCATGGCGACCGAGCAGCTCTTCTCGATCCTCCACGACGGCGACGACGGCCTGGACGACGTCATCGCGTTCATCGACACCCTCAGCGCCAGCTATCGCGACGGCCAGCCTCGCGGCTGCTACATCGTCAACGACATGGGCAGCGTCGACGCCCACGACGCGACGCATCGGTACCTCGACATTCTGCAGCGCGGGTTCCGAGCCGCATTGTCACGAGCGGCGGCCGCCGGTGAGGTGGCCGATGACACGGTGGATCGGCGCGCCGAGTTCCTCACCGCGGGGTTCATCGGCATCAACCTGACCCACAAGAACATCGCCGACCCCGAGGTCGCCCACCGGATGATGGACAGCATCCGGAGCGAAGTCGGGTGCTGGAACAGGCGGACCTGACGCTCTACGGTGATCGTCCAGGCGACGCCCTCGCCTCCCTCCCTCCGCCGGGGAAGCATTCGACATGCAGGGCGCGATTCTCGACACGAATCCCCAATCGGGCCGACGCATGAGGAGGGGTTGCGGCTCCGGCTTCCGATCGGAGGTTCACATGAAACTGTCAGCACCCGTCTTCCGACTGAAGCGGCGCGCCAAGCTGCTCGCTCGGGACCAGGGCATCCCGCTCCACGAGGCCCAGGACCGCATCGCGAGGCAGGAGGGCTTCCAACGATGGAGTCACCTCGCGGCACACCATGCCGAGGCCACGACGGCCAGGCTGGTCCTCGGTGCGCTCGATCCGGGCGACCTGGTCCTGCTCGCCGGTCAGCGTGAGCACGGCAAGACCGCTCTGGCGTTCGACCTGATGGCCGAGGCCGTCGCCGACGGTCGCGAGGTCGCGTACTTCTCGTTGGAGGAGACCGACACCGCGGTGGAGCGCAGGCTCGAGTCCTTCGGGTTGGACCGACCAGCCGCGTCGGCGCATGTCCGATACGACACCTCGGACGAGATCTCGGCCTCGGTGATCGTCGACCGGTGTGCACGCGCCGCGGCACGGAGCCTCGTCGTCGTCGACTACCTGCAGATCCTCGATCAGCAGCGGGCCAAGCCACCGCTCGCCGACCAACTGGAGGAGTTGCGAGCGTTCGCACGAGGCACGGGTGCGATCGTCGTGCTGCTGTCGCAGATCGACCGGTCGTTCGAGACGTCCAACGCCGCCGCTCCCGATCTGGACCACATCCGGATGCCGAACCCGATCGACCTGTCGGTCTTCGACAAGGCCTGCTTCATCCACGATGGAGAGATCAGGCTCGGCGCCGCGGCCTAGGCCCGCCGCCGGACCTACCAGGGGATCGGCTGGCCGTCTCGGAAGAAGCCTCCCGTGGGGCCGTCGTCGGGCAGTGTCGCCGCCCAGACGACGCCGGCGGCGCCGTCGGCCACCGGTCGACCCCCGGCACCGCCCATGTCGGTGGCCACCCAACCCGGGCACACCGCGTTGACGAGCACCCCCGGGAGTTCGGCGGCCCACATGCGGGTCAGCGCACTCATCGACACCTTCGAGATCCGATAGGCCGGGAGGTGACTCCCCATGTCGGTGAGTGCGCCCGCGCCCGACGACACGTTCACGATCCGGCCATGCGCACCGGCGGCCAGCGTCGGTGCGAGCGCCGACGTCAACCGCCACGTGCCGAAGAGATTGGTCTCGAGGGCTTCGCGGACGACATCGAAGTCCGGCGCGATCGCCTGCTGCCACGTGTCGTAGGTGATGGCCGCGTTGTTGATGAGGACGTCGAGGCCACCGATCGACCCGATGGTCTCGACGGCGGCCGCGATCGATGCCGCGTCGGCGATGTCGAGCTCGACGACGGTGGCGCGGCCGCCCGCCGACTCGACGTCTCCGACGGCGTCGACCGCGTTGGTGGCGCGCCGCGAGCCGATGAGCACGTGATGCCCCACGGCCCCGAGTTGACGGGCGACCTCACGCCCGATCCCGCGATTGGCGCCGGTGATCAGCGCGGTGGTCATGGCGCTGAGGGAACGTCGCCCGGGTGCTGCCAGACCGCTGTCATCGTCATCGACGAGATGCGCCATCCCGCGCCGTCGTCGAGCAGGTCGAACTCGTAGTCACCGCCCAGCGTCCACACGGCGTCGCCGGTCTGGTGGGTGGCGATGAACTGCGCCGTTACCCGGGCCGTGTCGTCGGACCGAGTGACGAGGTGGTTGGTGACAAGGTGCTGGTGGGCGTCCATCGTGGCGAAGTGGTCGGCCCAGCCGCCGACGATGGCGTCCGCGGTGAGGCTCGTCCGTTCGCCGCCTTGGAGCGATGTGTAGTCGAGGTCCACGCGATCCGCGAAGACCGCCTCGACGCTGGACCAGTCGTGGTGATCGGTGTGCCAGAACAGTTTGGTGATGGTCTCGATGATGGCATCGCGCTCGGACATGTGGGTCTGCATGGTGGGCTCCTGCTCAGAGGTGGGTGGTGAAGTGGTCGACCATGGCGGGGACCGTGACGGTGACCTGGTCGGGTTGGTCGTAGAAGTCGAGCTGGCCGCCGTCGATCCAGATCGCGTCCTTCGGTCCGCGCAGCCCGTCGAAGAACCGGTGGGCGCCCTGGGGGACGGCGCCGTCCTCTGAGTGGACCATCCGGACCGGGGCGCTGATCCGAGTCCCGGCGTCGATGGGGTCGAAGCGCAACCAGGGTTCCCACGACATGACGGCCAGGCGCGCGTCCCACTCGGGGATCGCACCCCGGTCAGGGTCCAGGTAGTAGTCGAACGGCCCGAACATCGCTGCGGACTCGTCGGTCTCCGAGATGGCGGGCATGAACTCGACGACCCCGTCGCGGCGGTAGGTCTCCTCGGCCGCCTGCGACAGCGCGATCCGTGCCGTCACGCCATCTGGTCCCCCGTAGTAGGGGGCCACGAGCGCGGCGTCGTGGAGCCACGGGGCGACCAGGCCCAGCGCCTTCACCCGAGGGTCCGACGCGGCGTTCACGGCCTGGTAGCCGGCGGAGGCGCACACGCCGAGGCCACCGATGCGGTCTCGGTCGACGCCGTCCAGGTCGGCGGCGAAGCCGACGGCGGCGTGGATGTCCTCGATCTTGCGGGTCGGGTTCTCCCAGTCGCGAGGGGCCCCTTCGCTCTGACCGAAACCGCGGAAGTCGAACGTCAGCGCCGCCAGCCCGTGGGCGGCCAGATGTCGGGCGTAGAAGTCGGCTTGTTGTTCCTTGGAGGTGGTCCAGGAGCCCGTGACGACGACGAGCGGGGCGGCATCGGACGGCCCTTCGACGGGCCGGAACAGGTTGCCGACCAATCGGTCGCCGTGGGACTCGAACCGAACTCGTTCGGTGGTGAATGCGGCCATGGGTGCTCCTGGGGGTGGTGGATCGGGGGGGGGGCATGCCAACCATCGAGTACCCGCGTCCGCGAGTCCAAGACCTCCTGTCATGTCTGTTGGTTATGACGAGGGAGTCGATGACGACCTAGCGTTCGGTCGTGGACGTCCACCTTCGAGACCTGCGCTACTTCGTCGCTGTGGCCGAGGAGCTGCACTTCACCCGTGCGGCCGAGCGTCTGTTCATCTCTCAGCCGGCCCTCTCGCGCCAGATCGCCAAGTTGGAGTCGGACCTCCGCGTCGGCCTGTTGATCCGAGACCGACGCCGGGTAGAGCTGACAGCCGCCGGTCGGGTCCTCCTCGATGAGGCCCGGTCGTTCCTGGTTGACTGGGACGCCACTCGTCGAGCGGTGAGCGATGCTGCTGCGGGGGCGGCGTCGGTGCTCAGAATCGGGATGCAGACGAGCATCGGGCGGGGGATCGTGGCCGCGCTGACGGACGGACTGGCCGCGCGTCGCCCCGGGTGGACGGTCCAGCTGAAGCAAGTCAGCTGGGACGATCCGACGGCCGGACTCAACGACGGCACCAGCGACGTGTCCCTGTGTTGGCTTCCGCTCGTGGATGGCGACCGATTCCTCCACGCGGTGGTCGCCTCCGAGCCGCGTCTACTCGCGGTCGCTGCCGACAGTCGCCTGGCCGGCCGGTCCTCGATTCGATTCGCCGACATGGTCGACGAGCCGCTCGTCGCACTGCCGGCTGACGCAGGTGCCGTTCGCGACTTCTGGTTGGTGGCAGACCGGAGGGACGCCGAAGCGCCGATCGCCGGGGTGGCGCGAACAGCGGACGAAGCCATGGAGGCCGTGGTCAGCGGGTTGGGCTCGGTGTTGATCTCCGAGGGGAACGCAGCGATCTACAGACGCCCGGGTGTCGCCTTCATCACCGTCGAGGATCTCGCCCCGTCGACCCTGGCGGTCGTCTGGCGTGCCGACGACCATCGTCCGGTCATCCGAGATCTCGCGCACGTGGCGGGAGCGATCGCCGACGGGCTGCCCAGCTCGTCCTGACCGGCGTCCCGAACCGTGATCGCCGGGGTGGAACCGGGCGCCCGACCTGCGAGGCTCAGCGTATGAGGCTCGGAATCGATCTCGATGGTGTGGTGGCGCAGTTCAACCGCGGGTGGATGACGCGCCACGCCGAGGAGTTCGGGACGTCGCTCGACCCGTCGATGGTCGTCGAGTGGAACTCCCTGCACGAGCTGGGTGGCTTCCCGCACATGGACGCGTTCTGGCGCTGGTTCCGCAACGGGGACGGCCCGAGCGGGTTCCGCCACCTCGAGCCCTACCCGACGGCCATCGAGTCCCTGCACCGCCTCGCTTCCGCGGGCTACGACATCGTGATCCTGACTCACAAGTTCGACTGGGCGGTCGCCGACACCTTCGCCTGGCTGAGCGACGTCGGCATGCCGAGTCGCGAGGTCCACATCCTCGAGGACAAGCACGCCGTCGAGTGCGACGTGTACCTCGACGATTCACCCGTGGTCCTGCCGGCGATCGCCGCAGCTCGGCCCGATGCACTGACGTGTCGATTCGTGCGCCCGTGGAACCGCCCTGTGGCTGGTGTGGCCGATGTTGAGGGATGGGCAGCTTTCGAGACACTTGTCACGGAGCATTCACAGGGACCGGGTGGCCGTCCCTTTCGGGTCGGTTAACGTCGGGTCACCGGCGGCCCGCCCGGGCCCGGCGAAGGAGGGGCGTGCATGGCACGCATGTGGAAGTTCCTGATCGCGTTGTTGGCGTTGGCCATGATCGCCGCCGCCTGTGGCGGTGACGACGACGACACGGCGGCGACGGGGTCGTCGTCGGGCTCGGCCTCGGCCTCGGCGTCAGAACCCGCGGAAGAGCCGGCCGAGGAGCCCGCCGAAGAACCCGCTGAAGAGCCCGCCGAGGAGCCGATGGAGGAAGAGGAGCCCATGGACGACGAGTCCATGGTGCCCGATGGCTGGCCCGAGAGCCTCGTGTTCACCCTCACGCCGTCGCAGGAGACCGGTGGACTGATCGAGACCGCGACCCCGCTCGCGGAGATGCTCGCCGAGCGTCTCGGCGTGGAGGTCGAGCCGCTCGTGCCGACCGACTACGCCGGCGTCATCGTGGCGCTCGAGTCCGGCCAGGCCCAGATCGCCGGCGGCCTCGGCCCCCGACAGATGGTGCAGGCCGAGGAGCAGGCCGGCGCGCAGCTGATCCTGCAGTCCGAGCGTTTCGGCTCGCTGCTGTACGTGACCCAGTGGTTCACCAATGACCCGGACACCTACTGCGACGACGCGCCCGTCGCCGACGAGGACGGCTTCCTCTTCTGCAACGGCGTCCTCGACGCGGAGTCTGCTGCCGACGGCCCGATCGGCGCGGACCAGCTGACCAAGCTGGAGGGTCAGACGGTGTCCTTCGTGGACCAGGGTTCGACCTCGGGCTACGCCATCCCCGCCCTGCAGCTGGCCCAGGCCGGCATCGACCCGCTCGACGGCGTCGACGGCCTCTTCGCCGGCGGACACGACAACTCGGTCCAGGCGGTCTACGACGGTGACGCCTCCGTCGGCGTGTCCTTCAACGACGCCCGCGGCACCATCGCCGAGGCCAACCCGGACGTCGGCGAGCGCGTCGTCGTCTTCGGCTGGTCGGGCCCGATCCCCAACGACGGCTTCGCCGTCGCCGGTGATCTCCCGGCCGATCTGGTCGAGGCCATCACCGCCGCCTTCGTCGACATCGCATCGACCGAGGAAGGCAACACGCTGCTCTCCGAGCTGTACAACATCGACGATCTCGTCCCCGTCACGTCCAGCGACTACGACGTGATTCGCGAGCTCGAGGTGCAGCTCGGTGATCTGCTCGAGTGAGCACTGGGTGACGTCGGGGCGGGGTTAGTCCCTGGTGGACCGCCCCGCCCGACGCACCACCGCGTCATGATCCGGTTCTCCGACGTCTCGGTCGTCTACGACGGGGGTGTTCGCGCGCTCTCCAACCTCGATCTGGAGATCGAGGACGGGGAGTTCGTCGTGGTGGTCGGCCTCTCCGGCGCCGGCAAGTCGACGCTGATCCGAGCGATCAACGGCCTGGTGCCGCTGACGTCGGGATCCCTGCAGATCGACGGGCGGGAGGTCACGGACCTCGACCGCACCGGCCTGCGCGAGCTCCGGTCCGAGATCGGCATGGTCTTCCAGGGGTTCAACCTGGTCGACCGGACGAGCGTCCTCAACAACGTCCTGATGGGTCGGCTCCACTCCGTACCCACATGGCGCACGGTGCTCGGCCGCTACCCGGCCGACGACGTGGCCGTCGCGGCCGCAGCGCTCGAGCGGGTCGGCATCCTCGACAAGGCCCGCGTCCGCGCCAGTCACCTGTCCGGTGGTCAGCGCCAACGCGTCGGCATCGCCCGGGCGTTGGCTCAGGAGCCGAAGCTGATCCTCGCCGACGAGCCGGTCGCCAGTCTCGACCCGCCCACCTCCCACGTGGTCATGCGGTACCTGAAGACGATCTCGGCCGAGCTCGGCATCACGACCGTGGTCAACCTGCACTTCCTCGACCTCGCCACGGCCTACGCGGACCGCATCGTCGGTCTGCGGGCCGGCGAGCTCGTGTTCGACGGCCCCGGGTCCGAGTGTGACGCCGGCGTCTTCGAGTCGATCTACGGTCGATCGCTGACCGCCGACGACACCATGGACAATCAGGCCGCACTGTGAAGCAGGCCCGATCGCGTTGACCGCCCCGGTCGATCGGCTGCCGCCGCGGAGCCGCCCGAGCCGATTCGCGATCGGCTCGGTGATCGGCATCGTGGTGCTGACGTACCTGGCCGGCCGTGCCGTCGATTTCGACCTCTCGGGGCTGGTCACCGACCTGACGCGCCCGAACAGCGTCATCGACGGTCTGCTCGATCCGGACTGGACCCAGATCTGGTCTCGCAGGTCGCGATCAGCGTTCATCGAGACCCTCCAACTGGCGGTGCTCGGTACGACGTTCGGGGCGATCATCGCCCTGCCGTTGGCGCTCTATGCGACCGACTACGGCGCGCCCAATCGCATCGTCCGATCCGGGCTCCGTCTGCTCAACTCGGTGATCCGGTCGCTGCCCGATCTGTTGTGGGCGCTGCTGTTCGTCTCGGCGGTGGGGATCGGCGCCCTCTCCGGGCTGCTGGCGCTCTTCTTCTTCTCGATCGCCGTGATCTCCAAGCTGACCACCGACACGTTGGACGCGATCGACCGAGATCCCATCGAGGCCGGCGTCGCCGTCGGCGCCACCAACACGGAGATGCTGCGGACGGCCGTCCTGCCACAGATCCTGCCGTCGTATGTGTCGTTCGTGCTCTACGGGTTCGAGATCAACCTCCGGGCGTCGGCCGTGATCGGCCTGGTCGGCGCCGGCGGCATCGGCGAGCGGATCCAGTTCTTCCAGGGTCGCGGCGAGTGGGAGAAGCTCTGGGGCCTCGTCATCCTGTTCTTCCTCGTCGTGCTGGTCGTCGAGCAGATCTCGGCGTTTTTCCGGCGGAGGCTGGTGTGACGGCCACGACCCGACCGCCTCATCAGCGCATGCCGGAGCCGCCCCGCGAGCTGTGGCGCCCGATCAGCTGGGCGGTCCTGCTCGTGCTGGTGGCGTGGTCGCTGTGGGGGCTGGACGCGCGCTGGGAGCGGTTGCTGGACGCACCCGCCGACCTCTGGAACCTCGGCGAGCTCCTCTTCGGCGACATGGCGTTCGATCGCACGGGCGACCTGCTCGGCGACATGTGGGAGTCGATCGCCATCGCCTGGCTCGGCACGATCATGGCCGCGGTCGTGGCGGTGCCGTTGTCGTTCCTGGCCGCCGAGAACCTCGCGAGCAGGGCGACGACGCTGTTCGTCCGGCAGATCCTCAACATCCTCCGCGCCGTCCCCGAGGTCATCCTGGCGATCGCGTTCATCCCGCTCCTCGGCTTGACGCCGATGGCGGGCGTGATGGCGATCACGATCGGCTCGATCGGGACGCTGGGCAAGCTGTTCGCCGAGGTGACCGAATCGATCAGCGCGAACCCGATCGAGGCGGTCGATGCCGTCGGCGGGTCGAGGATCCAGCGGTTCCGCTGGGGTGTGCTCCCTCAGGTGTTGCCCGAGATCGCGTCGTTCATCCTGTATCGATTCGAGATCAACGTCCGCGCGTCGGCCGTCCTCGGCGTCATCGGTGCCGGCGGCATCGGTGGGACGATCGCTCAGACGCTGCAGTTCAAGCAGTTCGAGGTCGCCGGTCTGGGCCTGATCATCGTGGTGGTGGCCACGATCATCGTCGACATCGTCTCGGGCGCGATCCGGCGGCGTATTCTGCGCGGGCCGAACCGAGCCCAGGTGACCGACTGACCGTTCGGGTCAGCGGATGGTGCGAGCCTCGCTGTAGCCCTGAAGGGTGATGTCACAGAGGCGAGCGCGGTCGTCGCTGTTCATGCCCTCGGTGATGCGGCGGAATCGGGTGATGGCACGACGCGCCCGAGCCGAAGCCGATGCAGACGGGGTCCGCATGGCGTGGGGGGTGCGGCGGAGTGGTGCGGTGATCGTGGTCATGTACTCATTGTCGGGACTCCGATGCCGTGACACAAGCTCCAGAATCAAAGTGTTTTCGTGACAGACTGTCAGCATGCTGAAGATCGACATCGAGTCCATGCGCACCTTCGTCGCGGTCACCGAACTGGGGGGGATCAGCAGGGCCGCGGAGCAGCTGGACCTGACCCCATCAGCGGTCAGCTGGAAGATCAAGCGACTCGAGGAGCGCGTCGGCAAGCCGCTGCTGATCCGCGACGGCCATGACCTCCGGCCCACCCATGAGGGTCGGATCGTTCTCGAGGACGCTCCCGAGGCGATCCAGGCCCACGACAGGATGGTGTCCCGCCTCGCCTACCCCGAGTTCACCGGCCTGATCAAGGTCGGGTCCAACGAAGAGGTCGGTGCGGACCGCATCGCCGCGATCCTCGGCCGGTTCCAGCAGACGTTTCCCGGCTCGAAGGTGCAGTTCGAGGTCAACCAGAGTCGCTTGCTGCGACCACTCATCGAGCGCGGCCGCATCGACGTGGCGGTGCTCCAGGTGGGCGAAGACGAACTCCGGCCCGACGATCGTGTCCTGTGGGACGACCAGCTGGTGTGGGCCACCCACCGCGACCTGCCCTTCGACGACGACGTCGTGCCGCTGATCACCTACGGAGAGAACGGGTTCTATCGCCCGGTGCTGGAGCCGGTGCTCGAGCGCCACAGGATCCCGTACCGCTACGCCGTGACCTCGCCCACCTCCGCCGGTGTGCGTGGGGCGGTCGCCGCCGGGCTCGGGGTGGCGGTCCTGGCCGAGCGGCTGCTCACCGACGACGTGGTCGAGTGGTCCCGCGGCGCCGCGCTCGGCCCGCTCCCGGTCGCGCACCACATCATCCGGTCGGTGCCGGGCGATCAGGCCGATGCCACCGCGGTCCTGGTCGAGGCCATCGCGGGAGAGCTGACCGATCGGGCCCCCGTCGCCGACGGTTGATCAGCCGCAGTCGCCCACCAGACCCTCGATCCAGCCCGAGATCAGGGCCACGCCGTCGTCGTGGACCAGCGAGCGGCCGAGCTCGGGCATCATCTCCGCCGGGTCGATGCTGCCCATGCGGTAGATGAAGATCGACTCGTCCGGCTCGCCCGGCGCGATCCCGACGAGGCGCCCGCCGGTCCCCGACCCTGCGGCGATCGGTGCCTTGCAGACCCCGACCTCAGTGCCGATCGCGGTGGTCGCTTCGAGGAACAGGCCGGACGTGTCCGCGGGGCCCTGGCGGTTGTGACAGTGAGCGCAGTTGATGTCGAGGTACGCGCGGGCTCGATCCTCGATCGTTGCGGCGTCGTCGTCCCACATGGCGGCGCGTGGGATGTCGGCCGCCGGCGGGAGGTCGCCGAGGAGTCCCAAGTCCTGCCAGGCGACGAGTTGTGGGGTCGGGCCGTCGCCCAGGTCGACGTCGCGATTCAAATGTCGGGCGGCAGGGCCGATCGGCAGGATCTCGCCGGTCGTGTGGTTGGTGGCGTGGCAGTTGGCGCACTGGTTGGCGTCGGGAACGACGTAGGTGAAGGAGGTGTCGGCGTCGTCGTCGACCAGCGTGAGTGGGACGAGGTCGCCGATCCGCTGCAGGGTGGCCTCGGTCTGGGTGTCGTCCCAGACGTAGGGGAGTGCATGCCAGCCGTCGGCCCGGTGCACCAGCACGCGGGTCTCGATCAGTCGGACCGAGGACAGGTCGAGCGGGTCGGCCAGGTCGGCCGGGGTGGGGTCGGCGCGGAGGACGCGCATCCCGTCGGGAGCGCTGCCCTCGGCGACGGGGTAGTAGAAGGTCTTGGTGATGACCGTTCCCACGGGAAACGAGAACACGTCGGCCGGGTCGTAGGTGGCCGGCGACGCACCGGCGGGCAACTGCACGGTCCTCAGCTTGTGGGCGTGGTCGGAGAAGAGTGCCGAGTTGAGGCTGTACGGGACCACGCCGTCATTCAGGACGAGCCTCCCGTCGCGCGCGCTGAGCTGGCCCCAGTCGCTCAGGAGGTCGGGGTTGTCGTCTGGTGGCGGGGCGACCGATGCGGTCTGGGTGGCGACCGGCGTCGACGCCTCGGGTTCGGGTGCGTCGTCGCTCCCGCATGCGTTGGCGATCAGCCAGATCGCCGCGGCGAGCGCGACCAGCGAGCCCCAGGACCGCAGCGAGCGCCGGAACTCAGCCGAGCTCCCCGTCACCCGATCGCCAGCTCCACTTCCGGCAGGGGTTCGTGGGCGCACGCGAAGGCCTCGGTGTCGATCGCGGGCGACGCGAAGTTGTTGGCCGCGTCCGCGTTGACGACCTCCGAGCCCGGCTGACGCACACAGATCCGCAGCTCGTCGGGCAGGTTGCCGTCGGCCAGGACCTTCTCGATGTCGGTCGACCCGTCCCAGACGACGTGGGGCATCACCCCGTCCTCAGGCGCCAGGATCGCGAGCAGTGCGGCCAGCAGTCCGTCGGGCTGGTCGACACCGCCGGAGAGTTCATTGTCGTGGATGTAGACGGTCTCGGGGAATCCGTCGAATGCGGGATCGTCCTCGCCGCCCAGTCCGATGGTGAAGCTGCTGGTCACGATGATGTTGGCGGAGCGGTTGTCGCTGATGCGGTTGTCGAAGATCTCGACGTTGTCATTGGCCATCACGAGGACGCCCGAGCCGGCCGGTACCGCGGAGACCGCGGTGCCCTCGGCGGCGAAGTTCTCGGTGTTGTTGGCGACCACGTCGTTGTCGAAGACGCGGGTCGTGGACCCCTGCTGGCTGAGCCCCGGCAGGTTGAACACGAGGACGCCCCCGGTGTTGTTGGTCACCAGGTTCCCGTACACGTCGGCGTCGAAGGAGTTCTCGATCTCGATGCCGGCCACGTTGAACTCGGCGAGGTTGTTGCGGACGATGATGTTGTTGGACTGGCCGACGTAGATGCCGGCGTCGGAGGCGCCGATGGCGACGGAGTCCTCGATGAGGACGTTGGTGACCTGGACCGGGTAGATGCCGTAGGCGCCGTTGTCGGTGGAGTAGCCCCCGGTCCACTCGGTGCGGACCCGGCGGATGACGACGTTCTCGCCCTCGTTGACCTTGAGGGCGTCGCCGACGGTGTCGACGATGGCCAGGTCCTCGATGGTGAAGTCCGACGCTGACACCAGCAGGCCTTCGGCGCCGGCGACCTGGTCGGCGAAGGAGAGGATGGTGTCGTCGATCCCCGCGCCCCGGATGGTCACGCCGTCCACGGTCAGCGACAGACCGCGGTCGAACGAATATGTCCCGGCGGGGATCTCGATCACGTCACCGGGCTGGGCGTCCAGGAGCGCCTCCTGGATCGAGGTCTCGTCGACCACCGGTTCCGGCGTCGCCGTGGGTTCCGGCTCCGGTTCGGGCTCCGGCTCCGGCGCAGTGGTCGCTGTCGGCTCCACGGTGGCCGTCGCCGTGTCGTCGCCGTCGTCGTCCCCGCCGCAGGCGGCGACGAGTACGAGCAGGGCGAGCACCGGGAACCAGGGCGTCTTCGACATGCGGCGATTGTCGCATGCGTCGACGACGCCATGGCACCAGGGCGTCAGGTCACTCCTGCGGGCAGAGCGATCCGTTCACGACGCGGTCGCCCCAGTCATAGAGGACGATCTTGTCCCCGATGACGGTCACCTCGTGTCCCTCGCCCGAGTAGCAGACGCCCTCGAAGTTCCTGAACACGTGGTCGAAGGTCACGGTGTTCCCGTCGACAACCAGATTCCGGAACTCGATACCGCGGTCCGCGTCGTAGAGACCCACGCTGAACCGCTCGCCTTCGCGGATCTCGTCGTGTCCCCTGGCGAGGGCATCGAACGGTCCGTCGAGGACGACGGCATCGTCGTCGTAGAAGGCCATGATGGCGTCGATGTCGCGCGTGTTGGACGCCTCCTCGTAGGCGCGCAGCACCGACGCGGGGTCGCCGTCGCCGCTCGCCGTTGTGGTGGCGCCGTCATCGCCCGTCGCCAACACGCCGATGACGATGCCCACCACGATGGCAATCGCCGCGGCGGCCACGATGGGCCACTGCCGCCGAACACCTCCCAGCACCTCGGTCGACGACTCCTCCATTGTTCGTTCCACCACGATCACTTCCCTTCGGTCGATGTCTCGTGGTGCGACAGGATCGGCGTCGTCGTCGAGCGCGCGCTCGAGCCGTGCTCGGATGCGGCCCATGGTCTCGGGCGACGGGTCGTCGCCATCGATCGCCGAGAGCAGGTCCAGAGGGGTTGGATCACTCATCGGTGGCCTCCAGCTCGTCGCGCAGTGCCGTTCGTGCCCGCATCAGCAACGCCTCGACGCCACGTTCGCTTCGCTCCAACTGGCCGGCGAGATCGCGGACCGACATTCCGTCGACGTGAAACAGCATCAGCACCGAGCGATGCATCGTCGACAGACGCGCCAGCGCCCGTTCGAGCCGTACCCGGTCCGCCACCGCGATCGCATGGTCGTCGACCTCCGTCGCCGCACCCACCAGATGCAGCTTGGTCCGGAGTGTGTCCTGCCGGCGCAGGAGGTCGATCATCCGATTGCGGGCCACGCGGTAGAGCCATCCCACCTCGACCTCGTCGGGGCTGGCGTCGATGGCCGCGAGGAACACGTCCTGGGTGACCTCCTCCGCCATGGATGCGTCGCCACAGCGGCGATGAACGAAGCGATAGACGTCGCGGCCGTGTGCGTCGAACAGGCCCCACAGGCCTGGTGTCGGGTCGAGCCCGCTCGTCGACGTCGTCGCCGGATCCTGTCGCACCATCACCCCTCTCAACGATCGGGGACGGTGCGACTACTCATGTCACTTCCTGGTGATCTGCACCGGGAGGTGGGTGTAGCCCTTCACGAAGGACGACAGGGTGCGCTCCGGCTCGGCCATGGTCTCGACGCGGTCGAAGCGGTTGAGGATCTCCTCCCACAGGACCCGCAGCTGGAGCTCGGCCAGGCGGCTGCCCATGCAGAAGTGGATGCCGTAGCCGAAGGCCACGTGGCGGTCGGCGTTGTGGCGCTCGATGTCGATGACGTCGGCGTCCTCGCCGAACATGTCCTCGTCGCGGTTGCCCGAGACGTACCACATGAGGACCTGGTCGTCCTTCTTGATCTGCTTCCCGCCCAACTCGGTGTCGTGGTTGGCGGTCCGGCGCATGTACGACAACGGGGTCTGCCACCGGATGATCTCCGAGACGGCGTTGGGGACGAGGTCCGGGTTGGCGATCAGCTTGTCGTACTGCTCGGGGAACGCGTTGAGGCCGTAGACGCTGCCCGACATCGTGTTGCGGGTGGTGTCGTTGCCGCCGACGATCAGCAGCAGCAGGTTGCCCAGGTGCCGGGCCGTCGGGATGTCCTTGGTGGCCTCACCGTTCGCGAGCATCGTCACCAGGTCGAAGGAGTCCTTGCCGCGACGCTCTTCCCACAGCCGGTCGAAGTACTCGACGCACTCCATGAACTCGTCGCGCTTCTGCTCCCAGCTCTCGACGAGGCCGCCGGGCTTGGGGATGGCGAAGACGATGTCGGACCACCGGGTGAGCTTGCGGCGATCCTCCCAGGGGAAGTCGAAGAGCGTCGCCAGCAGCATCGTGGTCAGCTCGATCGAGACCGTGTCGACCCAGTCGAAGGTCTCGCCTTCGGGCAGCGAGTCGAGGATGGTGATCGTGCGCTCGCGGATGGTGGGCTCGAGGTTGCGGAGGTTCTTCGGCGCCGAGACGGACCGGACCGTGCCGCGCTGTTCGCCGTGCTCGGGCGGGTCCATGGCGATGAAGGACATGAAGTTGCCCTCTTCGCGCAACGCCACCGGCGGGCCGAGCGTGATGCCGCTGGCCGACGAGTACGTCTTCCAGTCGCCGTCGACGGCGCGGATGTCGTCGTACTTGGTGACCGACCAGTACCGACCGGCGGACGGGATCTCGTTGAAGTGGACGGGGTCCTCCTCGCGCAGGCGCTTGAAGTGCGACTGCCACCGGTTCTCGGCGAAGAGGTTCGCGTTGAGCGGGTTGATCTCGTGGAGCTGGAGCTGGTCGGCGTCGGGCACGTCGACACCGGCCTTCTGCTGCTCTTCCTCGGGGCTGCGGACCTCGCCGGGGGGCCAGACGTCGTCTCGGGTGTCGGTGTCGGTCATGGGGGGTTACTCCGCGGAAATGGCCAGTCGGTCTGGCACCAGCTTGCCCGCGATCGGCGGCGCTGGCCAGGGTTCGGGCTCTGCGGACTACAGGAGGTGACCTGCCCCGGCAGCCTCGGCCACGGCCTCGTCCCAGTAGCCGATGAAGATCCCGACCCGGGCGACATGGCCCTCCTCGGGTGTCCACGCCCGCCGGCGGGCAGGCACCGTGGTCTCGTTCGACCGGGCCCGGTACCACTCGAACAACCGCTCGTGGAGCTCGCTGCGGACATCGGCCAGCGCGGGGTCGTCGATGCGGTCGACGAACTCGTCGGGGTCCTCCTGCAGGTCGTACAGGAGGTTGGGCCCGGTCTCGCTGAGGATGTACTTGTGGCGGTCGGTTCGCAGCATGGTGGCGCGACGCTCGCGCAGCATCCCGGGTGGGAGATCGTTGGACATCTCGAGGTAGCCGTAGTCGCTCTCACACACCGCGACCTGGCCGTCGGCCGGAGGCCGACCGGCGAGCTGGGGGCACAGGGAGCTGCCCTCGAGCCACGGTACGGCGCGGTCGACGTCCCCGCCGAGCGCGTCGAGGAACGTCGGAACGAGGTCGATCGCCTCGATGAGCCGGCCCGATGACGTCCCCCTGGTGACGTCGGCACGGGCTCGGGGGTCCACCACGATCATGGGGACGTTGACGATCTCCTCGTGGAACCAGTCCTTCTCGCCCATCCAGTGGTCGCCGAGGTAGTCACCGTGGTCGGAGGTGAAGACGATCATCGTGTCCTCCATCCGTCCCAGTCGCTCCATCTCGGCGAACAGCCGGCCGAGGTGATCGTCGATCTGCTTCACCAGGCCCAGGTAGGCCGGGTAGACGGCGGAGCGGACGTCGTCCTGGGAGAAGGTGGCGCAGATCCGGCTCCGGTGGAAGGCGCGCACGACGGGGTGGTCCGTGTCACGCTCGTCGTCGTGGCGGTGCGGCGCCGGCAGGTCCTTGGGGTCGACCAGGCGGTGATAGGGCTCCGACACGACGTAGGGCCAGTGGGGCTTGATGAACGACAGGTGGATGCACCAGCGCTCGTCGCCCGCGTTGCGGATGTACTCGATGGCCCGATCGGTCATGTACGCGGTCTCGGAAAGCTCGTCCGGCACGATGGCCGGGTGCGGTGACGCTCGCAGCAGCCATCCCGAGACCCGGCGGCCCTCGTCGTCCAGGACCGAGTTCGCCGCGTGATGCCACGGGTTCTCGCCCTCGTAGCCGTGGCTCCTGAGGAATCGGTTGTACGGGAGCTCGGCGCGCAGCGGACTGGTCTCGGGGTGCAGACCGTCGTCGCGCTCCTCGGGCTCGAAGCCGCACTCGGCGAGGTAGATCGTCTCGGGCCGCTCGGGGTCGAGCCCGAGCCACTCGAGCGACTTCCGGTCGGCCGCCATGTGCGTCTTGCCGATCAGGACCGGGCGGACGCCGAGCGGTCGAACGTGATCTCCCAGCGTGCGCTGGCCGAGCGCGAGCGGGATCTGGTTCGACCGCGCTCCGTGCGATTGCACGTAGCGGCCGGTGTAGTAGCTCATCCGCGACGAACCGCAGATCGCCCCCTGCACGTATGCCCGCTCGAACTTGACGCCTCGCGATGCGAGCCGGTCGATGTTGGGCGTTTCGATGATCCCGCCGTAGCAGGACAGCGCGTCCAGCCGCAGCTGGTCGCACATGATGAACAGGACGTTCCTGACGCTGTCCGGATCCTCCGGCGTCGGGTCAGTCATCGGCATCGACCGCCACATGGGGAGCGATCGGCGTCCGGCCGACCCCTTGACCGGAGAGCGCGGCCGCGGCGCGTTCGTTGTCCATGATCTTCGACAGGATCGCCTCGCCGGCTCGCTCGAAGTACTGCCGGTTCTCCACCACGAACTCGTTGGACGCCCGCATCGGCGCCAGCGCGCCGTTGACTTCCGGCATGACGTGGCGAGCGAGGAGGTCCCAGTTGCGAGCCCGTGCCTCGGGCGAAGCCCAGTCGTTGGCGAAGCACATCACGACGCCGAAGCCGCCGCTGACCTCCTGCATCCGGTGGATGTTGGCCACCTGGTCGTCGGGGGTCCCGATGGCGCCGGCTGACGTCTCCGGGTGGGCGTAGAAGTCGATCGCCTCGGCGGTCGACTGGAACCGCTCGAGGCCCGGCCGCTGGAGCGTGCCGACGTTGTAGTCGTTGTGCCAGCGCAGCAGGCCGTGCTCGACCTCGGCTCGGGCCTGCTCACGGGTCTCGGCCAGGTGGAAGTTGAACAGGATCCGCCAGTTCGCCCGATCTACCGATTGGCCGTGCGCCGCGGCCGACTCCTCGGCGAAGCTCCACTGCAGCGGCAGCGAAGAGAGTCCCTCGGTCGACATCGATCCGATCGACAGGACCCCCATGCCGTACTTCCCGGCCAGCGTCATGCCCGACGGGCTCACCATCGAGGCGGTCGCCATCGGGATCTCCTGCTGGAACGGCAGGATCTGCAGGGCCGCGTCGTACATCGAGAACCAGTCGCTCTCGTAGCTGAAGCGCTCCTCGCCGGCGAGGAGCCGCTTGATGACCGGGATCGCCTCGTCCTGACGGTCGCGCAACACCATCGGGTCGATCCCGAGGGTGTGGGCGTCGGACGGAAGAGCGCCGGGCCCGGTGCCGAGGATGGCTCGACCGAAGCTGAGGTGGTCGAGCTGGACGATCCGTTGGGCCACGTGGAAGGGGTGGTGGTAGGGGATCGACACGACGCCGGTGCCGAGCTTGATGCGGTGCGTCCGCACGGCCGCAGCCGCGAGGAACATCTCGGGCGAGGCGATCGTCTCCCAGCCCGTCGAGTGGTGTTCGCCGCACCAGAACTCGTCGTAGCCCAGCCGGTCCAGCTGCTCGACCATGTCGAGGTCGCGTTGGAGTTGGAGCGTGGGGCTCTCCCCCGGCAGGTGGTGTGGGGCCAGGAAGACACCGAAGCGATGAGGCATGGTCGCCGACGATAGGAGACGCGGTGGTGTGTCCGCGTCGGTTCCGTACCGAGGTCAGTCCCAGGTGACGTGGAGCTCGGTCGGCCCCCGGAACGTGATGTTCGGGAAGTAGTCGAAGCGCTGGTCGTCGACCAGCCGCAGGCTCGGGACCCGCTCCGCGAGTGCCTCGATGACCAGCTGGGTCTCGACCTTCGCGAACCGGGCGCCGAGGCAGTAGTGGACTCCCTTGCCGAACGAGATGTGCCGGTTGGCGTTCTGCCGGTGGATGTCGAAGGTGTTCGGGTCGTCCCAGATCTCACCCTGGCGGTTGGCCGACGCGAAGTTCATGAAGATCGAGGTCCCGGCCGGGACGTCGTAGGGGCCGACGGTGGTGTCCGTCGTCGTCACGCGGCGCCACGAGATCTGGCTGGAGTTGTACCGGAGCACCTCCTCGACGGCGTTCGCGATCAACCCGGGATCGGCGCAGATCTCGGCCCAGACCTCCCGGCGGGGCAGGAGACACTGCAGGGTGTTGCAGATCAATGCGGTCACGGCCTCGTGTCCGGCGAACGACAGGCCGTAGACCACCGACTCGACCTCGCGATAGGTCATGTCGCCGGGGTTGGCCTCGTGGGCGTCGATCAGTTCGGACGCGAAGTCGTCGCCGCGGTCGTCGCGCTTGGATGCCGTGAAGTCGCGGCAGTACCGCCAGTACGCAAGCATCTGCTCCGCGATCTCGGCCTGCTCGGTCGGGGTCGGCTTGCCCCACGAGAAGGCTTTGCGGTCTCCGCACCAGTGCTTGAGCATCTCGTCGTCGCTCTCGGGGAACCCGATGAACCTGAACACGGTCTCACCGGGCAACGGGAAGGCGAACGCATCGACGAACTCGGCAGGAGGTCCGGCGTCGAGCATCGCGTCGATCAGCTCGTGGCTCCGGCGACGGATGTAGGGCTCGAGGGTCTTGATCCGCTTGTTCGAGAACCCGGCACGGGTGTAGACGCGGATCCGGCCGTGGTCGGGCTCGGGCCGGTTCGACATCACCGCGACCGGATCGAAGTCGTCGGCCCCCAGGACCGCCTGCGCCTCGGGGGCGAGCGGGAAGACGGGGTCCTGCACGTTCACCGACGCGAACGTCTCGTGGTCGGTGAAGATGCGTTCGATCTCGGCCATCTCGGTGACGACGAGGTACCCGAGAGACTCGGCGTAGAAGATCCCGTGCTCGTCGCGGAGGGCGTTGGCGATCGCGTAGGGCTCCGCGAGGTAGTCGTCGTTGAGCGGGCTCCAGGTCTCGTGCACCGGACATCCGGACGGCGGTGGCGGGGCCGCACCGCGTTCCTGGTGGTAGCTGCGCTTGTCGTCGTCGGAACTCATGGCTGCTCGTGGGGGTGGATCAGCGTCATCGTGGCACGAAACCCCTCGGTCCGAAGCCGGGGGTTCAGCGCGGGAGCGAGGCGAAGGGCCCGAAGATCCCGGCGCCCCGCGCCTCGAGCATCTGGCGGAGTTCGTCGTCGGGCTCGCCGAGGATCGTCATGCGCTCGACGGTCCGACACTCTGCGAGCGCAGGAAGGAACGTCGCGTAGTTTCCCGCGTGGAACCGGATGGCATCGGAGTCCGCGTACTGCTCGAAGACCCGGATCCGGGTGCTGTCGTCGCTGATGAACCAGTCGTAGGTCAGCAACCCGTCCTCGGTTTCGGCGCAGTGCGCCGCCACCTCGGCGGTCAGGGATCGCAGCTCGTTCAGCTTCCCCTCTGCGACGGCCGACTCGACGATGAGGGTGATGGGCGCTGACATGGCGGCTGCTCCTGGCTGGTCCGACGAACCCGGTGGGGTTCGAGCTGGCCGGATCGTAGAGGCGTCAGGCTCCGGCCGCTTCTGCGTCCGCGACCACGTCCATCGTGCGGGCGAGCGCATCCGGTGTGACCGAGATCGAGTCGATGCCCTGCCCGACCAGGAACGCCGCGAAGTCGGGATGGTCCGATGGCGCCTGGCCGCAGATGCCCACCCTGATCCCGGCCGCTTTCGCCGCGTCGATCGCCATCGAGCACGCCCGCTCGACCGCCGGGTCTCGCTCGTCGAACAGGTCGGCAACGGTGTCGGAGTCTCGATCGACCCCGAGGGTGAGCTGGGTGAGGTCGTTGGAGCCGATGGAGAACCCGTCGAAGAGCTCGGCGAACTCGTCTGCTCGGAGGACGTTCGCCGGGACCTCGACCATCACGTACACCTCGAGCTCGTGCTCACCGCGAACCAGGCCGCCGTCTGCCAGCACCTCGAGGACCCTGCGCCCTTCGTCGGGTGTGCGACAGAACGGGACCATGAGCTTGACGTTGGTGAAGCCGAGCTCCTCCCGCACTCGCTTCATGGCGGCCACCTCCAGGTCGAAGCCGTCACGGAAGTCGGGATGGTGGTAGCGGCTCGCGCCTCGCCAACCGATCATCGGGTTCGGTTCGATCGGCTCGAAGTCGGTGCCACCCAACAGGTTGGCGTACTCGTTGGTCTTGAAGTCGCTGAAGCGCACGATGACCGGGCGGGGCCAGAACGCCGCGGCGATCTGGCCGACCCCCTGCGCGAGCCGGTCGACGAAGAACTCCTCGGGGTCGGCCTCGCCGATGCGCTCCTCGACCTCGTGCCGAACGGCCGGATCCAGGGTGTCGATGCGGGTCAACGCCAGGGGGTGGACACCGACGTGGCCGGCGAAGACGAACTCCATCCGCACGAGGCCGACACCGGCCGACGGGAGCTGCGCCCGCGAGAACGCCGCAGACGGGTCGCCGAGATTCAGCATGATGTCGGTTCGGGTTGCCGGCAGCTGCGCCGCGTCGATCAGTTCGACCGTGAACGGCAGGGTGCCCGACCAGACGTGCCCCTCGTCGCCCTCAGCGCAGCTCACCGTCACCGGGGTGCCGTCGGCGAGTCGTTCGGGCTCGATCGGTCCGGTACCCACCACTGCGGGGATGCCCAGCTCGCGGGCGACGATCGCGGCGTGGGAGGTGCGCCCACCCCGCTCGGTCACGATCGCCGCCGCCGTCTTCAGTACGGGCTCCCAGTCCGGGTCGGTGACGTCGGTGACGATCACGTCTCCGGCCCGGACCCGGCCCATGTCCCGTGGGTCGGCGACGCGACGGACGGTGCCGGCTGCAACCCGGTCGCCCACAGCCAGGCCGCTCGCGAGCAGTTCCGAGGTCGTCTCGAGCCGGTGGACCGCCGAGATCGAGTCCGGTGCGCGGCGACTGTGGACGGTCTCCGGGCGCGCCTGGACGATGAAGAGCTCACCGGTGATGCCGTCCTTGGCCCACTCGATGTCCATCGGCGTGTCGGTGCCTCGTGCCTCCGAGTAGTGGTCTTCGATGACGAGGCCCCACTCGGCGAGCTGGAGGACCTCGTCGTCGCTGACGGAGAACCGCCGGCGATCATCCGGCGCCGTGGGCTCGTTGACGAGACGGTGGGTCGTCTCGTCGTAGCCCATGCGGATCTCCTTCGGGCCGAGGGTGCGACCGATCAGCGGACGGAACCCGTCGCGGAGCCGGCTCTTGTGGACGTGGAAGCCGTCGGGGATGACGCGTCCCTGCACGATCGTCTCGCCGAGGCCCCACGTGGAGGTCACATACACCACGTCCCGCAACCCCGACTCGGTGTCGAGGGTGAACATGACGCCGCTCGAAGCCAGATCGGACCGGACCATCCGTTGCACCCCGACACAGAGCGCCACATCGGACTCGTCGATGCCCATGTCACGGCGGTAGCTGATCGCCCGCGCCGTGTAGAGGCTGGCGAAGCACTTCCGAACGGCGGCGCAGACGTCGCCGATGCCGTGGACCATCAGGTAGGTCTCCTGTTGACCTGCGAACGACGCCTCGGGAAGGTCCTCGGCCGTTGCGCTCGAGCGAACGGCGACGTCGACGGCTGGTGCGCCTGCGTCGACGCTCAGCTTCCGGTAGGCATCGACGAGCGCTTCGGTCAGCTCGTCGGTCAGCGGTGCGGACGCGATCGCGGTGCGGATTCGACGCGCTCGTTCGGCGAGGTCGTCCACGTCGACGCCGTCCCACCCCGCCAGGGTCTCGGATGCGAGGTTCGTGAGCCCGCGTGCCCGGAGAAAGTCCCGGAAGGCCGACGCGGTCGTCGCGAACCCGTTCGGGACCCTGATGCCTCGATCGGCGAGTCGGCGGTACATCTCGCCGAGCGATGCGTTCTTCCCGCCGACGACGGCGACATCGTCCATCGATGTCTCGTCGAACCACCTGACCACGTCCATCGAACCTCCCGAGATCCACGATCGGATCCATCGTCGGGCGCCGGGGGAGTCGCGGCCAGGGGCCAACGTCCCGAGTCCCGTCAGCCCCCGGCGCCTCCGGCCACCTGGGTGAACAGCCGGTCGAGGATGGGCCCGCAGGTCTCGAGCGCCGCGGCGACCTCGGGATCGTCGGGGTCGATGCCGAGGAACGCGGCGATGCGTCCTCCGCGGTCGACACCGCCGCCCTGGCCCTGACGCTGGCCGTCGCCGCCCTGGCCCTGGCCACCCAGCTGGATGTCACCGACGGCAAGACCCTCGTCGCGTAGGCACTGCGAGTACTCGACGAGGCCGTCCTGCACGGCGGGGTCGTCGGCCGCATTGCCCCGGCCTCCGCCGAAACCGGCAGTCTGCAGGATCGACCCGCATGCTTCGAGTCCGGTGCGGAACTCCTCTGAGCCCGGCGTGATTCCCGAGTCGACGAACGACGAGCGCAGATCCGGATTGCCTTCTGCGTCGACGCCGATGTCGGGGAAGTCGAGGCCCTGGTCGCGCATGCACTGGCTGAACTCGAGCGCGGCCTCGTCGGCCGCGAGCTCGGCGTCGACAGGGGCCTCGTCGGAGCCGACGTCGTCGGCGGGTTCGGCCAGGGTGGCGATGCCGCCGTCGTTGCTGCTCGCGGCAGCCTCGTCCTCGCCTCCACAGGCGGTGGCGACGAGGGCGAGGAGGCCGAGGAGTCCGACCACCACGACGCCGCGGCGAGACCGGATGGTGCTGAGAAACGTGTCCATGCTCCGAGGACACCGATCCCACGTTCGCGTCGTCTGAGCTTCTGCTGAAGAAACCGTAAGAACGATCCCCTGCTCGAACGCGACTGGCACACTCGTCCCATGGCAGCCCCGACCGATCGGGATCGACCGCTCGTCCTCGTGGTCGAGGACGACCAGGGCGTCCGCGAGTCCTTGGCGATGGTCCTCGAATATCGAGAGCACGACGTCGTGCAGGCGACGACGGGCGAGGACGGGCTGCTGTTGGCCGAGTCCGAGACTCCCGACCTCGTCATCCTCGACATCAACCTCCCCGGGATCGATGGCATCGAGACGTGTCGGCTGCTCCGCAAGCGCGGCATCGACACGCCGGTGCTGATGCTGACGGCCCGACACGAGGTGGCGGACCGCGTGCACGGGCTCGACGCGGGAGCCGACGACTACCTCCCCAAGCCCTTCGCCCTCGACGAGCTCCTCGCCCGGGTCCGTTCCATGCTCCGCAGGGCCGGTCGCAACGCGGTGCCGCCGGCGGCGCTCCTCGAGGTCGGCGATCTCGTCCTCGATCCCGCAGCGCGGACCGTCACACGCGTTGGCGAGCCGATCGAGCTCACCAAGATCGAGTTCGACCTGCTCGAGCTGCTGGTCGCCAACGTCGGGACCGTCCTGACGCGAGACGTGATCCAGGAGCGGGTCTGGGGCTATGACGACGACCTCGGATCCAACTCCCTGGAGGTCTTCGTCTCGGCGCTGCGCAAGAAGACCGAGCGGGCAGGCGGGGATCGGCTGATCCACACGATCCGCGGCGTGGGCTACGTCGCTCGCATCCCATGAGCGCGCACCGATGACCCTCGGCCGTCGACTCGCGCTGGTCCTTGGCAGCGTCGTGGTGGCTGTGGTGATCACCTCGGCGGTGCTCAGCGCGGTCCTGGCGCGATCGAGCCTGGAAGGATCGGTCGACGCGTCGCTGCGAACCCAGGCGGACGGCTTTGCCGGCCGGATCGCGGCGGGGATCCTCCAGACGGGCGTCGTGACGCCGCCACCTCGGGAGTTGGCCGGCTCGCCGTTGAGCGAAGCCGCGACCCGCCTGCAGATCGTGACCGACGAGGGCACCGTGGTGTTCCAGTCGGCCGTCATCCCCATCGACAACGCGGTCACAGCGGAGGCCCTCGACGAGGGCGATCGGTTCCGCACCGTCGACATCGACGGTCGGCCCTTCCGGGTGCTCACGCGGCCCGTCGACGAGACGTCGGTCGTGCAGCTCGCGACGACGGTGGAGTCGTGGGAGGACGGTCTGGACGACCTGCGACGCGCGCTGACGATCGTCGGCATCGTCGGGGTGGCCGTTGCGGGGTCCATGGCACTGATCACCGCACGGCGGCTCACCCGCCCGATCGTGGACGTCACCGAGGCCGCGGATCGCCTGGTGCACGAACGGGCGCTGCCCGCCCACATCGAGACCGACCGCCGCGACGAGGTCGGGCGGATGGCGATGGCTTTCAACGACCTCGTCGATGCCCTCCGGGTGAGTCGCGAACAACAGGACCGGCTGGTCGCCGACGCTTCGCACGAGCTCCGAACACCGCTGACGAGTCTTCGGATGAAGATCGACTTCCTCGAAGCCGAGCCGGACCTTCCCGACGGCCGACGCCAGTCGATCGTGACCGGCGCCGCCGCCGAGCTGGAGGTGCTCACCGCGTTGGTCGCCGAACTCGTCGACCTCGCGAGCAACGGCGCGGTCGACGAGGCGGCGCAGCCCCTGGCCCTGGGCGATCTCGTTCACGAGATCGCGGCGCGGGCTCGATTGACGACGGGCAGAACCATCGCCGTGATCGCCGAGGACGGCGCGATCCAGGCGAGGCCGGGGCAGGTGCGTCGCGCCCTGTCGAACCTCGTCGACAACGCGCACAAGTACAGCCCGGCGGATCAGCCGATCGAGGTGCGCCATGCCGGTACGTCCATCGAGGTCCGGGATCACGGGTCGGGGATGAGCCAGGACGCCCGAGATCGGGCCTTCGACCGGTTCTACCGAGCCCCGGAGGCCCAGACGGTCAACGGCAGCGGGATCGGGCTGGCCATCGTGAAGCAGGTGGCCGAGGCGCACGGCGGGCGCGTCTGGATCGACGAAGCCGCCGGTGGTGGCACGGTCGTCGGTTTCTCGCTCGCTCCGGCCGAGCCCGACGGCTGACGTCGTCTCGCGGAGGTTCTCACCAACCCTTCAGGTGCATCTCAGGGTCGTCTCACGCGGGTCTCCCACGATCCAGACCGTTCGAGAGACGGAAAGGCCCCGCATGCAGATTCGCCCCCACCCCGCGTCCAGGTCGACCCACGACCGCGGATCCCACCTCCGCCGTGCAGCCCTGTTGCTGGCGGTCGGCCTGGTCGCGGTGGCGTGCGGCGGGTCCGACGACGAGACCACGACCGCCGCCGTCGCGTCCCTGGACGAGACGACGACCGTCACCGACGACCCTGCGGACGAGGCGCCCGCCGAACGCACCGACGAGGAGGCGATGCTCGCCTTCTCGCAGTGCGTGCGCGACAACGGCGTCGCCGAGTTCACCGACCCGACCACCGACGCCGACGGGAACGTGAGCTTCGACCTCTTCGGCTCCGGCATCGAGATCGGCACCGACACCTTCGACAGCGCGGTCGAGGCGTGCCAGTTCGAGGTCGAGGGGCTGAACATCGGCGGCGGGCAAGGCATCGACCAGACCGAGGTCGAGGACGTGATGCTCGACTTCACCGAGTGTCTCCGCTCCGAGGGACTCGACGTGGGCGACTTCACGTTCCCCGACGCCGGCGGCCCACCGGCCGGCGGCGGCGAGGACGGCGGGTTCGAGCTCAGCGGCAGCCGCAACGACCTGCTGGCGGCCGTACTGGGGCTCGATGCCGACGACCCGGCGGTCGAAGCCGCCATCGAGACCTGTGAACCCCTGCTCGCCGGCCTCGGCCAGCCGGGCGCCGCCTGACCGAACCAGTCAACGCAGAAAGCCGAGTCATGACCCTCACCACCGACCCGGACGTCCTCGACGGCGTCGATCCACCCTCCGACGGCCGAGAGCGCCGCGAGGTCGAAGAGCTGGTTCAGAGCCTACGCGCCGGCCGTCGCCACCGCCGATGGCCGGTGGCGCTCCTCGGTGCCGCGGTCGGCGCCGGGCTCGTCCTGATCGTGCCGGCGCTGACCGATGGCGACGACGCTGCCGACGGCGCCGCGACCGAGCTCGTCGAGCTGTCCACCGTGGCTGCCTCGACGATGGACCTGGTCAGCTGGACCGAGTACGGAGGCACGCTCGGCTTCGGCGACGCGATCTCGGCGGCGGCGCCCTCGGACGGCACCGTGACGTGGGTCGCTCCGGCGGGCACGACGCTCAACCGTGGAAACGTCATCGCAGAGGTCGACGGAGAGCCGATCTTCCTCTGGTACGGCGACCTGCCCGCATGGCAGGACATGGACACCAACACCGACGTCGGCAACGACGTGCTCCAGGTCGAGGAGAACCTGACCGTCCTGGGTTATGACCTCTTCACCGGGCTCACGATCACGGTCGACGGCGACTGGACCTCCTATACGACCGAGGCTGTCGAGCTCCTGCAGAGCAGCTTCGACATCGAGGAGACGGGCGAGTTGGCGCTCGGGTCCGTGCTCTTCGTCGACGGGCCCGTGACCGTGGACAGCACGGTCGCCAGGGGGTCCTCGGTCCGCGCGGGTTCCTCGGTGGCCGAGCTGTCGCTTGTCGCGAGTTCCGAGTCGCTCTTCACCACCGACGCCGGCGTGGTCGACGCGATCGCCCCGATCGGCACCGTGATCACCGAGACCACCGTTCTCTATTCGCTGGACGGCATCGACGTCACGCCGACGTCGTCGTCGGACCTGATCGGGATGACCGTCTCGTATCACCACACGTCCGTCGGATCTGAGCTCGAGACCGCGCGGCCCGTGCTCAGTGCGGAGGCGACCGCCCAGCGGGTGACCGTCGACGTCGACGCAGACACGGCCGCCGACTTCGTCCCGGGGATGGACGTCGAGATCGAACTCGCCGACGAGACCATCGTCTCAGGCACGGTCGAGGAGGTCGCATCGATGGCGACCCCGGCCGCGACCGCCCAGGGCCAGGAGACCGAACCGGTCGTCCAGGTGACCTTCACCGTGCTCGCCGACGGCGAGGACCTCCTCGAAGGACCGGTGACGGTACGCGTGACCGATGAGCGGATCGACGACGCCACCGTCGTGCCCGTCCGATCCCTCGTCGCCCTCGCCGAGGGCGGCTACGCGGTCGAGATCGCCGACGACGCCGGTGCCACCACGACGCTCGTCGGTGTCGAGCTCGGGTCGTTCCAGGACGGAATGGTGGAGATCACCAACGGCGCGGTCGCGCCGGGCCAGAGCGTGGTGGTGCCGACATGACCGTCCTCGCCCCGATCGAAGCTCAGGCTGACGGCACCGGTCGACGGCCGGCGCTCGAGCTGGCGGACGTCAAGAAGGAGTATCCCGGCACGCCGCCGGTTCGAGCCCTCCGAGGGGTCAGCCTCCGGATCGACGAGGGTGAACTCACCGCCATCGTCGGTCCCTCCGGCTCCGGCAAGTCGACCCTCCTGCACGTGATCGGCACGCTGGAGCGGCCGACCAGCGGGGAGGTTCGGATCGCCGGCCAGGCGACCTCGACGCTTTCGGAGCGCCGCCTCTCCGGGGTGCGCTCGCATGCGATCGGATTCGTCTTCCAGCAGTTCTTCCTGCTGCCGGGGATGACGGTCCTCGACAACGTCGCCACCGGGCTGCTCTACAGCGGCGTGGCCGCCGAGGACCGACTGGTCATGGCCGCCGAGGCGCTGTTCCGGGTCGGTCTGTCGCACCGCCTCCACCACAGCCCCAACGAGCTCTCCGGCGGTGAGCGCCAGCGGGTCGCCATCGCCCGCGCCGTCGTGAACTCGCCGGCGATCATCCTGGCCGACGAACCGACCGGCAACCTCGACTCCCGCTCGAGCAACAGCATCGTCGACCTCCTCCGGGAGCTGAACGACGGTGGGAGCACGATCCTGGTGATCACCCACGATCGCGAGCTCGCGGGCGATCTGCCGAGACAGGTCCTGCTCCGCGACGGCCTGATCGAGTCGGATTCGACCGTCACCGGACCCGCTGGGGGTGTCTCGTGAAGCTCCGCCGACCACGGACCGAAGACACCGGAGCATCGGCGCAGCTGTCGAAGCTCCGCGCTGCCGACGTCATCGCCGTCGGCAGCAGTGGCCTGCGGACACGAAAGCTCCGCGCTGCGCTGTCGGCGCTGGGCATCAGCATCGGCATCGCGGCGATGGTCGCCGTGCTCGGGCTGTCGGAGTCGAGCCGCGCCGACCTCAACGCCGAGATCGAAGCCCTCGGCACCAACCTGTTGACCGTGACGCCGGGCGAGGGGTTCGGCGCCGGCGACGGAGCGCTGCCGGAGGGATCCGCCGAGGCCGCCGCTCGCATCGCTCCCGTGGAGGAGGCCTCGGCGGTCATCCCCGTCGACGACTCCGTGCTGCGCAACGACGTCATGGACCCGAGTCAGACGGGCGGTTTGAGCGTCGTCGGCGCCGACGGCGACCTCCTCGAGACCCTGAACGGGTCCGTCGCCGATGGTGTGTGGTTGGACGAGGCCACCGGTGATTACCCGAACGCCGTCCTCGGATCGGTCTCGGCCGACCGCCTCGGAATCGAGGAGGCCGGCGACGGCGTCCAGGTCTGGATCGGTGACGAGTGGTTCACCGTGATCGGGATCCTCGACCCGTTCCCGTTGGCCGCCGACCTCGATCGTGCGGTCATCATCGGCGAGACCGCGGCGGTCGAGATCCTCGAGGCCGAAGCCAATCCCGAGGCGATCTACATCCGGACGGACCCCGACCAGATCGACGACGTCCGTGCGGTGTTGCCGTCCACGGTCGACCCGGAGAGCCCCGAGGAAGTGTCGGTTTCGCGGCCGTCGGATGTGCTGGAAGCGCAGGCGGCAGCGGATTCGGCCTTCACCTCGCTGTTTCTCGGTCTCGGCGCCGTCGCCCTTCTCGTCGGTGGTATCGGCATCGCCAACGTCATGGTGATCGCGGTGATCGAGCGTCGGAACGAGATCGGGTTGCGGCGGGCGCTCGGGGCCACCCCGGCCCACATCCGCCGCCAGTTCCTCACCGAGTCGCTGGTCCTGTCGGTCTTCGGCGGGCTCGCCGGCGTCGCCATCGGTGCCGCCGTGACCGCCATCTACGCCAACATCCAGGGCTGGGAGATCGTGTTGCCCACCGCGGCCGCCGCCGGCGGGTTCGCCGCGGCGCTCGTGATCGGCGCCGTCGCCGGTCTGTATCCGGCCATGCGGGCTGCTCGGCTCGCCCCGACCGAGGCCCTCCGGGCCTGAAGGAGCAGTCATGACCATCGGAACCATGGATCTGCGCCGCGCGCCGACCGACGACGTCGATGCTCCCCCTCGACCCGGCATCGCCGTCGGCACGCTGGTGCGGCGCATCGCGGCGGTCGGTGCCGTCGGCGCAATCGTCGCGGCAGGAGTCGTCCTGTTGCCCGACGTCTTCGACACCGGTGCGGATCCCGTCGTCGTGGTCGCAGCTCGCGACACCGAGGTGGTCGAGGTCCGGGACCTGAGCCTCGACGTCGAGGCGACCGGCACGATCGAGTACGCCGATGCGATCACGGTGGTGCATCGCACCACCGACCGCTCTCCGGGCGTGGTCACCGCCGCCCCCGAGGTGGACGATCTGGTCGCCGCCGGCGACGAGCTCTATCGGGTGAATGACCAGCCCGTAGTGCTCATGGTCGGATCGGAACCCTTCAACCGCACGCTCGAGGAGGGCGTCGACGACGGCGCCGACGTCGCCGTGTTGGAGGAGAACCTCGTGGCGCTCGGCTATGACCCCGACGCCACGATGACGGTCGACGAGACCTTCACCTCGGCGACCGCCGCCGTGGTCGAGGCGTGGCAGGAGGACCTCGGCGTCGAGGTCACCGGCGTCGTGGAGTTGGGTGACGTGGTGGTCATGGCGGACGAGGTCCGGGTCGCCGGCGTCTCGGCCGAGGTCCGGTCGTCGGTGTCGGACCGCTCCGATGTCGTGCAGACGACGTCGACCGACCGCGTGGTGCAGTTCACCGTCGCGGCGGCGGACATCGCCACGATCGGCGTCGGCGACGACGTCGTGGTGCAGCTCGCCGACCGCTCCGACGTCATCGCCACGATCGAGACGACCGAGCCGGCGGCGAACGGCGCCGTTCTGGCGACCGCGGTGACGTCGACGGCGGTCCTCGACGGTCAGCCCGGGAGCAGCGTCGACGTCACGTGGTCCTCCCAGAGCGTCACCGGCGCCATGAGTGTCCTGGCATCGGCGGTGACCAGGGTCGAGGGAATGGGGTACGCCCTCGAGGTGGTCGACGGCACGGGCACACGCTACGTGCCGGTCGAGGTCGGCATCGTCGACGGCCAGTACGCCGAGGTGTGGGGGGACGGCCTCGAACCGGGCATGACGGTGGTCTCGCCCTGACCGGTTCCTCAGCCGAACGCGATGTCGTCGCAGCGGGCGATGGCGCGCTCGACCGCATCGAGGTCCGCGATCAGGATCGCCGTCAGCCACACGCCGTTCTGCTCGATCAGGATGTCGGCCGCCCGCGTCGCGGCGTCGTCACGGTCGAGGTCGGGACGCGCCGCCGAGATCAGCCCGGTGAGACCGGCGAGGTATCGCCGCTGCGCCGCCTGGTTGATCTCGGCGAACGTGGGGTCCACGCCGGCCAGCGACCACAACTGGAGGCGGAGGCTCAGGTAGGAGGGCGTCAGGAAGGACGGGTCGACAGCGAGCCGGAGGCAGTGCCGCAGCGCTGAGGCCGGGCCCAGGTCGCCGGGGGCCGTCACCAGGTCCATGTCGCGGTCGCCGATGCGCCGGAGGGCCGCCGAGATGAGCGACGTCTTGTTGTCGAAGTGGTAGTTGGCCAAGCCGACCGCGACCTCGGCTTCACGGGCGACCGCCCGCATGCTCACGCCGGCGATGCCGTCGCGGGCGAGCACGGCGAGGGTGGCGTCGAGGATGCGTTCGTCGGCGGCGGCCTCGGTGGTCGTCGACACCCTCAGAACCTCATCTGCTGGACCTGCGCCGAGAGGCCCCCGTCGAGGACCCAGAGCTGACCCGTGGCGTAGCGGGCCTCGTCCGAAACCAGCCAGTGGACGAGGTTGGCCATGTCGGTGGGGGTGCCGATGGTGCGGAGGGGATGGACGCGTTCGGCCTCGGCTCGTCCGTCGACCGGATCGACGCCGTCCGGGATGAACTGCGCCAGCATCGGTGTGTCGATGTAGCCAGGGCAGATCGCGTTGACCCGGATCCCTTCGGGGCCGTGATCGCAGGCCATCGCCCTGGTGAGCGCGTGCACGGCACCCTTGGTGGCGCAATATGCGGCGAGTTTCGGGTCGGCGATGTAGCCGTCGTAGGAACCGAAGTTGACGATGGCCGCGTGATCGGATCTGCGCAGCAGCGGGAGGGCGTGCTTCGAGGTCAGGAAAGTGCCCGTGACGTTGATCGAGAAGATCCGGTTCCACTCCTCGAGCGACGTCTCCTCGATCGTCTTCTCGATCTCGATCCCGGCCGCGTTGACCACGATGTCGAGCCGGCCCTCGACGGTGTCGATCGTCTCGATGGCCGTGGCCACCTCGGCCTCCGAGGTCACGTCCATCGACAGGAACTCGCCGGGCGCCGGCTGGGCCCCGATGGTTCCCTGGTCGCTCAGGTCGGCGGCGTACACATGGGCCCCCTCGGCAACGAGGCGTTCGCACACGGCGCGGCCGGCACCTCCCCTGCCGCCGGTGACGAGGGCCACCCGGCCTTCGATCGTTCCCATCAGTCCGTCTCCCGGTAGGCGTCGATGACGAGGCCGTGGAAGTGGTGCAGCGCGTGCTCGGAGAGCCCCGACCCCGATGGGTCGTTGACGATCCGACCCTGCGTGAACGCCGGGGTCTCCATGCCGCGCTGCACGCTCTCGCAGAGGTTGATGTCCTCGACCTGCAACACCTCGTCGAGGTAGCGGATCGACTCGAGTTCGGCGTCGTTGGGTTCGGCGGTCTCGAGGAAGAAGTCGTAGGTCTCGTAGGTGAGGTCCGGGCCGGCGGGGATGATCTTCAAGACGATGAAGTTGCCGCGGCCCGGGTACCGCATCATGCACGTGTTCGGCCACAGCCACCAGACGGCGTGGTCGGTCACGGTGGCGTCGCTCACGTCGTATGCGCTGTTCTCGCTCTTGCCGGCCTCGGCCATGTGGCTCGAGTAGATCCCGTGCGTGGTGACCTCGTAGGTGTCCATGTCCACCAGCGACACGAAGTCCTTGTGGGCGACGTGGCAGTGGTAGCACTCGAGGAAGTTGTCGACCACGTTCTTCCAGTTGCTGCGGATCTCGTAGGTGAGTCGGTGTGCGAAGGTCAGCTCGTCGACGTCCGGTGCCCACCGGGCGATCTCCGCGCCGAGGTCGCCGGCCTGGTCGACGAGGGGAGTCGCCTCGGGGTCGAGGTTCACGAACACGAAGCCACCGAACTCGGTGATCCCGATCTGGTCGAGGCAGACGTCCTCGACGACGAAGTCGACCAGGTTGCCGGTGTGCCGCGCGCCCCTGAGCCGCCCGGCGAGGTCGTAGGTCCACGCGTGGTACGGGCAGACGATGCTCCTCGTCACGCCCTCGCCCTCGATGAGGTGGTGGGCTCGGTGCTGACAGACGTTGAAGAAGGCGCGCAACTCGTCGTGTTGGTCGCGGACCGCGACGATCGGCATCCCGGCGACGGTGTCGGTCACGTAGCTGCCCGGCGCCCGCAGCTTCTCGCCGTGACACAGCCACTGCCATGTGCGTCCGATGATGCGCTGCTGGTCGGCCGCGAACCACTGCGGCCTCGTGTACGCGTCGGCGTGGAGCGACATCGATGCGCCAGGGTTCGGGTGCCAGCCCTGGCCGATCTCGACCGGGGTCGTGTGCGTGGTGGTCATGGTGCCTCCGGGTCGAAGCGGGGGAACCGCATCCGCGGGCCGGACTCGGCCCAGTCCTGGTGGTTCCGGATGTACCGGTTGGCGGCGTCGGGGTCGGGCTGGTGGTCCCATGACACCAGCGGGCCCGCAGACATCGCTCGGTGGAGGACGTGGCGATCGTGTTGGGAGGCGAGCACGCGTTCGCGGATCGCCGTCGAGTCCCATCTGGCCTCCACCTCGTGGGCGAACGCACCGGCCAACTCGGCGTGGTCTGGGTCGCCGGCGAGGTTGTCTCGCTCGAGCGGGTCGGCATCGACGTCGAAGAGCAGCGGGGGGTCGGTGTCGCAGTGGATGTACTTGTGCCGGCCCCGCCGGATCATGAACATCGGGGCGGCCGTCATCTCACCCGTGTACTCGCCGAACGTCTCGTCGACATCGTCGCTGTCGCCGGACCACGACGGAACGAGACTCCGGCCCGACAGGTCGCCCACCTCGCGGGGATCGAGTCCGGCGACGTCGAGCAACGTCGGCAGGAGGTCGAGGTGTGAGCACACGTTGGGCACGGTGGTCGGGGCCACCCCCGGCCCGGCGACGACGAGCGGGACCCGGGCCGAACGCTCGTGGAACGACATCTTGAACCAGGCGCCGCGGTCGCCGAGCATGTCGCCGTGGTCGCTGGTGACGATCACGATCGTGTCGTCGAGTCGGCCGGTCTCCTCGAGCGTGGTGAGCAGCCGGCCGAGCCAGTCGTCGACGTAGGTGACGTTCGCGTAGTACCCGTGTCGGGCGTTGCGGACCTGCTCGTCGGTGTACCCGACCGTGTCGGCCTGGATCCCGGCGCGGATCCGCAGCGTGTGTGGATCGAGGTCTGCCGGCGTCCACGCGTCGGGCATGTCAATGTCGGCGTGGTCGTAGCGGCCCCACCACTCCGGCCTCGCGACATAGGGGTCGTGCGGGTGGATGAACGACGCACACAGGAAGAAGGGTCGATCGTCGACGTCGCGGGCGAGGTCGAGCAGCTGTCTGCGAGCCGAGAAGCCGACCTCCTCGTCGTAGTCGAGTTGATACGTGGTCACGGCTTGTCCGGCGTCCTGGAGGACGTCCATGTTGTGGTACCACTTGTCGATCCGCTGGTCCGCGTGGCCCCAGTCGGGGGTCCAGGCGAAGTCGGCCGGGTAGATGTCGGTGGTCAGCCGTTCCTCGAATCCGTGCAGCTGATCCGGGCCGACGAAGTGCATCTTCCCGCTCAGGATCGTGCGGTAGCCGGCGAGCCCGAGGTGGTGCGCGAGCGTCGGCGTCGCAGCCGGGAACTCGCTGGCGTTGTCCCACGCTCCGATCTCCGAGACCGGCCTGCCCGACAGCATCGTGAACCGGGACGGGGCGCACAGCGGCGAGTGGCAGTACGCGGCGTCGAACCGCGCGCCGCGCTCGGCGAGCGCGTCGAGGTGGGGCGTCGACACGACCGGGTGGCCGTACGTCGCCGTGAAGTGCGGCGCGAGCTGGTCGGCCATGACCAGCAGGATGTTGGGGCGGGCCATGGCTCGACGGTACCGAATCCTTGAACACTCGTTCAAGATCGGTTTCAGCCTGCGTCGGCTTCCTCTCGCCGGGCTGCGAGCGCGGTGGTCGTCCGGAGCTCCAGCTCCGGGAGGAACCTGGTCGCCACGACGAACACGAGAAGGAGCGGCAGCGTGACCCAGAAGATGCTGTTCGTCGCCACCGCCACCGCGTGCTCGACCGCCGATCGCAGTCCGGGCTCGAGCGCCTGGATGTCCTCGGGAGTCGAGAGCAGTTCATCGACGTCCACGGTGTCCGAGAGCTCATCCAGTTCGCCGTTGATCCGTGACGTGAGCAGGGCGCCGAACGCGCCCACCCCGATCGTCTGTCCCAGCGCACGGAAGAAGTTGATCGCCGCTGTGCCCGCGCCGAGGTCGGGAAGCGCGAGCGAGTTCTGGACCGCGGTCGTCATGGTCGGGAACGCGAGGCCCATCGACATCCCCATGAGCGCGAGCCAGGGGATCGCGCTGTAGGCCGAGCTGTCGACGTCGAGGAACGTGAACGACAGCACGGCGACCGAGGTGAGGACCGGAGCGGTCTGCAGGACGATCCGGTAGCGCCCGGTCCCGGTCGTGACCCGACCCGAGATGTAGGAGCCGAGCGTGACCGCGACGCTCGACGAGGCCAGGATGAGACCCGCGGTGGTGGCTGCCTCGCCCAGGGACACCTGGAAGAAGAGCGGGAAGAACGACATCATGCCCATGCCGGCCGCGCCGTAGACCGCGTTGCCGCCGATGAGGATGCGGAACGTGGGGTTGGCGAACAGCCGCATCGGGAGAACCGGCTCAGGCGCATGCAGCTCCCAGCGCACGAAGGCGACGGCGCCGACCACGGCGACGACCAGCAAGCCCACCACCTGCCAGGAGTCCCACGCGTACGTCTCGCCGCCGAAGGCCAGGCCGAGGATCAGCGCGGTGACGCTGGTGACCAGGACCACGGCGCCGACGACGTCGAGGCGGTGCTCGCGCTCGGGCAGCCGGAACGTCAGGTTTGCGTGGATCATCGCCAGGGCCAACAGCCCGAGGGGAACATTGACGATGAAGATCCACCGCCAGGTGGCCAGGTCGGTGAACACCCCACCGACCACCGGTCCCAGCAGCGCGGCCAGGCTGAAGTTCATCGTGTAGTACGCCATGTAGCGACCGCGTTCTCGCGGCGAGAAGATGTCGCCGATCACGATGAACCCCATCGCCATGAGGCCGCCGCCCCCGATGCCCTGCAGCCCCCGCGACAGGATCAACTGCCACATCGTCTGGGAGGCCGCAGCCATGATCGACGTCACGATGAAGACCGCCAGCGCGACCTCGGTCAAGAGGCGTCTGCCATGCAGGTCGCTCAGCTTGCCGTACAGGGGGGTGGCCGCGACCGAGCCGAGCAGGTAGGCCGTCAGGACCCACGGGACCTGGTCGATGCCGCCCAGTTCCCCCGCGATCGTGGGGAGCGCGGTCGACACCGCCGTGCTGTCCAACGAGCTCAGGAACGTCGACACCAACATGCCGCCGAAGACCAGGTGACGCTGGCGCTGGCTCAGGTCGGTGCCCGTCGATCCCCCCTCCATCGATCCCACCTTCGCAGGAATTCGGCCGATGGGCCGACTCCCGCGATGCCGTAGGGTCGCGGTCATGGGCATCTACCGCGTGCACGGCCTGACCCGCTCGTACTTCACCCGCAAGGTGACGGGTTACCTCGACTACACCGATCGGGCCTGGCGCCTCGAGCCCGGAGGCGTCAACGACAACGAGGAGGCGACGGCGGCGGGGTGGAACGGCGGCATGCCCGTGATCTTCCGGCCCGACGGGACCCCGATGTGGGACTCGACGTCGGTCATCGCCCACCTCGACACCCACCCCGAGATCGACCCCCGGCGCCGGGCGATACCCGACGACCCGACCCTGCGCTTCCTCGCCTACTTCCTGGACGACTTCTCCGACGAGTGGTTCTACCGACCCGCCGTCGGCAGCCGGTGGAGCTATCCGGCCAACACCGTGACCGCCGGCTGGCAGATCGCCCAGGAGCTGGCCACCGGCCGTGGCGTGCCGGCGGCCGTGATGCGCGAGATGGTCGTCGCCACGATGACGGGCAGCCTGCCGAAGCTGGGCGTCACCGAGCACAACGTCGACGCCTGGATGAACCAGGTCTTCGTGCGGTGGCTCGAGGCGCTCGAGCCGCACCTGTCGGCCACCGGCTACCTGCTCGGCAGCCGCCCGTCCGTCGCGGACTTCGCGATGTTCGGAGCCAACGTGGCCCACTTCGTGGGCGACCCCTACTGCCGAGAGCTCGCTGACGAACACGGCCCCGCCACGGTCGCCCACACCGACCGGCTGGTCGCGCCGCAGTATCAGACCTTCGGCGACTGGCTCGACCCCGACGACCTGCCCGACACCCTCATCGCGGTCCTGGCCGAGGCGGGTCGCCACTACCTGCCGTGGGTTGCCGAGGCCACGGTCGAGGGTGCGGCCACCGTCGAGCTCACTCCGGGCGTCACCGCTGAAATCGCGACCACGCCCTTCCTGGACCAGGCCCGGGGCATCATGCTCGCTCGCTACGTCGCCGATCGGTCACCGGTGCTCGACGACATCCTGGATCGAGCGGGCGTGCTCGCCTACTACGCGGATCACGCGGACCGGGCCACGGCGGTCCCCGACGACACCGCGATCGCGCAGCCGTCCGACAACCGGCCCTACGCCGTCAACTGACCGCGGGGCGGGTCGGGAAAACCCTGCCTGTACCCGCGAGCAAACCCTCGCGGAAAACGCCAGCCAGCACGGTTCTGCGACGGGCGCGGGTCATCGACACTCGCCGGTATGGGCAACACATCTGGACACTCCCGACTCACCACGCTCGTCGTCGCGGCGCTGATCGCCGCCACCGTCGTGCTCGTCCCCGCGGATCCCGCCTCGGCGGCGGCCACGACCTGCGGCGGCCGCCAGGCGACGATCATCGGCACCAGCGGCGCCGACGTGATCGTGGGTACACCCGGCCCCGACGTCATCGTCGGACGCGGCGGTGACGACGTCATCCGTGGCAAGGGCGGTGCCGACATCATCTGCGGCAACAAGGGCCGCGACCGCATCTACGGCGGGCCCGGCGCCGACATCCTCTACGGCAACTCCGGGCAGGATCGCGTCGAGGGCAACTCGGGCAAAGACCAGGTCTTCGGCGGTAGCGCCAGCGACACCGTCTCGGGCGGCAAGGGTGACGACGTCGTCAAGGGTGGCCCCGGCAAGAACGACCGGCTCTTCGGCAACAGCGGGTTCGACGTCTGCACCGAGAGCGGCCTCGTCGAGCCGCAGGGTTGCGACCACGTGACAAACGATCCGATCTCGCCCGCCTGTGCCGACCGGACCACGACGACCTTCGACGTGCTGACGGCCCGCGCCATGATCCAACACGCTTCGATGGCCTACGCCGTCGATCCCGCATGGGATCGCAGCTACGACACGCTGAATCGCGGCACCGGCGAGAGCGATCTCGATCCCGCCGACACCGGCTATCTCTCGTGCTGGGACGTGATCGACACGGTCGAACACGAGTCGACGCAGGGCTACGTGGCGATCAACCGCCAGACCAAGGACATCGTCGTCGCCTTCCGCGGGACCGACGATGCGACCGACGCGGTGATCGACGCCCGGATCGCCAAGGAGGACTGGAACCTGCCGGGCAAGGTCGAACGCGACAGCGTGCACTCGGGCTTCAAGGGGGCCTACCTGTCCGTCGACGACCAGGTCCGCGACATCCTCGAGCGCCACGACCGCTCCGAGGTGCCGGGCGCCCGCGTCTACTTCACCGGCCACAGCCTGGGTGGCGCGCTGGCGACCCTGGCGTCGCTCGACCTGGCCGACGAGATCCGCGACATGGGCTACGCGGCCTCCGACATCGTGCTCTACACGTTCGGTGCCCCGCGCTCGATGACTCGGCGGTTGACGGACGATCATGCGGCCGCCGTGCCGCACGCCTTCGCCGTCGCCAACACCGAGGACCCGGTTCCGACCCTGCCCCTGGCCACGCCGACGAGCAACTCCTACAGCCACATCCGGTCACTGATCGCGATGAGCAGCGACGAGGGCAGCGTGTGGACCGAGTCCGGGAGCGGCCAGGCCTTCTACGGCTGCGGCGACGAGTTCAGCCAACACGCCCGCGACGAGTACCAGCGCCGACTCGCCGTCGTCCGTACGAACCGGCCGACCAGCCGGCGCGTCTGGGCGACCAACGACGCCGGCAACCTCCGCATGAACTGGGACGGCCCGGAGGGTCACTGCGACCGGATCGGCCTCTTCTACAACGGCGGGCGTACCCCGACGAGCGTCGGCCAGGTGATCGGCGCCACCCGTTCTGCCGAGGCCGACGGCAACAACACGCACCGGAGCGGAACCGTCGATGTCGGCAGCG
>JBCCFK010000004.1:0-42264 GCA_039029775.1 Actinomycetota bacterium | reverse complement strand
TTCGATTTCGGCATCGTCGCATTGCGTCTGATGCCGACCGACCCTCAGCCAGCCAGCCCCGTTGGGGCCCGGATCTGGGTGTCGATCGGGGCCATCAACTTCCAGCCGGGCGAGTTCGCCAAGATCGCGTTCGCCATCTTCTTCGCCGCCTACCTGGTCGACAAGCGCGAGGTGTTGGCGCTGAGCTCGGTGCGTGTCGCGGGCATGGCGATCCCCGAGGCGCGTCACCTGGGCCCGATCCTCGTCGCATGGTCGGCATCGCTCCTGGTTATGGTGTTCGAGAAGGACCTCGGTTCGTCGTTGTTGTTCTTCGCGCTGTTCGTCGTGCTGCTGTGGGTGGCGACCGAACGGCCCTCCTATCTCGTCATGAGCCTGGGCATGTTCGCGGTCGGGTCGGCGATCTCCTACAACCGGTTCGGTCACGTCCGCCAACGCGTCGAGGTCTGGCTCGACCCGTTCGACGACCCCTTCGGTGACGGCTTCCAGGTGACCCAGAGCGCGTTCGCGCTGGCCGACGGCGGGGTGACCGGGACCGGGCTGGGCACCGGCAGTCCGAACACCGAGAACATCCCCGCAGTCGAGACCGACTTCATCTTCGCCATCATCGGTGAGGAGCTCGGTCTGCTGGGCACCACGGCGATCCTGATCTCGTTCATGCTGATGATCGGGAGCGGTCTCCGGATCGCGATCACCGCGGCGCGGCCGTTCGAGAAGCTGCTCGCCACCGGTCTCACGACGCTGCTGGGGTTCCAGGCCTTCATCATCATCACCGGCGTCATCCGGGTGTTGCCCCTGACGGGTGTCACGCTGCCCTTCGTCAGCTACGGCGGCTCGTCGTTACTGGCCAACTGGGTGCTCCTCGCGTTGTTGCTCCGGATCTCCGACGACAGCGCACACCAGCGCATCGAGGCGGCCGAGGCGGCCGCCGCCGACAGGGCGTTGGCGTCGTGAACAAGCAGATCCGCTTCCTGGGCGTGGGCCTCATCGTGTGCTTCGTCGCCCTCTTCGTGCAGCTGAACCGGCTCCAGTTGGTGCAACAGGAAGAGCTGCAGGCGAACCCGGCCAACAACCGCCAGATCGAGCGCGACTTCAGCCGGGAGCGCGGGTCGATCTTCACCCGCGACGGCACGATCATCGCAACGTCGGTCGAGGTCGACGACGACCTGGAGCGCGAACGCACGTACCCCGAGGGCGACCTGTACGCGCACAGCACCGGCTACTTCTCCTTCCAGTTCGGCGCGGACGGCCTCGAACGGGTCTACAACGACGAGCTCGCCGGCCAGACCACCGAGCAGCGGTTCAGCGGCTTCTCCGACCTGTTCCGCGATCGGGACACCTCGGCCAATCTGACGGTCACGCTGGACCACGACGTCCAGCTCGCGGCCAAGGAGGCGCTCGGCGACCGGAAGGGATCGGTGGTCGCCGTCGATCCGCGCAATGGCGACATCCTCGCTTTCTGGAGCTTCCCGTCCTACGACCCGACGGTCCTCGGATCCGTCGACCTCGTCGCCGCCGAGACCGCCTGGAACGGTTTCGAGGCCTTGCCGACCACCGACGATCCGCGGCTCGCACGGATGTACCGCGAGATCTTCTTCCCCGGCTCGACCTTCAAGGTCGTCACGATGGGTGCGGCCCTCGATGCCAACGTGGCCACCGTCAGCGACCCGGTCTTCGACGCTGCGGACGAATACGTCGCCCCGCTCACCACGGTGCCCCTGCAGAACTTCGGCGGCACCACCTGTGGCGGCGACATGCTCGAGGCGCTGCGGGTCTCCTGTAACACCACGTTCGCCCAGCTCGCGGCCGAGGTCATCGGCGCCGAGCCGATGATCCGCGTGGCGGAGCGCTTCGGCTTCAACGACGTGCCGCCTCTCGATCTCCCCGGCGGGGCGGCCTCGACGTTCCCCGACGACTACGGCATCCAGGTCGGGGAGACCGACGGCGACCCGGCGGTCCCGATCCTCGAGAACACCCCGGCATTGGCGCAGGCGGGCATCGGCCAGAACGACGTCAAGGCGACACCGCTGCAGATGGCGCTCGTCGCCGCCGGCATCGCCAACGGTGGGGTGCTGATGGAACCGCATCTGATGCACGAGATCCGGGACCAGCAGGGAGAGCTGCTGCAGGAGTACCAGCCGAGGGTGTGGCGAGGTGTCCTTTCGTCGGTCGATGCCGACGTGTTGCGAGCCGCGATGGTGACCGTTGCGACCGAGGGCACCGCCCAGGGCCTGCAGGTGGCCGGTTTCGAGGTGGGCGGCAAGACCGGCACCGCACAGGTCGACGCGGAACGGCCCGACGACACCCACGCATGGATCATCGGCTTCGCCGGCGACCCCGGCGCACCGCCCTCGATCGCGGTGGCGGTCGTCGTCGAATCCGAGCCGGGCGCGGGCCAGCAGACCGGTGGGACCGTGGCGGCCCCGATCGCCCGCGCGGTCCTCGAAGCCGCCCTCGGGGTCTCGTGAGGCCGCTCCACGCCCGCGTCGGGCTGCAACGGAAGCACAGAGGGCGGTCGCTACACTCGATGCGCTATGGCTGAGCAGGGCCCCACCGTCTTCGGCGGCCGCTACGAACTCCACCGTCGCCTCGCCAAAGGCGGCATGGCCGAGGTCTTCCTGGCGAAGGACCAGCTCCTCGATCGACCCGTCGCGGTCAAGGTGCTGTTTCCCCAGCTCGCGGCTGACCCCAGCTTCGTCGAGCGGTTCCGCCGCGAGGCGCAGTCGGCGGCCAACCTGAGTCACCCCAACATCGTCGGGGTGTACGACTGGGGCCAGGAGGGGAGCACCTACTACATCGTCATGGAGTACGTGCAGGGCCGATCCCTGTCCGAGGTCATCCGTGACGAAGGGCCCCTCGAACCGGATCGTGCGGCCGAGATCGCGGCCGAGGTCGCCGCCGCGTTGGGGTTCGCCCACAAGAACGACTTCGTCCACTGCGACATGAAGTCGGGCAACGTCATGATCTCGCCGAGCGGGCAGGTCAAGGTGGCCGACTTCGGCATCGCCAAGGCGATCTCCGGGGCGGGCGCGCAGGCGAAGCTCACCCAGACGGGCGCGGTGATGGGCACCGCCACGTACTTCTCGCCCGAGCAGGCCCAGGGCCAGCCCCTCGACGGCCGCAGTGATCTGTATTCGTTGGGCGTCGTCATGTACGAGATGCTCACCGGCTCACCGCCCTTCAGTGGCGACAACCCGGTGGCCATCGCGTACAAGCACGTTCAGGAGATGCCCGAGCCGATCGGCGCCCGCCGCCCTGACGTTCCCGAGGCGATCCAGGCGATCACGGCCAAGCTGCTCAACAAGGACCCGAAGGGCCGCTATCCGCTGGCCGCCGACCTGCAGTCCGACCTCCGCAGGTTCATGGCCGGCGAACACACCATCGGATCCCGACCGACCTACGACACGAGCAACCCACCGGTCGTCCCCATCACCGGTGGGCCCGCCACCCCACCACCGACGCCGTCGCCACCCGCGACCCCGGCCCCAGCCCCGGCACCGCAGCCGCCCGTGGAGCAGTCTCCGGCACAGCCGGCCGGCTACCCGACCCAGCAGCCGCAGTACCCGCCCGACCCCACGCCCCAGCCGACGTACCAGCAGGGCGGGCCACCGGCCACGCAGGTGAATCCGGTCCAGCCCGGCCAGGGCGGCTACCCGCCCTCGCGCGGCCAGGAGCCCCCGTACGACCCGTACTACGACGACGGCTATGACGACGACGACAACCGCAAGGTCTGGTTGTGGGCCCTCGGCGGCGCCGGAGCCGTCGCCCTGCTCGTCGCGTTGATCGTGATCCTCGTCAACGTGCTCGGTGGCGGCGATGGCGGCGACACCACGACCGACGACGACGGTGGAGGTGACGACCCGCCGGCGGCCGAACTGGTCCTCGTCCCGAACGTGATCAATCAGGAGCGCGACGACGCGATCGCCGCGCTGGCCGCCGTCGGTCTCACGGCCACCATCGAGACCACGGTCGACGATCGCTTCCCGGTGGACACCGTGGTCGCCATGAGCCCCGAGCCGAACTCCGAGGTCGAGGTCGACTCCAACATCGTCCTCAGCGTGGTGGTCGGGCCCGACGCCGTCGCGGTCCCGAGGGTGATCGGCCTGACCGAGGCCGAGGCCAAGGTCACCCTGGCCACCGCGGGATTCACGAACGTGACCACCGAGCTCGTCGACTCCGAGGAGGACGAGGGCACGGTCGTCGAGCAGGTGCCGGAACCGGACGAGGAGCTCGACCCCACCTCCGAGGTGATCATCCGCGTGTCCGATGGTCCCCCGGCGATGGAGGTTCCGAACCTGCAGGGTCAGGCCGAAGCCGACGCCATCCGCATCCTCGAGGAGATGGGCTGGATCGTCGAGATCGAGGCGCAGGAGGACGACGAGGTCAACGAGGGATTCGTGATCGGGAGCGACCCCTCGCCCGGCGCACTGGTCGAGCCCGAGGAGATCATCAAGCTCTTCATCTCCGCCGGCCCGGGGGTGGTCCGGGTACCGAACGTCATCGGCGAGACGCCGGACGACGCGGCCACCATCCTCGAGGCCGACGATCTGGAGTGGCGTCCGGACGTCTGCATCATCGACGACCCCGACAACCAGGAGCCCGGGACGGTCATCGAACAGACGCCGAGCGGCGGTGTCGAGGTCGAGGTGGGCAGCGAGGTCACCATCTGCGTAGGGGAGGAGCCCGAGCCCACGCCGACGCCCGAGCCCACGCCAACGCCCACGCCCGAGCCCACGCCGACGCCCGAGCCCACGCCGACGCCCGAGCCGACGCCGACGCCCACCCCGACTCCCTGATCGGCCCGTTCAGGCCAGGAAGTTCTCCAACATGGTGTGTCCGCCCGTGGTCAGGATGGACTCCGGGTGGAACTGGACGCCCTCCACCGCCATCTCCCGATGGCGCAGCCCCATGACGAGACCGTCGGACGACTCGGCGGTGATCTCGAGCGCCCCGGGCACGCTCGCCCGGTCGACGATGAGCGAGTGGTAGCGCGTCGCCTCCAACGGTGAGGGCAGTCCCCGGAACACGCCCTCGTTCCCGTGGTCGATGAACGAGGTCTTGCCGTGCATGACCGAGGGGGCCCGGACGACCGTCCCGCCGTACGCCTGGCCGATGCACTGCAGACCGAGGCACACGCCGAAGATCGGGACGCTCCCGCCGAAGTGCTCGATCACGTCGAGTGACACCCCGGACTCGTCGGGCGTCCCGGGGCCCGGGCTGATCAGGATGCGGTCGGGCGCCAGGGCCTCGGCCTCGGCGACGGTGATCTCGTCGTGGCGGTGAACGATCGGTTCGGCCCCGAGCTCACCCAGGTACTGCACGAGGATGTAGACGAACGAGTCGTAGTTGTCGATGACGAGAACCCGGGTCGACATGGGAGCCGAGGCTATCCCGCCGTTCCGGCGAGGCAATCGAGTTCATCGGACCGGGCATCGGGCCGGAGGCAGTGCTGCCTGGGTGCTCGCCGGGCGAGACCGCTACCATGCCGGCCCATGGGGAAGCCTCCGAAGCACCGCGTCCCGAACAGCCGCGTCACCGAGAAGGGCACCCGCCCGCAGGGCGAGAAGGTCCTGAGCTCGCGCGAGTCCTACACGCCGAGCGGCCATCCGCCGAGCCCCGTGTGGGTGCCGGTGTTGATGTTCGGTCAGTTGGCCGTGGGCGCGTTGATGATCATCCTCAACTACGTCGATCTGCTCCCCGGTGGCACCAGCAACTGGTACCTGTTGGCGGGTCTGGGGTTGATCCTGGGCGGGATCATCACCGCCACGCAGTACCACTGAGCCCCAGGAGCGGCCGATTCCGGCCGTTCCAGGACGCCGTCCCAACGCCGCGACCAGGGGTTTTCCGGCCGTTGGCGAAAAGTTCAGCGAAAACTTGAATCACACGCGTGTGATTTCTCCCCAGAGTTTTCCCCGCCCTGTGGACAACTGGGGTGTTTTCCCACGTCACCCGCCGGTTCCGGCGTCCACTATGTCCACACCTTGCCGGTGCCGCCGATGACGGCACTCGAGGGAACCCGGTCCGGAACCGTTCCACGATGTGGAACGGACGTCGTCCGGTGGCGGGGCCGACTCACTCGATCGGGGCGATGAGGTCCATGTCGGCCTGGCAGTGACGGGGGGCCTCGGGCTCCTCGTGGGTCGACACGGTCATCCGCACCTCGGTGCCACAGATGGGGCAGCGATACCCGATCTTGACCTTCCGGAGCTCACCGGCAGGCGGTGGTTCCGGGAGCGGTGTCGCCAACGCCCGGAGCATCGCGATGCCGGACCGCCAGATGACCCAGGCGATCGCAATGGCGATGACGATGTTGACGACGAGGCCCACGATCCAAGGCTAGGTCGGTCCGCCGGGCTTCGAGGCGTCGGTCGGGCCGCGGCGTGCGGCCAGGGACACGGAGGCGAGCTGGCCGTGACCGCCTCGTTCACGGATCTCGATCGGCCCGTCGACAGCGGCCGCGGCGTCGGCGAGCATCCGCAGACCGTCGCACGACGGCGTGCTGCCGATCGCCAACGGCGACGCCGGCGTCGCGGTCGAGGTCGTCAGCGCTGCCAGGACCGCGCTGTTGTCGGCGACCACGGTCGTCGTGCCGCATCCCGGCGCGACCAGTCGCGCGACGACGTCGGAGGTCGGGACGGCCTCCACGGTCGCGGACTCGATGGCCCGGTCGCCTCCGGGGCCGAGGAGCACGGCCACCGCGCCGTCGGCCCATGGAGCGAGGTGGTGGGGGGCCACGACCCCGTCGACGGAGAACGGTTCGCCGGCGTCCTGGTCGGTCGCCGTGTCCTGGGTGGATCCACCGCCCGGCATGGCCACCGTGGCATCGGTGGTGAGATGAGCGATCGCTCGCGCTCGCTCGACGGCAGCGTCGAGTGCGGCGCCGTCGAGATCGTGCGCTGCGGCGACCGAGTCGAGCCAGCGGTGTTCGGGCTCGTCGAGTGTCGGCCTGCCGTAGTCACGGACGAGTCCGGCGCCGGGTGGCACCATCGACGATGCGTCCACCCCGGCCACCACCGTGGTGCCGGGGAGTTCTGCGGCGAGGGCGACGAGGGCGAGCCCGGTCACACCCTGCCCGTCCACGGTGAGGGCGGGCGTCCGTTCCCAACCCGCGTGCAGCGCGGCCCGTCTGCCGAGGTTCAGGTCCTGCGCCCCGACCGAGGTGTCGCAGGCGACCAGCACCCGGTCGATCGAATCGGGCTCGATCGCCGCGCGTGCCACCAGGCCGGCGAGCGCCACCGCGAGCAGGTCCTCGGGCCGGGAGCCGTCGAGCGCGGTGTGTCGGGGCGCCCACGGTGTCCGGGCGACGGCGATGAGGCTGGCCGACATGAGCGCCCAGCCTGGCAGAGCGTCCGAACTCTCGCCACGCCCGCGTGCGGCAGTACGCTGCGGCCCGTCGCTGAGCGACCGAGACCGCGAGGGGGAGCAATGGACGAGTACAACCTGGCGCTGCTGATCATCCGTGTCGCACTGGGCCTGACCATGGCGACCCACGGGTACGCGAAGTTCTTCAAGGGTGGCCGCATCGACGGCACCGCCGGCTGGTTCGACAGCATGGGCATGCGCCCTGGCAAGGTCCATGCCCGGCTCGCCGCGGGCGGTGAGATCGCGTCCGGCCTGTGTCTCGCCGTCGGATTCCTCACCACCTTCGCGGCGCTCGGCTTCGTCGGGCTGATGACGGTGGCGTACTGGACCGTCCACAAGGCCAATGGCTTCATGATCCTGAACGAGGGCTGGGAGTACGTCTTCGTCCTCGCCGTCGCGGCCGTCACCGTCGCCATGCTCGGCCCGCTCGAGTGGTCGATCGACAACGCGATCGGATGGGATGACGAGCTCGACGGCTACACCGGTCTCATCATCTCGGCCGGGGGTGGTGTCGCGGCGGCCGCGGCGTTGATGGGCGCCTTCTACCGGCCCCCTGCCCAGTCCTAGGTGCCGTCGCCCGATCGACGGTCGCTGATCTCGAGGCCGGCCAGGAACTCCCGGACGCGCTGTCGCGGCAGCTTCCGCCGATAGTCGAAGTCGTCCCGACACGCGTCGACGACGTCCTCGTCGATCCAGTGCGTGTAGTCGTAGCCGTCCATCACGTGACGACCTCGGTCGGCCACCAGGGCCACCTCGACACTCACGTTCGCCGACCGCGCGCGTTCGTTGATCTCCTTGGCGATCTCGACCAGATCGCGATCGCGGGAGACCACGATGATCGTCCTGCACCGGTCGAGCAGGGCGGCGGTCACCGCGTCCAACCCGAGGGCGAGGTCGATGCCCTTCTCGCGGGCGCGACGCTCCTTCCGAACCGTCACCTCGTGGCGCTCATGGTCGTCGGCCCGATACGGCGGCGGCAGCCTGTCCTCGATGCCCCACTCCCAGTGGTACTGCAGCGTCCGCTCGATCACCGTCACGCCGGTGGCGCGGATGAGCTTGTGCCGTCGGGTGGCCAGGGCATGGACGTCGGGGTTCTCACGCGGCTGGTGGATGCCGCTGTAGTACCGGATCTCGACGACGTCGCGGTCCCCGGCCAGATGCCGGCCGAGGAGGATGGGATGGACTCGCGCCCGGTAGGCGCGCTGCAGGCCCTTCACCAGGTTCTGCCCGTCGATGAACACCATGACGCTCATGACGTCACGCCACCACGGACACGGGAAAGCCCCGGACGTTCCCCCGCGCCGCCGAAGCGGTCGAGTGGAAGGCCGGGGCCGGTACGACCTCGATGGTACCCGCCGCGGGCGAGGGCATCACAGGGGTTCGCTCGACGACACCTGGTACTTCGACAGATCGCGACCGGTGACGCCGATGCCGGCGATCTGCTCCCGGTAGACCTTCATGTGCTCGGTCCGGAAGTGTGCGGCGAGGTGTTCCTCGCTGTCCCAGATCTCGAAGACCCTGATCTTGGCGCCGTCGGACATGTCGATACTGAACACGTAGTCCTGGCACCCCTCCTCCTGGAGGGTCGCGGCCATCATCTCCGTCGCGGCCGCCTTCGCCGTCTCGGTGTGGGCGGGATCGAAGGTGATGGTGCCGGCGATGATCAACATGGTGCTCCTCGTGACTGGGGTCAGCGCTTCTCGCCGCGCAGGTCGAAGGCGATCTTCACCGCACCGCGCGATCCGGCCTCGGCGGCGTGACGCAGGGCGTCCTTGTAGCGGTCGAGCGGGTATGTGGCCGACACGAGTCGGCCGAGGTCGGCGTCGGCCACGAGGTCGAAGGCCATGGCGAAGCTGGTCGCGGTGTCGCCGTCGGGCAGGTGCTCGGTGCCGTACGTGTAGCTGCCGACCAGTTCGGTCTCGCGATGCCACAGCGGGGTCAGGTCCAGGGTGGTCACGCCCGGCATGCCCAACATCACGACGCGGCCACGCGGTCGGGTGATCGACAGCGATGTCGTGAGCGAGCCTGCGTTGCCGATCGCGTCGATGGTGACATCGGCTCCGCCACTCAGGTCGTCGCCGATCATCCGGCACCCGGTGACCCGTCGGACCGCGCGCTTGAGCTCGTCCGGGGCGACGATGACGTCCGCGCCGAGCTCGTCGGCGAAGACCCGCTGATGCGGATACTTGGCGGCTGCGATCACGGTGCCCGCCTGGGTGTACTTGCGGACCGCGGCGAGGGCGCACAGACCCATGGTCCCGGCCCCTTGGACGACGACGGTGTCGCCGGGCTCGATCTTGGCCTTGAACGCCGTGTGGACGCCGCCGGCGACCGGCTCGATCATGACCGCGGCCTCGTCGCTCATGTCGTCGGGGACCTGGTGGAGCTGGCTCGCATGGGCGACCAGTTCCAGGCCCCAACCGCCGCCGGTGCTGGCGCAGTAGCCGGTCTGGATGCCGTCGTCGACCGGACCCGACAGAAGGTAGCCGTAGTCGTCGCCGTCGCCTGGGGCGGCGCCGGGGAAGGGCGGGGCCTCACCCCGGCAGCTGTGGCCGAGGACGGGTTCGAGGACGACGCGGGTCCCGTCCTCGAGCGTGCCGTAGACCTCGTGGCCGGGCACGAAGGGGAACGACACCAGCGGGTCGAAGTATCGCGACGACTTCCCCTCGACGGTGGCGAGGTCGCTGCCGCAGATCCCCGCGAGGTACGGGTGCATCCGGAACCAGTCGTCGCCCGGGAGGTCCGGGGCGTCGATGTCCTTCAGCCGCAGTGGGCCGACCTGGGCCCCCGCGCCGGGCGAGACCCGCGACGCGAGCATGGCCGCGCCGTAGCGCGCTTCCTTCCGCTCGAACACCAGCGCTTTCACGACGCGGACTGTAGCGGTTGACGCCGAGCCGCCGACACTCGGCGTGTCTGGCCGCCGCCGTCGACGATGCTGGCTCGATCGCGAAGCCGCCGAGCCGGATCTCGAGGGTGGATGTCGACGTGGAGGCGGGCCGCCTACATCAACGGCGCGGGGTCGATGGCCGAGCCGTTGAGCCGGATCTCGAAGTGGAGGTGAGGGCCGGTCGACAGGCCGGTGCTGCCGATGAACCCCAGGGTGTCGCCGGTGCCGACCGTGGCCCCGTTGGCGGTGTTGAACCCCGACATGTGTGCATAGAGGGTGGTGTACCCGCCGCCATGGGAGACCATCACCGTGTTGCCGTAGCCCGAGAACGTCCCGACGAAGATGACCGTGCCCGGGGCCGCGCTCCCGATCGGAGCGCCGTTCGGTGCGTTGTAGTCGACGCCGGTGTGGAGGCGGCTCGTGCCGTAGATCGGGTGGATGCGGAAGCCGTACGGGGAACTGATCCCACCCGGGACGGGATGGCTGAACGACGGCACCTCACCGCTCGGCTCGGGTTCGGGTTGCGGTTCGGGCTCGGCTGCGGGCTCCTCGTCGCCATCGGTGTCGTCCTCGGGGTCGGCGTCCGCGTCGGCCTCGGCTCCCTCGTCGTCGTCGGCTTCCTCCTCGGTTGCGGCTTCGTCTTCGGCCGCGGCGTCCTCTTCGGCCTGGCGGCGTTCCTCTTCGAGGCGTCGCTCCTCGGCCAGGCGTTGTTCCTCCTGCTCGGCGCGGAGCCGCTCGGCCTCGGCGCGTCTTCGCGCCTCCTCCTCGGCCCGTCGGCGTTCCTCGGCTTCGCGCCGGATGCGTTCCTCCTCGGCGAGGATGAAGGCGGTGACCTGCGCGTCCTCGTCGGCGAGGATCGCCGCCTCTTCCTCGAGGACGTCGATCCGGGCGTCGACCTCGGCGCGAAGCCGTTCCTGATCAGCGCGACTCCGGTCGAGCTCGGCGATCTGGTCCTCGATGCCGGCGGCGATGGCGGCTGCGTCGGCCGCCGCGGCCTCGGCCCGCTCGATCGCGTCGGCCTGTTCGGCGCGAGCGAGCCGCAGGAGGTCGGTGGCCGCGATGGACGATCCGGTGGACTCGTCGATGACGAACCGAAGGATCGGAACGGTGTTGATGTCGTCGGCGCGGAGCAGCAACTCGTCGTTGTTCTCGAACCCCTCGACGTAGCCCTCGACCAGTTGGGCGACGACGTCGGTTTCGAGCTCGACGATCCGGTCCTCGAGGTCGCCTGCCCGCGCGTTGGCCTCCGCCTCGATCTCGCGCTTCACCGCGAGCTCCTGGCGGGCCCGCTCGAGGCGCGACTCCTGCACCGCGATCCACGCATCGATCTGCTCGAGGGCCTCGACGATCGCGGCGTCCTCGGCTTCGAGCTCGTCGATGGCGGCCGCGGTCGCCGCGGCCTCGGCCCGCAGGGCATCGCGCTGGGCACGCGCGTCGTCCAGGTCTTCCTGGGCCACGGCGGGCAGGAAGGAGCCGAGGACGAGCAGCACGGTGGCTGCGGCAAAGGAGCGGTGCATCGCAGGTCGTGTCACGAATCGGTCAGACGCGACCGAGGATGTGACGAATCAGCCACATCGTAATGGGAATGTCACGACCCAGGCCGGCAGTCGCAACAGTGGCAACACGTGCAACATCATCTGGGTCGCACGACCCAGATGGTCCCGAGGTCAGACCGTGTAGCCGCCGTCCACGTTCAGCACCTGCCCGGAGACGTAGCCGGCCCGCGGTGATGCGAGGAACGCCACCGCCTCGGCGACGTCGCGGGCCGTGCCGAACGATCCCAGCGCGATGTTGGCGGTCGCCGCCTCCAGGTCGCGCGGGCTGTAGTGGCCGTCGGCCATGAGGCGTTCCGCCATCCCGTCGTTCAGCATGCCCGGGCCCACCGCGTTGGCCCGGACACCGTATCGACCCTCCTCGGCCGCCAGGCCACGCACGAGCGCCTCGATCGCGGACTTCGGGCCCGCGGACAATCCGTCCCGGACGGCGTAGCGGTCCGTGGCGGCCGACGTCACCGCGACGATGGCGCCGCGGTGGGATCGCAACGACCCCAGCGCGGGCTGGACGACGTTGAAGAACGCCGCGGTCTCGGCGGTCAGGTGCTGTTCGAACTCGGCGGGCTCCACCGTCGAGAGGTGCACCTGGGGCACGGTCGGCCCGGCCGCGTGGACGAGGGTGTGCACGCCGCCGAGTTCGTCGAGGCCGCCGACGATGGTGGCGACGGACTCGCGATCGGTGAGATCGACCTGGGCGGTCGCCACCATCGTGCCGTCCGTCTCCAGTTCGCCGATCAGTTCGTCGGCGCGCTCCCGGTTGCGGTGATAGGTGAATGCGATGTCGCTGCCACGGGCCGCGAGAAGGCGACACACCTCGGCACCGATCCCGCCGGTCCCGCCGGTCACCAGCGCGACGCCGGTCCGATCGCTGAAGTCGTCGATCACCTCATCAGCCTGACACGGAACGGGGTCAGACCTGCTCGGCCTCGATCTGGGCCTCGTCGAAGACGTCCTGGAGGCGCCGGCTGAGCTCAGCGGTGTACTCACGACGTTTGGAGAGGCTCAGCCTCTTCCCCCCGGTGTCGGGCGGGTCGATCGGCTCGCCGACCACGATGGCGACCTTGCTGCGGCGGGGGAGCTTGGCTCCCGGTGGCATCGCGTCCTCGGTTCCCGCGATCCCGACGGGAACGACCTTGGCGCCGGTTCGGGCCGCGAGGAAGGCGGGACCGTCGAAGGCTTCGCCAACGCGATTGCCCGTCTGGCGGGTCCCCTCCGGGAACACGATGATCGCCTCTCCTGCATCGAGCAGGTCCTGGGCCGCCTTCAGCGCCTCGCGGTCAGCCGCGCCTCGCTCCACCGGGAACCCGCCCAAGGCGGACATCAGCCAGCCGAGCGGCCTCGGCGAGAAGAGGGACTCCTTGGCGAGCGACTTGTAGGGCCGCTTGGCAAGCGCCGCGACCAGCGGCGCATCGAGGTTCGAGCGGTGCACGGGCGCGATGACGAGCGGCCCCGGCGTGTCGAGGTGCTCCTCGCCACGCGAGACCAGGCGAAACAACCGGTAGAGGATGTTGTGAATCAGCACTCTGGCGGTGCCGTAGACGAACGCGCCCGATCGGGACGTGGCGATCTCGAGCGCGCGGGCCTGGGGTCCGTCGGTCATGGGGGCTCACTCCAGCACATCCGACGCCCCTCGGCGAGCACCGGCCGGACCCGGGCGGGCGATGGTCGGTACGCTTGGGTCGTGCACCCGGCGGTCCAGGCGCTCCGACAGGCGATCTACTACCTCGATCGCGAGCTCGCGCCGTCCCAGAAGGTCCGAGCGTTTCTCCGGGCGATCGACGTGATCGGCGGCCTGCCCGCCGGAGAGCTGGAGGCCCGCGTCGCGGCCGGCACCCTCACCGAGCTCGAGGGCATCGGCAAGAGCACCGGGTCGGTGATCGCCGCGGCGGTCACCGGGGAGCGCAACACCTACCTGGACGACCTGGCCGCGAGGTCGGCGATACCGATCGCCGAGGGAGCCGAGCTCCGGCAGGCCATCAGGGGAGACTGCCACGCGCACTCGACCTGGTCCGACGGTGGAGCGACGATTCGCGAGATGGCCGAGGCCGCGCGTGCGCTCGGCCACGAGTACCTCTGCATGACCGACCACTCGCCCCGGCTCACCATCGCGCACGGGCTGTCCGAGGAGCGCCTGGCCCGCCAGCTCGACGAGATCGAAGCGCTCAACGAGGAACTGGCCCCGTTCCGGATCCTCACCGGACTCGAGGTCGACATCCTGGTCGACGGATCGCTGGACCTCTCCGAGGCCATGTTGTCCAGGCTCGACGTCGTGGTCGCCAGCGTGCACTCGAAGTTCCGCATGCCGTCCGACGAGATGACCCGACGAATGGTGATGGCGATCGCCAGCCCCCACGTCGACGTGCTCGGTCACATGACGAATCGGAAGGTCGTCGGCGGCGGACGGGCCCCGTCGGAATTCGACGCCGACATCGTGTTCGCCGCCTGCGCCCGGTTCGGCACCGCGGTCGAGATCAATTGCCGACCCGAGCGCCAGGACCCGCCCGACGACCTGCTCGCGCTGGCGGTGGAGTGGGACTGCATGATCGCCATCAACACCGATGCCCATGCGCCAGGGCAGCTCGAGTGGCAGGCCTACGGCTGCGACAAGGCCGCCCGCCACGGCATCGCGGCCGACCGGGTCATCAACACCATGGCCGCCGACGACCTGATCGCCTGGGCCGACTCCCACGCTGCGGCCTGAGGCCTTCGAAATCGGGAACCGGATGGACCGCTCAGGCGTCGTGGGTTGGCAGTGGGAGTACTTCACGCGATGACCGCCGGTGGTGACGCCGAGATCCACCTGGTCCGGACCGACACCGTCGCGCACGGATTCGAGCACCTCTACCAGGCCGAATACGCCGGCATGGTCCGACTGGCGCGCCGGCTGGTCGACAGCACCGAGCGCGCCGAGGAGATCGTCCAGGACGCCTTCGCCAAGGTCTACGACCGCTGGGACCGCCTGGATCAGCCCGGCGGCTACCTGCGGACCGCGGTGGTGAACGGCGCGCGCAGCGAGCTCCGCAAACGCGAGGTCCGCCGACGCGTCGGCCTCGAGTCCCGCCGCGGCGACGAACCCGGCGACCGCGACTACCTGCTCGATGCGCTCGAAGCACTTCCCGCCAAACGAAAAACCGCCCTGGTCCTGCGCTTCTACGCCGATCTCCCCGAACGGGAGATCGCCGAGATCATGGGCGTGCGTCCCGGAACCGTGAAGAGCCTGCTCTCCCGTGGGCTCGCCGAACTGCGAACGGTGATCGACCGATGAACGAGAACCCCGACCCCCGCGACCCTGGCGAGGACGACCTCGCCTCCGCCCTGGGCGACGCACTCCGCGCCGCGCCCGACGATCTGGTGATGCCACCGCCGGTCACCGACATCGCCGAGCGAGCGGCGGCGAAGGCCCGCGCCCGCAACGCGCGCCGAACCCTGGGCTCGGTGGCCGCATCGGTCCTGCTCGTCGCGGGCGGCGTCGCCGTGTGGAACACCGCCAACGACGGCGGGCCCGACCAGCTCGAGGCCGCCGTCGAGAGCGTCGACGAGGACGAGACCGAGGCTGCTGCCGACATCGAGTCGGCCCCGCCCGATGACGCGGCGGCGACGTCGGAGCTGGTGGAGGCACGGCCCCTGGCCGACATCGATCCGGCCGAGTACAGCACCGGGCCCGGCCTGGAGTGGACCGAGATCCCGGGGCCGGCGGACCGAGGCGGCAGCCTCATGACCTTGCCCGACGGGCGCGTGATGGTCCGGGCGTGGAGCGACGCCGGCGCAGCGGACCGGGTGCTGGTCACCTCCGACGGCACCACCTGGGACGAGGTGCCCCTCCCCGCCGGGGTGTCGCCGAACTTCATCGACCTCGGCGACGAGATCTGGGTCGTCACGGGATGGAATGTGGCGACCGCCGAGTTCGGCGACGGGGTGTACATCTCGTCGGACCAGGGCGCGAGCTGGCAGGAGGTCGAGGTCCCGGGCGTCGGCGAGTCGTCCGACTCCTACCTCGTGACCCGCTCCTACGTCGGGGGCGCGGCGACCGTCGGCGACCAGGCGGTCGTGCTGGTCTCCGCGTTCACCGACATCGACGTCGCCCAGATCGCGATCGACCAGGGCATCGCCACCTCTCGCGACGAGGTCCGAGGGTGGGGCACCGACGGCGACGAGACCGGGATCACCCGCCTGACCATCGACATCGGCGAGCCCTTCCCGTTCGACGCGGAGATCGCCGAGGAAGGGCAGCCCTCCGCCATCGAGAGCTTCGAGTTCGACCCTGTCGAGCTCGGGCTGCCGACCGATCCCGATGTGCTCTACGGACCCGGCAACGACGAATTCACCGTCGCGGCCGGCGACGTCGGAGGGTTGACCGAGGTCGCGCGGTTCGACGGCAGCCCGGCGACGCTCGTCTCGGCCGGCGGTCTCCTGACCCTCTCCGCCTTCGGGGAGACCGGGCCGCTGATGTGGTCCTCCCCCGATGGGACAACCTGGACGCCGGTTGACGTCGGTTCCGGGTTCGAGCTCGCCGGCCGCTTCCAGGGCGAGCTCTGGGGTGGCGGCTGGTCCCCCGACGGACTCGTGGTGCAGCGCCTCACCGGCGGTGTGGTCGAGACCGTCGCGACCTTCCCGGGTCTGAGCTTGAACAGCATCATCTCGGTCGGTCCGTCGGGACTCGCCGGCACGGTCGTCAACGAGGGCGCCTTCATGGACGCCGGCGGCATCCCGGTGGAAGGCGAGGAGTTCCCGGTCGATGGCAGCGCCGTGCTGCCGCCCGGCGTGATGGCTGCACAGGACGGCATCGAGCTGCGGGTCGAGGATGACGGCACGGGCACGTTGATCGACACCAACTCCGACGAGGTCCTGCGCGAGTTCTCGTTCGAGGAGATGAACGCCGACGAGCCCCCGGCGGGTGTCATCGAGACCGACGACGGCGTCGGCTTCTCGCTCCGGATCGAGGATCCGGTGACCGGCGAAGAGCTCGTGACGTTCTCGATCGAGGACTACACCGACTTCGAGGGAGCGGTCACCACGGGCAACTCCAGCTCCGGTTTCTCGGTCGAGGTCGAACCCGCTGTGCCCGATGACGGGTTCTTCGAGGCGGGGGAGGGCACGACCTTCGTCGAGGGCGGCGGGTTCATCGCCCCCGAGAACTGGGTGGCCTGGTCCGCCAATGGCAGCGACTGGAACTTCGAGCGGGCGACCGAGGCGTTCGGGCTCGCTGAGGACCAGGAGGCCTGGACCCAGGTGGCTGTGGGCGACGGCTATGTCCTCGCTTCGATCGAGATCTTCAGCACCTCCGAGGACCCCGTGGCCGAGACCGGCAATGGCCTGTCCACGGCCCGCTGGTTCATCGCTGCGACCGGCTGAGGGTCAGAGCGTCGCGTGTGGCAGGTTCTCGCGTAGGCCCGTCGGGGTGACGCGAACGAACTCCGCCTTCTCCCAGAAGTCCGGGATGGTGGTGGCGTTGCTGTAGCTCATGCCGCTCTTGAGGCCGGCCATCAGGGTCGACACCAGCTTGGAGACCTCACCCTTGTAGGGGACGGTGCCCTCGACGCCCTCCGGCGCCCGCTGCTCGAAGTACTCGTCGTCGACCTCTTCACCGTGACGCTCGGCGCGGGCCTCGATCGCCTCGAAGCTCGCCATGCCGCGCACGCGCTTGATCAGGCCGCGCGACGAGGACTCGACCTCGCCGGGGCTCTCCTTGGTGCCGGCGAACATCGAGCCGATCATCACGGTGTCGGCGCCGGCGGCGATCGCCTTCGCGATGTCGCCGGAGGTCTTGATGCCGCCGTCGGCGATGACCGGGACCGGCACCACGCTGGCGTCCGCGATCGCGGTCAGCTGAGGCACCCCGACACCGGCGACGATGCGGGTGGTGCAGACGCCGCCCGGCCCCACGCCGACCTTGATGGCGTCGGCGCCTGCCTCGTAGAGGTCCTCGGCGCCGCCCTGGGTGGCGACGTTGCCGGCGATGACGTCGGTGTCGGGGAACCCGTCCTTGAGGCTCTTGAGCGTGTCGATGCTGTGCTCGGCGTGCCCGTGGGCGATGTCCAGCACGAGCGCGTCGCAGCCCGCGGCGACCAGCGCCTTGGCCCGCTCGAGCACGTCGTGGTCGGTGCCGACCGCGGCTGCGGTGGCGAACGCGGCGTTCTCCTCCTTCACGGCCGCGACCATGTCGGCCTGGACCTGGATGGGGAGGAATCGGTGGATGACCCCGGCGCCGCCCAGGCGGGCCATGGCAGCCGCCATCTCCTGCTCGCAGACCGTGTCCATGTTGGCCGCGATCACCGGGATGCCGATCTCGACGTTCTGCGAGAGCCTCGTCTGCAGCGAGACGTCCTGCCGGCTGCGGATCCGAGATCGCTTGGGGACGAGTAGGACGTCGTCGAAGGTCAGGCCGGTCCGGACCCGATCGAGGGCACTGCTCCGTGTGGTCACCGTTCACGCTCCGGTCCCGCGCACGGTCGGCGACGGGACCGTTGATCGAATCTATCGGGGACTCGTGCCGGACGCTCCCGAACGAGCCCGCCCCGGATCAGACCTCGGTCGGCTCGGGTGGTTGGGTCCACCGGGCGGGCTCCCGCGTTCCGAAGACGCGGATGGCCTCCAGGTAGTCGGGCTGCGTGCTCATCTCGTCGAGCAGCGCCTGTGCGTGGCGCACGGACGCCCCGAGGTCGTCGTGGAGCTGATCGACGGCGATCTGACGCTTCGTGGTCGCGAGGGATGCCGGTGACACCGTCGCGACCAGCGCGTCGGCGTACTCCCGAGCACGGGCGAGCACGGTCTCGGCCGGCACGGCCTCGTTGGCCAGACCGATCTCTGCGGCCTCCGAACCGCGGAACACCCGGCTGGACAGCAGCAGATCGTTGGCCCTCGTCAAGCCGACGAGCCTCGGCAGGAGCCAGCTGAGGCCGTACTCGGCCGGGAGGTTGATCTTGCCGTGTGCGGTCGTCAGCTTCGCGTCCTCGGCCACGAACATCAGGTCGGCGTAGCAGGCCATCACCAGGCCCACGCCTGCTGCCGGGCCGTTGACCGCGGCGATGGTGACCAGCTTCAGCCCGAACATCCAGGCGAAGTCGGCGTCCAGCTCCGGCCGCACCCCGAAGCCCGGGTTGGCCAAGTCGGGTGGCGTGCCGGCGTCGTAGCCACCGCGCTCGACATGACTCTCGAGCGCCTTCGAGTCGGCCCCGGCGCAGAACCCGCGACCCTCGCCGGTGAGAATGACGACGCGGGTGTGGTCGTCGGCGTCGAGCCGCTCGATCAGCCACCGCAGCTCGGTGTGCATCCGCCCCGTCCACGCGTTCAGGCGATCCGGCCGCGCGAGCCAGATCGTCGCGATCGCTCCACCGGGCTCCTGCTCGTGGCGGATGGTCTTGAGCTCCATGGCCCGAGACCGTACCCGCGGCGTCGGGTCACGGCCCCCGCTCACGGACCGGGTTGGATGGTGACGGGTGCGTGTGGTGGGCTGGTCGCCGTCGCCGGGGCGACAGGTGGACCGAGGAGGCCGAGGGTGCGGGATCACGCGGAACGATTCGACGTGCGCGGCAAGGTCGCCATCGTCACGGGAGCGTCGAGTGGCTTCGGTGAGCACTTCGCGCGGGTGTTGGCGGCGAACGGCGCGACCGTGGTCGCGGTGGCCCGGCGCGCCGAGCGACTCGAGGCGCTGGCGGCCGACGTGGACGGCGTCGAAGCCGCTGCCTGCGACGTGAGCGACGACGCCGCCTGCGAGGCGTTGGTCGCGTCCGTCGTGGCCCGACACGGAACGGTCGACATCCTGGTCAACAACGCAGGCCTCTCCGACAGCCAGCCCGCCATCGACGAGCCGATGGACGACTTCCGCTACACGATGGACGTCAACCTCAACGCGTGCTTCCTGCTCTCGAAGCTGGTGGCCCACCCGATGAGCGAGCAGAACTGGGGCTCGATCATCAACATCGCCTCGGTCCACGGACTCGTGGGCTCGGCTCCCAACAACCAGGCCGCGTACTCCGCATCGAAGGCAGCGCTGATCAACCTCACCCGCGAGCTCGCGTTGCAGTGGACCCGGCACGGCATCCGTGTCAACGCCATCGCCCCCGGGTACTTCGAGACCGAGCTCACCGAAGGCATGATCGCCGACGAGTCCGGGGCGAACTGGATCAACCGGAACACCCCCATGCGTCGACCCGGTCGGCTGGACGAACTGGAGGGACCGCTCATGCTCCTCGCGTCGGACGCGGGCTCCTACATCACCGGCCAGACGATCGTCGTGGACGGAGGCTGGACCGCCCGCTGACGGGTTTCGGGCGCAACCGCGCATCGACCCGGCGTCCGGACAGCGACCTGAGCGGAATGACTCATGTCACTGCATTGGTGTACCCCGGGGTCGATGGGTCTATTGTTCGGGGCCGAACGATGACCGAATGCCTGGAGGGATCCATGGGGGGCAACGGGACATCACAGCTCGATGTGCATGCGGAGCTCAGCGCCGCGCGGCTCGACCTGCTCGTGGTTCTGGAGCAGCTGGAGGACCGCGACTGGGACAAGCGGACGCTGTGCGAGGGCTGGCGAGTCCGAGATGTCGCAGCACACGTCGCCCAGGCGCCCGAGCTGAAGGTCGGCAAGGTGCTCGGCGGGATGCTCAAAGCGCGAGGCAACGTCGAGAAGATGGTCGACGAGCAGGCACGTCGAGGCGGTGACCGCGAACCGATCGAGATCCTCGATCAGCTCCGCGCCAACGTCGCCAACGATCACGTCCCACCCGGGACGACGGCCGAGAAGCTGCTCGTCGACACGGTGATCCACTCCCTGGACATCACGCATCCCAACGGGTGGGAACTCAACCTGCCCGCCGACCGCGTGCGCTGGGCGCTCTCGACCTTCGTGAAGCTGAGCGGACCGTTCAAGGGCAAAGAGCGCGCCGAGGGCCTGCACTTCGACACCACCGACGTCGACTGGCGCTGTGGGTGTGGGGACCATGTCCGCGGTCCGGCCCCGGTGGTGCTGCTCGCGCTGGCCGGTCGTCGGGTCTGCGACCAGCTGAGCGGCGACGGCGTCGCCGCCCTCGCCGAGCGCTGACGGTCAGTCCTCGAACAGGGTTCCCGCGACGTAGGTCGTGACGGCCAGGACCGCCGACCGCGGCAGCGCGCCGTAGAGGTGGGGGAACGCTCCGGTCCCATGGAGGTCCTCCCAGCGGATCTCGCCGTCGGCACGCTCGGGGTCCACCGAGAGCACGAGCAGGTCCGCGACGCCGGCGTAGTAGCGCAGCGACGTGGCGGCGATCTGCTCAGCGGTCGAGAAGTGGATGAAGCCGTCGGTCGCGAGTGACGCCGGCCGGTAGACGTCACCGACCAGGTCCCACTCCGCCCGACTCACGAGGTGATAGAGCAATCGGTCGCTCACGCCGTCGCCAGGTCGCCCGGCAGGTGGTGGGTCTCGTTGAGATTCCACACCGCCTGGCGTCCGTGGCCGACGAGCAGCCGGTTCACCGAGCAGTGGGCGGTACGGAACCAGAAGTCCCGGTCGATGCCGAGGAGTTCGGCCAGGTAGGTGTTGATCACGCCGCCGTGGCACGCGACGACGATCTTGCCGCCGTCGTGGCGGGCGAGGACGTCGGTCATGGCGACGTTGATGCGGTTCCGGAAGTCCTCGGAGGTCTCGCCGTGCGGGAAGGCGGACCATCGGCCCGTCGCGACGAACTCCGCGCCGGCCTCCTGCATCTCCGGCCGCGAGTTCATCGAGGCCCACGTCTCACCGGCCGGGATCGAGCTGAAGAGCTCGATCTCGCGGAGGCCGTCGACGACCGTGACGTCGAGCTGGTGGCGGGCGGCGATGGCGAGCCCGGTGCGGTGGGCCCGCTCGAGGTTGCTCGAGTAGACGGCGTCGATGTCCTCGTCTGCGAGGTGGTCGCCGACCGCCTCGACCTGGCGAGCACCGATGTCGGACAGTGGTGGGTCGAAGCGCTGTTCCTGGGTGCGCTCTTCCGGGGGGATCTGCTGGCCGTGGCGGACGAGGACGACCTCCAGGTCGTGCACGCCGTAGAGGGTCGCGGCGGCCATCGGGTTGGTGAGGGGGGATGCCACGACGGGCAGCATAGGAGCCGTGGCCCGGCGGTCGTCGTGGCAGGTCGGAGCCGATCTGGGCGAGACTCCACGGGCGCCGCTCCGGCGCGGATCACCACGAGGGAGGACCTGCCCGTGCGCGCTGCGCTCTTGGACGGAACCGGCGATCGCCTGGCGTTGGTCGACGACATCGAGATCGAGGATCCTCGAAGCGGCGAGGTGCTCGTTCGCGTCTCCCACTGCGGGATCTGCCACTCGGACCTGTCGATGGTCCAGGTCGCGGAGGCGATGGCTCCCTGCATCCTGGGGCACGAGGCGGCGGGCGTCGTCGAGGCCGTCGGCCCCGAGGTCGGGACCGTGGCCGTCGGGGACAAGGTGATGCTGACCCCTCTCGCGTCGTGCGGGCACTGCTACTGGTGCAGCCGCGGCGAGGCCACAGCGTGCGTCGAGGCGCAGGCGTTCTCCACCGGCCTCCGGCCCGACGGAACCACGCCGCTGGCGCGGGGCGGGGAGCCGGTCAAACGGGGACTCGGGGTCGCCGGGTTCGGCGAGCTCACCGTGGTGAGCGAGCGCAGTGTGGTCCGCCTCGACCCCGACACGCCCCTCGAGATCGCTTGCGTGATCGGCTGCGCCATCCAGACCGGCGTCGGTGCCGTCGTCAACACCGCGAAGGTGGAACCAGGGGCCACCGCCCTCGTGTGTGGGGCGGGCGGCATCGGCATCTCCGTCGTGCAGGGCCTTCGTCTGGCGGGCGCGTCGCGGGTCATCGTCTCGGACCCCGTGGCGGAACGCCGCGAGGCCGCTCGCCACTTCGGCGCGGCCGATGTCATCGACCCCGGGTCCGACGCCGTCGCCCGAAGGTCGTCGCCGACACCGACGGCATCGGCGTCGACTACGCGTTCGAGGCAGCCGGGGTGGCGCCGCTGGTGGACACCTGCGTCAACGCCAGCCGCCGCGGCGGCACCACGGTCATCGTCGGCGTGGACATCACGCTGGCCACGGTGCCGATCCTGCCGGTCATGATGGCGACCCAGGGGAAGAAGATCGTGGGCACGCTGCTGGGCGACTGCCATCCCCATCGGGACATCCCGCGTTTCGTCAACGCCTGGCAACGGGGCCAGCTCGACTTCGAGTCGATGATCAGCCACCGCCTGGGTCTCGACGAGATCAACGATGGCTTCGACCACCTCCGCGAGGCGCGCGGCATCCGTTCGGTCATCCAGATCGGTTCCTGACGATGGCCGGACCGCTGACCGGGGTGAAGGTGGTCGACTTCTCGACGGCGCTGGCGGGGCCGATGGCAGCGGGTCTCATGGCTGACATGGGCGCCGACGTGGTCAAGATCGAGCCGCTGGGTCTCGGCGACGTGCTCCGCTTCGTCGGCCCGTCGGTGGGTGGCGTCTCGGCGATCTACCAGCACGCCAACCGGTCGAAGCGGGCGATCTCGATCGACCTCGGCACCGACGAGGGGAGGGAGTTGGCCCTGGAGTTCTGCCGGGACGCCGATGTCGTCGTCCAGAACTTCCGGCCCGGTGTGGCCGACCGACTGGGTATCGGGTGGGACGCGCTGCGTGCCCGCAACGCCGGTGTGATCCTGGTCGCGGTGAACGGCTTCGGGTCCGACGGGCCCTATGCCGATCGCCCGGCCTACGACACGGTCATCCAGGCCCTCGCCGGACTCACCCACGTCGAAGGCGACGACGGCGACGCGCGAAACCTGCGGCAGCTCGCCTCGGACAAGATCACGGCGTTGTACGCGGCGAACGCGGCGCTGGCCGCCCTCGCCGGTCGTGAACGGGGGCTCGGAGGACAGGTCGTCGAGGTGCCGATGCTCGAGGCCAACGTCCACTTCGTCTGGATGGACGGCGCGGGGAACGAGACGCTGGAGGACTTCGTCGGGGACCAGCCATCGAGCCCGGCGTCGACCATGCGTCCGATCCGTTGCGCCGACGGCTGGATCTTCCCGACGCAGGTCGCGCCGAAGCAGTTCGTCGGTTGGTGCGCCGCATTCGGCGTCGACGTGACGGAGGACGAGGCGTCGATCTTCTGGCGGCAGGCCAACCCGGTGATCAGCCGCGAGCGCAACGAGGCGGTGATCGCGGCCATCGGCCAGACCCCGACCGCGGAGGTGGTCGACCGTCTGGTCGACAACGACGTCCCCGTGGGCTGGTCGCTCGATCCTGCCGACCAGCCGGCCGATCCCCACCTCGCGGCGCGAGGCGTGTTCCGCCGTGATCGGCACCCCGTCGCCGGCTCGGTCGTGCAGCCGAGGCTCCCGATGGCGTTCTCGGGGACCGAGGCCGATCCGGGCGTGTTCGCACCCGAGCACGGGCGTGACACCGACGAACTCCTCGCCGAGCTCGGGCGCGACCCGGCCGCGCTGCGCGAGGCGGGCATCGTCGAATAGCCATGGTCGGGGGCGGTGCGGGTCGCTCGCACCTCAACGTGATCCGGGTCGAGCCGACAGGAGAGGACCGCAGGTCGGCGCACTACGCTGACGACGGCGGGGCGTCCGAGGCGGACCCAGACGGGTCGAGGAGAACCACGCATGGCAGTTGCACACGACGTCCCACGCGTTGCCGTGGTCGTCATCGGTCGCAACGAAGGCGAGCGGCTCGCCCGCTGTCTGGACTCCGTGCACGCCATGGACTACCCCGAGGATCGCTTCGAGATCATCTACGTCGACAGCGACTCCACCGACGACTCCGTCCGCCTGGCCAAGGCGAAGCACGCCACCGTGCTGGAGGTGAAGCCCGAGCGCCCGGCTGCGGCGATCGGGCGCAACGCCGGCTGGCGGGCCGCCGATGCCGAATTCGTGCTCTTCCTCGACGGCGACACGGTGCTGCACGCCGACTTCCTCCGGATGGCGATCGCCGAGTTCGCCGACGAGCGGATCGCCGTCGTGTTCGGCCACCGCAGGGAGATCGCCACCGACGCCAGCCTCTACAACCGGGCCCTCGACCTCGACTGGGTCTACCCGCTCGGCGAGTTCGACTTCTGCGGCGGCGACGCGGTCATGCGGCGGTCGGTGTTGGCCGAGGTCGACGGCTACGACGACACCCTCATCGCAGGGGAGGAGCCGGATCTGTGTGGTCGGATGCGTGCGCTCGGCCATGTGGTGCTGCACATCGACGCTCCCATGACCGGCCACGACATGGACATGCATCGCTTCTCCCAGTACTGGAAGCGGGCGGTCCGGAGCGGCCACGCGTACGCCGAGATCTCGGAACGGTTCAAGGACTCGGACGACCCCTTCTGGAGCGCCGAAGCCGAGCGCACCCTCAAGCATGCGGCGCTCGTCGCCGGCACGCCTGTCGCGGGCGTCGTCGCCTCGGTCGCGACCCGGAGCCCCTGGCCCGTCGCCGGGGTCGTCGCGTTCTGGACCGCAGTCCTGGTCCGCACCGCCAAGCGGGCTCGCTGGAAGGATCCCGACCCGGGCACCCGGGCGCTGTACGCGGTGCACACCTGGGTGCAGAAGGTGCCGCTCGCATGGGGCCAGCTCGCGTTCCGTCGCGATCGCGCCAAGGGCGAACGGCGAGGCCTGATCGAATACAAGTAGCCCGACGCTGCTCTACGCTCCGCGCCACCGGAGAACGGGAGGCGCACGTGATCGACCGGGAGCGGGTCGCAGGGATGCTTGATCTGAGCGGCAAGGTGGCGATCGTCACCGGGGGCAGTCGCGGCATCGGGCGATCGATCGCCGAGGGGTACGCCGCCGCAGGGGCATCGGTCATGGTGGCGAGCCGGAAGGCCGACGCCTGTGAGGAGACCGCGGCGGCGATCCGGGAAGCCGGTGGTGACGCGATCGCCGTCGCGACACACATGGGGCGGCTCGACGAGGTGGCTGCACTGGCCGCCCGAACCGCGGAGACCCACGGTCGGATCGACATCGTCGTGAACAACGCGGCCAATCCCCTGATGCAGGGCATCGGCGGCATCACCGACGAGGGCTGGGACAAGGCGCTGGCCACCAACCTCAAGGGCCCCGTGTTCCTCGTTCAGGAAGCCCTCCCGCAGCTCCGTGACGGCGGCGGGTCGGTCATCAACGTGTTGAGCAACGCCGCGTTCCTGTACTCCCGGCACCACCTGCTCTACGGGGTGGCGAAGGCCGGGCTCGCGGCGGCGACCCGCTCCATGGCCGCCGATCTCGCCGGCGACGGGATCCGGGTCAACAACCTGGTGCCGGGCACGGTCGACACCGACATGGTGCGCGCGATGCCCGAGGCATTCCAGGAGTCCTCCGCCAAGGCGTCGCTCATCGGTCGGGCCGCACACCCGGACGAACTCGTCGGCATGGCGCTGTTGCTCGCATCCGACGCGAGCGGGTTCATGACCGGCCACACGTACTTCGTCGACGGCGGCCAGAGCTACGCGCAGTGACCTGCGGCGGCGTCCGTCGCGGCCGTTCAGCTCTCGTGTCGCCCGGCCAGGACCTGCTCGCGCGTGGGTGTCCGGAGGCCCACCCAGTACACGCCGATCAGGACCGCGACGATGATCACGATGCGGATGACGGTGTTGTCGACAGCGAGCCAGGCGCTGAGGCCGCCGGCCAGCACCATCATGCCGATGGCCAGGATCTTGGCCCGGCGCGGCATGCCGAGGCCGTCCCGGTAGTCGCTGACCATGGGCCCGATGCCGGGCAGTCCGAGGACCCAGGCCTCGAGCCTCGGGCTCGACTTCGAGAAGCACCATGCGGCCAGGATGAAGAAGCCCGTCGTGGGCAGACCGGGCACGACCACCCCGACCCCGCCGATGGCGACCGCGATCAGACCGGCCAGGAGCCAGCCCAGTCGGGCGACCGGATTCCGACTCGTGGCGCCGCTCGTCACGGGGTCCACCATCGCCGCCGGACCGTACGTTCGGCAACCCGAATGAGTCGCATATGGAGGGCCGAGCGGCTAAACCGTTCCCGGGACAGGGAACCGGGGGAGTGAACGGTGACCCCAGGCGACGAATCAGTGGCGGTCGACGGGCGGACCGCGAGGCGTGACCGCAACCGTCGCGCCGTCCTGAACGCGATCATCGATCTGATCCAGGAAGGCAACCCGCTCCCCACCGTGGCGGAGATCAGTGAGCGCTCCGGGACCTCGCATCGGTCGTTGTTCCGGTACTTCGACGATCTCGACTCCCTGTTCGCCGAAGCGGTTCTGGTCGCATACGGGCGGTACGCGCCGCTCTCGAGGATCCATCGCTTCGGCCACGGCACCCGCAGCGAACGCATCGACAACCTGATCGCCCAACGCCTCGCCCTGTACGACGCCATGGCTCCGCTCGTGCACTCCGGCCGGCGACGCAGAGGGGCGATGGAGCCGATGGAGTTGGCGATGGCCCAGTACATGGGCCCGATGCGCGACCAGTTGGCGGCTCACTTCGGGCCCGAAGTCGAGGCCTGTCCCGTCGGCGAGCGAGGGGCGCTGCTCGATGCGGTCGAGGCCCTGTTGTCGATCGAGGGGTTCGAGTTCCTCCGACGGAACCAGCGGAGCGACGAGGAGATCGCCGCGGCGTATCGGGCAGGCCTGCACCGCCTGCTCCGATGACGCCGCCGGTTGACCGGGCCCGGAAATGTCCGTACATTTGCGGCATTCGTTCGCGGCGCCACACGGCGCGTCGCCCATCAGCCCGGCGGGGGGTGCCAGTTGATCCTGGAGCAGCACTATCTCGGTTGCCTTTCTCAGGCGTCGTATCTGATCGGTGACGAGACCTCGGGCCGAGCCGCCGTCGTCGACCCCCGTCGCGACGTCGGGGTCTACCTCGAGTCCGCCGCGTCCCAGGGTCTGACGATCGAGCTGGTGATCGAGACCCACTTCCACGCGGACTTCCTGAGCGGCCATCTGGAGCTGGCCGCCGCGACCGGGGCGGCGATCGCCTACGGCTCGGTGGCCGAGACCGAGTTCGAGTCTCGCAAGCTCGCCCACGGCGAACGCATCAGCCTCGGCGAGGTCCAGCTGGAGGTACGACACACTCCCGGACACACGCCCGAGTCGATTTCGATCGTCGTGTACGAGAGCGCCGACGCCGGTCCCCACGCCGTGCTGACCGGCGACGCCCTGTTCATCGGCGACGTCGGCCGACCGGACCTGCTGTCGTCCAAGGGGGTGACGGCCGATGACCTGGCCGGCCAGCTCTACGACTCACTCCACGAGCAGCTGATGACCCTGCCGCCCGAGACGCTCGTGTATCCGGCGCACGGCGCGGGTTCGGCCTGCGGGAAGAACCTGTCGACCGACACCTTCTCGACCATCGGACAGCAGGCCGCCACCAACTACGCCGTCGCGCCGATGTCGAAGGAGGACTTCATCGCCGTCGTGACCGACGGCCAGTCCGCGCCGCCGGCCTACTTCGGCTACGACGCAGTCAAGAATCGCGAGCATCGCGAGATCCTCGACGAGACGTCGCCACCGGCCGACCTCACGATCGCCGAGGTGATCCGCCACCAGCGACAGGGCGCCGTCGTCCTCGACACCCGCGATCCCAACGAGTTCGCGGCCGGCCACCTGATCGGGTCGGTGAACGTCGGGCTCGAGGGCCGGTACGCGGAGTTCGCCGGCGGCGTGATCCAGCCCGGAGCACCGATCGTCCTCGTGGCCGAGGACGGTCTGGCGCTCGAGGCCAAGAATCGGCTGGCTCGCATCGGCTTCGACTCCGTCGTCGGGCACCTCATCCAGCCGATCAAGGCGTTCAGCGAGAACCCCGACGACGTCGAGCGTTCCAGTCGCGTCGACACCGCTCAGCTCGCCGAGGCGATACGCGATCTCGACGATCTGCAGCTCGTCGACATCCGCCAGCCCGGCGAGACCGCCGACGGGATCATCGACGGGGCGATCACCATCCCGCTGACGCAGCTGAACGAGAAGCTCGCCGGTCTCGACGCCTCCCGGCCGACGATCGTCTACTGCGCCGGCGGGTTCCGGTCGTCGATCGCCGCTTCGAAGATGCGCGCCGCCGGCTTCCGCGACGTCTCAGACCTCCTCGGCGGGTACGGCGCCTGGGAGACGATGGCCTCGGCCTGACGTCGTCGAGACGGATCTGTGAACCCAAATACGCGCGTATTTGGGTTCACAGATCCTCGTCTGTCACCGCCTCGTCGTGGCCGGGTCAGCGCTTGGTGTGGCGCCACACCCAGGCGGCCATGAGGAACTGCATGGGAAGGCGGATCCAGTTGCGCGCGTCCTTGACCTCGCCCGGGTATCGCTGGAACCGGCCGTCCTCGTCGGGGCGGATGTCGACATCGTTGATCGCGGCGTCGACGTTGGCCGGATAGACGGCGGCGAGCAGGCCGAGGAGGCCCCAGGCAGCCGCAGGTCGAGTCCGGCGCGGGATCATCGCGAGTCCCAGTGCGATCTCGGCGGCCCCCGACACCTGGTTCGCCAGCCCCTTGTCGGGGACCCAGTCCGGAACGACCGCCTCGAAGAAGTCGGGCTTGGCGAAGTGGCCGACGCCGGCCCCGGTGAAGAAGGCGGCTGCTGCGTAGGCGGATCCGTCGCTCATGCCGGCACCGTATCGCCGGGCGCGAGCAGGTCGTCCAGCAACGCCCGGGCGAGTGGGGGAAGCGGAGCGCCGGCCGGCCAGACCGCCCGCAGCTCGCGGTCGATGGACAGGCCGCCGACGGTGATCTCGACCAGCGTTCCGGCGTCGAGTTCGGCAGCGACGGCGAGGCGACTGATGACCGTCGGTGCGTTGCCACGCAGGACCGCGGCTCGGACGGCCGAGGTCGATCCCAGCTCCAGGACGGCGGTCGGCGCGCCGAGATCGCGGCCGCGCAGCGCCGCTTCGAGCGCCTCGCGCGTGCCGGAACCGGCTTCGCGCGTGACCAGGGGCGTGGCCGCGAGGGCCTCGACGGGCACCGAGCCGCGGTTGGCCCACGGGTGACCGGGCGCCACGACCGTGACCAGTCGGTCCCGTCCGACCGTCATCTCGTCCAGGCCGGTGATCTCCGACGGGGTCTCGATGAAGCCGAGGTCGGCGAGGCCGCGCTGGAGGTGCTCGATCACGGTGGTCGAGTTGGCGACCTCGAGCGCGACCGAGTCACGCGGATGCTCCTGAGCGAAGCCGTCGAGCCATTGCGGGAGGAGGTACTCGGCGATGGTGAAGCTCGCGCTGATCCGCAGGCGCCCAGACTGCTCGGCGACGAAGGCCGAGAGTCCGGCATCGAGTTCGTGAGCGGCACGGAGGATGCCTTCGGCCCACCCGGCGACGACCACGCCGGCCGGCGTCGGCCGCGAGCCACCCGGCCCCCGTTCGAGGAGCTGCATTCCGAGCTGGCGTTCGAGGTGCTTCATCCGGCTGCTCGCCGAGGGCTGGGTGATCCCGTGCGCCGCCGCTGCCTGTGAGACGCTCCCGAGCTCGACCACCGAGACGAAAAGGTCGAGCGAGGACAGCTCGGGGAAGGTGGGTGGCAGCGGCACGGCCCGATTCTAGGGCGGATCGCGGCATCCATAGAATCGTTCTATGACTGCATAGAGAGGTGACCACTATCGGTCGGACGTGTCGGATGTCACGATCTGATGCTGTGACACGAATGGGTTTCCTGCTCGACAGCGACAGTTGCATCGGTTGCCACGCCTGCACCGTCGCATGCAAGAGCGAACACGACGTGCCCCTCGGTGTGAACCGCACGTGGGTCAAATACATCGAGACCGGCACCTTTCCCGACGTCAGCCGCAAGTTCAACGTGATGCGGTGCAACCAGTGCGACGACGCGCCCTGCATGGCGATCTGTCCCACGTCCGCGCTGTATCGGGCGCCGAACGGTGTCGTCGACTTCCAGGACGACAACTGCATCGGGTGCAAGTCCTGCATGAACGCGTGCCCCTACGACGCGCTCTACATCAACCCCGAGACCAACACCGCGCACAAGTGCAACATGTGCAATCACCGACTCGAGGTCGGCCTGGAGCCGAGCTGTCAGATCGTGTGCCCCACCGAGGCGATCAAGATCGGCGACCTCGACGATCCCACCAGCGAGATCAGCCGCATCATCGCCCGCGACGACGTCGCGGTCCGCGCCCCGGAGCAGAACACCAAGCCGAAGGTCTTCTATCGCGGCGCCGACCAGGCCTCGCTCGATCCGACCCGGACGGCCATCGCCAACGACGGCATGATCTGGGCCGACACGCTCAGGGACAACCTGGACAAGACCCATCCGACCGTCACGGTCGAGTTGGGCACCAAGCCGACCGATCTCGACGGCGTCGTGGCCCGCACCGCCTACACGACCGCTCACCAGATGACCTGGAAGGAGAAGGTCAGCGGCTACTTCGTCACCAAGGCCGTCGCCGGCGGCACCATGCTGCTCGGCGCCCTGCAGGTCCTGCTCGGCAACGCCGACGCCCAGGCGGCCGTCGGGGTGGTTCCGCCGATGATCGCCGGCTTGTTCCTCGCACTCACGGGTGTGCTGTTGATCGCCGACCTCAAGCAGCCCACTCGGTTCCACTATCTGCTCACCAAGGGCAACTGGACCTCGTGGCTGGTCAAAGGCGCCTACATCCTCATGGGCTTCGCCGCTGTCACGGCGCTGTGGTGGGTCGGCGGCCTCGTCGAGAGCGAGGGGCTCCTGAAGGTGATGGCCATCCCCGCGGCCCTGTTCGGACTCGGGACCGCGGGCTACACCGCGTTCCTCTTCGCCCAGTGCGAGGGTCGCGATTTGTGGCAGACGCCGCTGCTGTTGCCGACCCTGCTCGGCCGCGCCGTCGTCGCCGGCGGGGCGACCTTCGCCGTCATGGACCTCTTCATGGACGTGCCGGACGCGGCCGCCATGCGGTGGACATTCCTCGGCGGCCTCGGCGCCGTGGCCGCCCTCACGTGGATGGAGACCGCCTCACACGGCAGCCGCCACGTCGAACTCGCCGTGCACGAGATGGTTCACGGCCGCCACCGCACCCTCTTCTGGTTCGGCGTGGTCGTGGGCCTGCTCGCGCCCGCCGCCCTGCTCATCATCGACCGAGCCGCCGACGTGTCCGGCCCCGGCCTCGCCGCCGTTGCGGCGGTCCTGGCCCTCCCTGGCATGTTCGCCGCAGAGACCGCCTTCGTCCGCGCCGGCCAGAGCGTGCCGCTGTCGTGAGCAGGCTCACGACGGCCGTTGCTGTCTCGCCGCATGGGGCCCCGCCGCCCCATGCTCCTCCGCTTGGCCGGGGCCCCTGCCCCAGCCGCGGCCGTCCCGCCTTGCGATCCCACGGGATCTGCACCCGTGGCCACGGGACACGGCGCGGTTCGAGCTGCGCGGCGGCTGAGCGCGGCCGCCCACTGCCCGAGTTCCGGCGACGTGAGGTGGACACGAGCATCGAGACGATGACCAACCGGCCGGCTGCGAAGCCAGGCCCGGAGACGAGCCGGACTGAGAACAGATGACCGACCTCAACAAATATCCTCCCCTCGACAAGTGGCACGACTGGCGTGAGCTCGATGCCAAGGCGTGGCCCGACAAGGTCGAGCGCAAGTACACCCTGGTGCCGACGTCGTGCTTCAACTGTGAGGCCGGCTGCGGCCTCGTCGCCTACTTCGACCAGGAGACCGGCGAGATCACCAAGGTCGAGGGCAACCCCGAGCACCCGGCCAGTCGCGGCCGCAACTGCGCCAAGGGTCCAGCCACGCTGAACCAGGTCTACGACCCCGAGCGCGTCATGTTCCCGATGAAGCGGGTCGGTGAGCGCGGCTCCGGCGCGTGGGAGCGCATCTCCTGGGACCAAGCCCTCGACGAGATCGGCGGCCGCCTCCGGACGGCTTTCGAGGAGGACCGTCACAACGAGGTCATGTACCACGTGGGTCGGCCGGGCGAGGAGGGCTACACCGATCGCGTCCTGAAGGCCTGGGGCGTCGACGGACACAACAGTCACACCAACATCTGCTCGTCCAACGCGCGAATCGGCTACCAGAGCTGGATGGGCCACGATCGCCCGTCGGCGGACTACGCGAACGCCGAGGTCATCTTCCTGATCTCGTCGCATCTGGAGTCGGGTCACTACTTCAACCCCCACGCCCAGCGGATCATCGAGGCCCAGCAGAAGGGGGCCACGGTGATCGTCTGTGACCCGCGGCTGTCCAACACCGGGTCCAAGGCCGACCACTGGCTGCCGACCTGGCCGGGCACCGAGCCGTTCCTGCTGCTGGCGATCATCCATCAGCTGCTCGAGAACGGGACCTGGGAGAAGGACTTCGTCCGCCGCTGGGTGAACTGGGAGACCTTCCTCGCCGAGGAGTACCCGGACATGCCCCAGGAGTGGGCGTCGGTCGAGGGGGCGCTCCGGCAGCACTACGCCGAGTACACGCCCGAGCGCGCCGAGCACGTCACGGGCATCGCCGCGGACCAGATCCGCGAGATCGCCGAGATCATCGGCCGGCACCCCACCAAGTTCGCATCGCACAACTGGCGAGCTGCCGGCGCCGGCAACCTCGGTGGCTGGCAGGTGGCCCGCTGCCTGTTCTTCATCGCGGTGATGACCGGCTCGGTCGCCACCGTGGGCGGCACCAGCGGCAACGGCTGGAACAAGTTCAAGCCCGCAGCGCCGATGGGCGCACCGCCCATCACCCGCTGGAACGATCTCGAGTGGCCCAAGGAGTACCCGCTCGCCTACCACGAGATGTCGATCCTGCTCCCGCACTTCCTCAAGGAGCGTCGCGGCAAGCTCGACACCTACTTCAGCCGGGTCTACAACCCGATCTGGACCAACCCCGACGGCTTCACCTGGATGGAGGCTCTGCGCGACGAGTCGATGGTCGAGTGTCACGTGGCGCTCACCCCGACCTGGTCGGAGACCGCCTGGTACGCCGACTACGTCCTGCCGATGGGCGTCGGCGCCGAGCGCCACGATGTCGTCTCCTACGAGACACACCAGGGGCGGTGGATCGCGTTTCGCCAGTCGGTGTTCCGTCGCTACGCCGAGATCCGAGCGGAGCAGACCGGCACCGACCCCGTCAGTGCGGAGAATCGGACCCACGAATACAACCCGGGTGAGGTCTGGGAGGAGAACGAGTTCTGGATCGACCTCTCCTGGCGCATCGACCCCGACGGCTCACTGGGTATCCGTCAGTGGTTCGAGTCCGACGAGAACCCGGGTACCCCGGTCGGCATCGACGAGTACTACGGGAAGATGTTCGCCGAGTCGGTCCCCGGGCTCGCCGAAGCTGCGGCGGACGCCGGCGAGACGCCGCTCGAGTACATGAAGAACCGCAGCGCGTTCGCGGTCGAAGGCGACATGATCACGCCCTATGAGAAGGCCGTCGACGCGTCGGCGGTCGAGGGCTGCGAGAAGGACCGGCACGGCGTCTACCGCAAGCCGGGCACCGCCGCCACCTGGGACGGCACGCCCGAGGGGCTCGAGCAGATCAAGCTCGACGCGCTCGGCGACGGCTCACCCGCCGTCGAGGTCGACGGCGAGCTCAAGGCCGGCTTCACCACGCCGTCGAAGAAGCTGGAGCTGTTCAGCACCACGATCAAGGACTGGGGCTGGCCGGAGTACGCCACGCCGACCTGGATCCCGTCGCACGTCCACTGGGAAGACCTGGACATGGCGGACAACGAGCGGATCCTGCTGCCGACGTTCCGGATCCCGACGCTGATCCACACCCGTTCCGCCAACAGCAAGTGGCTGAGTGAGATCAGCCACCGGCATCCGCTCTGGATCCATCCCGAGGATGCCGAGAAGCTCGGCATCGGCGAGAACGGCCTCGTCCGCATCACCACGCGGATCGGGCATTTCGTGATCCAGGCCTGGCGCACCGAGGGCATCCGCCCGGGCGTCGTCGCGGCCTCGCACCACATGGGCCGCTGGCGCGTCGAGGAGGACAAGGCCCGCAGCTGGGGCGCCGGCAAGGCCTCGATCGACAACGACGGGTCGACCTGGAAGCTCAACCGCACCGACGGCATCCGCAGGTGGAAGTCCTCCGACGATGACACCCAGCGCATCTGGTGGAACGACACCGGGGTGCACCAGAACCTGACCTTCGCCGTGCAGCCCGACCCGATCTCGGGCATGCAGTGCTGGCACCAGCGCGTGCGTGTCACGCCAGCGGAGAAGGGCGACCAGTACGGCGACGTGGTGGTCGACACCGAGAAGTCGCGCGAGGCCTACCTCGACTGGCTCTCCAAGACCCGGCCGGCGCCGGGCCCCGGTGGTCTGCGGCGTCCCCTCTGGTACGCCCGGCCGCTCAAGCCGAGTGCGCCGACGTACCTGAGCCCCGACGCCTGAGGGTCGGCCACCGCCGCACTCCGGTCACACCGGACCGATCGGGGCCGAGTTCGGGCGTACGCTTGCGCCGGCGAACAACCGGGAAAGCCGTCGAGGCCGGACGGCGGGAGGCCGCGAGCGATGACGGAGCGCCGGTGGGCGGAGGCGATGGAGGCCAACCGACGGAACTGGAACGCGCGCGTGCCGGTGCACTTGGCGCCGGACGGATACGACCTCGACCACCTCCTCGGTGACGCGGCGGCGATCTCCGAAGTGGTCGCCTTCGACATCGATCGGCTGGGCGATCTCGCGGGCCTCGACCTGGTGCACCTCCAGTGCCACATCGGGACCGACACGATCTCGCTCGGTCGGCTCGGTGCGAACGTGACCGGGCTCGACCTGGCCGAGGACGCAGTGGCGGCGGCGACGGATCTCGCCGCACGCTGTGACGTCGAGGCGCGCTTCGTCGCCGGGAACGTCTACGACGCCGTCGAGGTCCTCGGCGACACCTATGACCTGGTCTACACGGGTGTGGGAGCGCTCAACTGGCTCCCCGACATCGCATCCTGGGCGCAGGTGGTGGCGTCGCTGTTGCGGCCCGGAGGTCGCCTGCACCTGTTCGAGGGCCATCCGGTGGCTTGGGCGCTCGCCGACGACTGCGGCCCCGACGACATCCGACTGGGCCATCCCTACTTCCGGCCGGCGCAACCGTTGCGGCTCGAGGAGACGTCCAGCTACCTGGGTGACGGTGAGGTGGCCGAGCCCCTCCACTTCGAATGGGCCCACCACCTGTCCGAGGTCATCCAGGCGGTCCTCGACGCAGGCCTGCAGCTCACCTCGTTCGAGGAGCACCGCGTCGTGCCGTGGCGCCAGTTCCCCTGGTTCGAGCCGGTGCCCGACAGCTTCGACTGGACTCGTCTGCCAGAGGCCAAGCGGGACATCGTGCCCCTCACGTACACGCTGCAGGCGCGCAAGCCCGACGCATGACCGTCGCGCTTGTCCGGGCCCGGCCCAACGCCGGACCCGGACAGTGGCGGGGTGGACGATCGGCGGCCGGTCCCACCTCCAACCAGCCGAACGCGAGAGGACATTGCTTGCGGGGCTGCCCTCTCGAAGGTGCTTGTGTCCGGCTCGACCCGAATGTCGCGGGCGGCCGCGGCTCGATCGTCAGGGGATCGGCACGATGGCGATGAGCTTGCGTTCCTCGTCGACCGAGTAGCTGGCACAGGGGCGTTCCGCCGTGGTCTCGGTCGTCTGACGGACGGTCCAGCCCGCCCGGTCGAGCGCCAGGTCCGCCACGATGCGCTCCGCGGCAGGGACGGCGTCCTCGGGGCTGACACAGGGCGTCTGCACGATCGCGCCGCGGAGCGCTGCGTCCAGCTCGACCATCGTCGCCAGCGCGGTCTCGCCCCCGACCGACCGGGCCAGTCCGAGATCGCCGCACGTTCCCTCGGGGCCCGGGAACACCCCCACCGCCCCGTCGACGATGCACGCCGCGAGCGGCGGCGGCGGGCCGTCGCCGAACGCTCCACCGCTCTGCCAGAGCGGGGCACACGCCTCGGGGCCGACCCCGAGCGTGGGGTCACCCTGGACCCGGTCGCTCCCGAGGTCCGCCTCGGCGTAGCAGCTGACCGCGAAGACGTCGGGTTCGTCGGACCACAGCACCATCGCCCCAGCAGCGGCACCCGTGACGACGAGGGCGGCGGCGACCGCCACGAGAACGCGTCGGGATCGGCGGGGCGAGGGCTCGCCGAGGGCGCGGTCTCGGATCGACCGGTGACGGACGCTGTCGGGCGGCGGGACGTCGGCGGCGCGTGCGGGGTCGAGGTCCCGCATCAGCTCGTCGAATTCGTGATCGGTCATGCCGGTCCGCCCTGGTCTGTACCCGATGGCCCGCTCGTGTCCCCCTCGCGCGTTGTCGACCCCTTTGTGTCCGGGCTCCAACCGATGTCGCGGTTCTGTAGTGCGCGTTCCAGGCGCTGCTTGCTGCGATAGAGCCGGGATCGGACCAGTGGCGCGTCGACGCCCACGATGTCCGCGATCTCACCGTGGGACAGCTCCTCCCACACGGACAACCGCACGATCTCGGCGTCGACGGGGCTGAGTTCGGCCAACGCCGCGTCGAGGTGGGCGCGCAACTCGCGACGACGCTCCGCCGCCGCGACGTGATCGTCCGGCGCCGTCGCCCGCTCTCGGGGCTGAGCCCTCAGCCGATCCACGAGCCGCAGCGAACGAGCCGCCCCACGTCGGCGGTTGCCGATGGTCCGATACGCGACTCCGTAGATCCAGGCCAGTGGCGCATCGGCAGCGAGTGCATCGTCGAGGCGCCGCCAGACCGCCGCGTAGACCTCCGAGACGACGTCGTCGACGTCGTCTCGTCGGCCCACGCGACGGACGCAGTACGCGTAGACGGCCGCGAACGTCGTTCGATAGAGATCATCGAACCGCTGCTCGCGGGATGACTCGGGCACGGGGTCCGCAATCCTTTCCCGCGTCTCGCGACACGGTCAGGCCCCCGAACCCCGCAAACGCTCAGAGGATGTACACCGACGACACGTCATTGTTCCAGCTTCCCGAGATGATCGCGTCGACATCCCAGGCCTGGGTCAGGCTCGTGCTGATCCAGGCGCCGCCGCCGTTGCTGTAGTCGGCCATGTACGTCGAACAGCCGCCGACCCGATAGGACGACGCTCGCTGGTTGAAGCCGTATACGGACAGATTCGTCCACGTCTGGCGCGTGCTCAGCCACAGGCTCGTGCCGCTGTAGTTGTAGCCGTCGTAGAGCTTCAGGTACGACGAGCAGGACGCGAACGCGAAGTCGGCCCCCTCGGGTGCCTCGACGTCGGCGAACCGCTCGGTCAGGCCCAGTTCGTGCAGGCGTTCGTCTCGGTCGCCGGCGGAGTCGAAGCACTCGGCCAGTGTCAGGGCGTCGGGGACGACGATGCAGGTCGTCGCACCGTTCCACCCCTTCGACAGGTCGATGAGCGTTCCGTTGTGCACGGCCAGACCGGCCACGCCACGTGGATCCTCGACCTCGTGTCCCGCGGCCGGTGGGTCGGGTTCGTCGGGCTCGACGGCCTGCGCGGTCGGTGCGATGAGCACGATCGCCGCGAGTCCGATTGCCAACTTCGCCAATGGATGACCGATGGTGGTCCGCATTGTGTGTCTCCCTCTTGGGTTGGTGGGTTACCGGACATGTGTCCGCAACCGGTCAGATGTCGCGACATCTGGCCCCAGCCGGACACAAACCCCCGAAACCCGCCGCGTGGCGAGCGTCGCCGGCGCGCCGAACCGAAGGAGACGGCATGGAGCTGACGCGAGAGCCCGAGATCACGATCCTGGAGAACGACCACGGCTCCGCGCCGGTGGTCGGGGTGTCGGCCGCGGTGGTTCGAGACACGACGTTCGTCGCAGCGGTGCGCGCTGTCGCAGGTCAGGTGCGGCCCGCGTTCGATCCCGGCTGCGACGTCTCGATCGTCGAGGTCTCCGAGCTCGCACACCAGCGGGGCGAGCCGCTGCTCGCCGTCGCCGCGAGCCCCACCATCGCCCATGTCCGGCACGCGGTGTCGTTGGGAGCCTCGGGTGTGATCGATCGGACGGCGGATCCGGAGGCGGTCGCCGCGGGCATCGCGGCGGCCGCCTCGGGCCTGACGGTCGTGCCGGCCGACATGGCTCCGCTGCTTCTCACGAGGCTGGTCGACCCGCCACCGGCGCTCGCGCTCGAGCCATCCGATCTCGAGCTGCTCCAGGACGTCGCCTCCGGCATGACCCTCGACGAGGTCGCGCTGGTTCGCGATCGGAGCACCCGCACGATCAGGCGCGAGCTGCGCGAGCTCTGGCGCCGCATGGGCGTGTCCGGTCGCGCTCCCGGCCTCGTGCTGGCGGCTCGGTGGGGACTGGTCGACTAGGCGTCGTCGCCCAGGAGCGCGTCCAGCACCTCGGCCAGGCCGGGGCCGGGGGTGCGGTCCTTGAACGCCGCCAACGCGCGATAGACGTCGGCTGCGGCCAGGTGGAAGCCGTCCGGGAGCCCGGCGGTGGCGAACGTCGCCGCGATCTCTTCCATCTCCGGCGCGAACCGCCACGCCTTCGGCCCCACCGCGGGTGCCGTGCCCTCGCTTCGCGCCACCAGGTCGGGCATCGAGGTCTGCCATTCGCCGAGCAGGTCGTCGGTGACCCCCTCGGCCTCGGCGACGGCGCGGATGGCGAGGAGCAGGGCCGATGTGCCCTTGGTCCACCCGGCGAAACACATCTTGACGGCCGAGGCGGCCCCGGCGCCGCCGTCCACGACACGCGTCTCGAGGGCCGATCCGCTCCAACGCTCGGCCACATCGCCGGCGAGCGGACCGCTGAGGTACAGGCGAGTGGTGCCCGGCTGGCGGGCCGGTGGTCCGACGATCCCCCCGTCGACGAACGAGGAGAAGCGCTCGGCGACCGACCGAGCCGTTGCCGGCGCGATCGCGTTCGCATCGACGTAGATGCCGTCGAAGCCCGTCGTGGCGACGGCGTCCGCCTGCTCGAGCGCCGCGCCCGGTGGGCACACCGAAACGACCACGTCGGCCGTGTCCGCCATCGCCTGCAGCGTCCCGACGTCCTCGAGCCCGGCAGCCTCGGCTCGCGCTCGAGTGGCCGGCGAGCGTCCGTCTCCGGCCCAGACCACGCGCCCCGCGCAGGTCGCGCCGATGCTCTGCCCCATGGCACCCGGGTGGAGGATCCCCGTGATCACTGCGGCCACGGCACGCCGAGGTCCGGCGCGATCGCCGCCGAGGCCGTCGACGGCCCGATCCCCATGGCGTCGAGGTTCCGGTTCATCATCTCGAAGTTGCCGACGACCGCCGCGGCACGAACGGCGCCGGCGGTCCCGACCATGGGCACCAACTCGTCCAGCGCCGCGTCCCGCTCCGCCTCGTCACGGAGCACGATCGCATCGGTCAGTGCCAACAGCGCCCGGCCCGCGGGGAGCAACGGATCGACCATCGGATCCGCGATCCCGGTCAGGTCGACCTCGGCCTCGGTGGTGCTCACGCTCCAACGGAGCATGCCGGCATGGGCGAACAGTCAATAGAAGCAGTCGTTGAGCAGCGAGGTCCGGGCCGCGATCAGCTCCATCTGCGCCCGCGTGAGCGTCTTCTCGATCGTCGGATCCGCCATCTCCTCGAGCGACAGGTACAGGACGCCGTGCAGAGCGAACATCGCGTCCACCTCGGCGGGCACCGCGCTCAGCGCGCTCGGCGCGCCCGGAGGTCCGACCGTCGGCGCGAGTGCGCCGTTCATCGATGCCCCCTCGGCGGTTGCTCGAGACGGCTCACCGTCGATCGGGACCGGCAGAGGTTGGGGCTGGGCCCCGACGCCGAACATCAGCGAGTCGACGGCACTCACACGTCCGACGATTCCGATGATCTCCACGTAGGCCTCCGGCGAGAGGCCTGCGTCCAACAGACCTCCGAGCCAGGTGGCATCGACGTGCGGTGCTGCGGCGATGCGCGCCGCGGCCTCCGCCGCGCCGGCGGGTAGGGCCGCGTCGTCGGGCGCCCGGCCACCCTCGCGTGCCGCTCGCGCGTGACCGGCGAGCGCGACGCGCTCGGCACCCGTCCACGACGTGCCCGGTGCCGCGAGTGTGCGCCACTCGGCGTTCAGTCCCTCGATGTAGTCGTGACCCAACGGCAGTGGCGGCATGGTTCGGATCGTACTTGGGGGCACCCGCCCTCCGCGGGGCGCCGCCGCGCACCCGGGCCACGGGCTCGCAGGGCGAACCGGGGTGCTAGACATCGCCACATGGATCTCGGAATCAGCGGTCGGAGGGCGCTCGTCGCGGCGTCGAGTCAGGGGTTGGGACGAGAGACGGCGCGGGCCCTGCTCGAGGCCGGCTGCGACGTGGTCGTGTCCGGTCGCAACGCCGAGCGGCTCGACGAGGCGGTCGCCGACATCGGTGGTGGGACGCCGCTCGTGGCCGATCTATCGTCGGCCGACGCCGGTGTGGCCCTGGTGCAGCAGGCGACAGCCGCGATGGGCGGCCTCGACATCCTCGTGACGAACAACGGCGGTCCCCCGCCCGGTGACTTCGCATCGACCGACATCGACGCCTATCAGGGCGCCCTCGACATGAACCTGCTGTCGATGCTCGCCATGGTGAAGACGGCGGTTCCGCCGATGCAGGACCAGGGGTGGGGTCGGGTCCTGGCGATCACGTCAGTCAGCGTCCGCCAGCCGATCCCGACGCTCATCCTGTCGAACACGGCTCGCGCCGGGCTCACGGCATTCCTCAAGACCACTGCGCTCGAGGTCGCGGCCGACGGGGTGACCGTGAACACGATCCAACCCGGCCTGCACGCGACCGCCCGGCTTCTCGGGCTCTACGACGGCGATGCCGCAACGATCGGGGCCGCCGTCCCGGCGAACGCCATCGGCGATGCCGGCGACTTCGGACGAATCGCGGCGTTCATGTGCTCGGAGCACGCGAAGTTCATGACCGGCGTGTCGGTGCCGATCGACGGCGGCGCACACGCCGGGCTGCAGTGAGGAGGCGACGATGAGCGACGACCTGCACTGGTGGTCGGCGACCCGGCTCGCGACGGCCATCGCCTCGAGCGAGGTCGGCAGCCGTGAGGCGCTGGAACACTTCGTCGACCGAATCGAGGCGCTGGACGGCGCGGTCAACGCGGTCGTTCACTGGGACCTCGACCGGGCCCGCGGGGCGGCCGACGCCGCCGACGCGGCGGTCGCGGCGGGCCACGAGCTCGGGCCCCTCCACGGCGTCCCGATGACCATCAAGGACTCGTTCCAGACCGAGGGCTGCATCACCACATCGGGGGCACCCGAGCTGGCCGACTTCGTACCCGACCACGACGCGTGGCCGGTCGCTCGGTTGCGCGAGGCCGGGGCCGTCCCCTTCGCGAAGACGAACCTGCCGATCTGGGCCGGTGACATCCAGAGCCACAACGAGGTCTACGGGTGCACCAACAACCCCTTCGACCTGACCCGCACGCCGGGTGGCTCCTCGGGAGGATCCTCCGCTGCGCTCGCCATGGGGTTCACGCCGCTCGAGCTCGGGAGCGACATCGGGGGGAGCATCCGGGTGCCATCGCACTATGCGGGCGTCGTCGGTCACAAGCCGTCCTACGGCATCGTGCCGGCGCACGGCCAGATCCCGGGATTGCCCGGCACGCTGTCCCAGGCGGACCTGGCCGTGGCCGGACCGATGGCCCGCCATGTCGAAGACCTCGAGGTCGGGATGGACGTCCTCGTCGGTCCGGACCGGTGGTGGGGCGATTCGGAGACTA
>JBCCFK010000003.1:0-43767 GCA_039029775.1 Actinomycetota bacterium | reverse complement strand
GTTCGGGAGACATGGCACGCCTCCCGGATGGTCCCGCCGACCCCTCGACCGCGTCCTCTCGACGCCCCCTGCGCTGGTGGGCCCTGCTCGCCGCCGTCGCGGTCATCGCCGCCGCCTGTGGCGGCGATGGTGACGACGGCGATGCCGTTGCCGCCGACCCCGCCCCCACCACCGCCGAGGACGTCGCCGCGCCCACGCCGACCACCGCTGCGCCGGCACCGGCCGGGGATCTCGTCGCCCCGACCGAGACCGGTGAACCGTTCGATCTGAGCGGCGGAGCGACGTCGAGCGACGACGGCGTGACGATCGTGGCCGACGACCCTCGATCGGCACTGATCGACATCGCGCAGCAGGCCACCGAGCCGTGGCCCACCGACTGGACCCGCCAGACGGTCGGCCTCGACGAGTTCCTCGTCGGGCTCCCGCGTCTCGACCCCCGCGACGGCATCCCGCCGATCGACAGCCCGCGGTTCGAGCCGATCGCGGCGGCGTCGTGGTTGGGCGAGCGCGAGCCCGGCGCTCTCGTGCGCTTCAACGGCGAGGTCCGCTTCTATCCCTTGTCGATCCTGACCCGCCACGAGATCGTCAACGACCGCTTCGGCGACGTGCCCGTGGCGGTGACCTTCTGCCCGCTGTGCAACACCGCGCTGACCTTCGACCGGCGCGTCGACGGCCAGGTCCTGCGGTTCGGTGTGTCCGGCCTCCTGCGGAACAGCGACCTGGTGATGTGGGACGACGCCACGACCTCCCTGTGGCAGCAGATCACGGGTGAGGGCGTCGTGGGCACGTTCGCCGGGACCCAGCTCGAGACGATCTCGACGTCCATCGCGGCGTACGGCGACGTGCTCGAGGACTTCCCCGAGGCGTTGTCGCTCTCCCAGGAGACCGGGTTCCCGATCAACTACGGCGCGAACGGCTACGTGGGCTACAGCTCGAGCCAGACGCCCTTCCTGTTCGACGGGGAGCCCGACCCGAGGTTCCCCGCGTTGTCGCGGGTGGTCGGTGTCAGCGTCGACGGCGTCGACAAGGCGTACCCGTTCGAGGTGCTCGGCGAGTCGCCCGCGGTGAACGATGAGCTCGGGGACACGCCCATCGCCGTGTTGTGGGGCGGCGACACCGCCGACGCCCTCGATGGTCCAGTGATCGCGGACAGCCAGGCGATCGGGTCGGGCACCGCCTTCGATCGCCGGGTCGGCGACCAGACCCTGACGTTCAGTTCGCTCGGCGACGACCAATTCACCGACGCGGAGACCGGGTCGGTCTGGTCGCTGCTCGGTGTGGCCGTCGACGGCCCGCTCGCCGGCGAGGAGCTGGACGTGGTGACGCACCGCAACGAGTTCTGGTTCGCCTGGGCCCGCTTCTTCCCCGACGCTGCCGTGTACGGCTGAACGTTCAGCCGACGAGAACGCCGGCTCGGGATCGGGTGAGGGATCGAAACCCCCACGCGGCTCCCAGGGCCGAGAACAGCAGGGCTTCCCACACCGCGCCGCCGTCGCTCAAGAACGTGGGGCCCGCCATCCGATCGGCGGCCCAGAGCGCCAGCGTCGTGGCCACGGCGACCGCGAGCGCAGCGCCCGCCACCACCGCGCCGCTCCGAACCCCGGCCCGCCCTCGCATCGATCGGTGGCCGATGGGCCACGCGAGGCCGACGATCAGCGGGGCGAAGTGATAGGTGAGCGTGGGGTTGCTCGTCGCGAGTCCCACCCACAGCCCGGCGGCGCCGAGGCTCAACGCCGGCGGCACGACGGTGCGGACGGATCGGCGCACGATGTCGGTCATGGAGGGCCAACCCCGCGGCGCCGCGGTGCCTTCCCGGTCCAGGTCCTAGCATCGCCGCCATGAAGATCGGAGCCCACCTGCCACAGCTCGGCCGCGGCGCCGACCGGGAAGCACTGATGACGTTCTGCGCCGAGGCCGAGGCGTTGGGGGTCCACTCCGGCTGGGTGAGCGACCACATCGCGTGGCCGGCGGAGATCGCCTCGCAGTATCCCTACAGCGACGACGGTTCGTTCCCGGCGCCGAACTCGATGGCGTGGTTGGACCCGATCGGCACCCTGCTGTTCGTCGCCGGCTGCACCGAGACGATGCTCCTCGGGCCGACGGTGTTGATCATGCCGTATCGCCCGCCCGTCCAGACCGCGAAGCTCATCGCGACACTCGACCAGGTGTCGGGTGGCCGGACGATCCTCGGAGCCGGCATCGGCTGGATGCGCGAGGAGTTCGACGTGCTCGGCATGCCCTGGGACAACCGCGGAGCCCGGACCGACGAACAGCTGGAGATATTCGAGCTCCTGTTCACCGACCCCACGCCGTCCTACCAGGGCCGGTACTACGCCTTCCCCGAGATCTCGTTCGAGCCCAAGCCCGTCCAGGAACGGATTCCGATCTGGATCGGTGGGAGCTCGGAGCCGGCCTTCCGGCGGGTCGCCCGGTTCGGCGACTGCTACCACGCCGCGTTCCAACCGATGGAGACGGTGGCCGCCGACTGGGCGACCGTCCGCCGCCTCGTCGAGGAGGCCGGTCGGCCCGCACCTTCGGTCACGCTCTCGGTCCGCCTCTACCTCGACCCGGGCCAGGCGATGAAGCCCGAGCTGAGCATCGGCGGCTCCACCGAGCAGATGCGCGACACCCTCGGGCGTTGGACCGAGGTCGGCGTGGACCACGTGGTCGTCGACATCACGGCGCCCGGCGGCCCGCACGGCCGGCTCGACGCCCTGCGCCACCTCATGATCGACGTCGTCGCCTGACCTGACGGCGAGCGCTCAGCTCGCCTCCGCGAGCCAGGCGATCATCGCCGCAGCGACGTCCTCGCCGCGGTCGTCCTGGATGAAGTGCCCGCCCGGGGTGAACTGCTGGTGTGGCTGCTCGGCGGCGCCCGGCACGCGGTCGATGAACTCCTGTTGCAGCCCGCCGAGGACGGCGTCGTCGGGACACCACAACGTGAGGAACGGCTTCGTCCAGGACTCGAGCGCTCGCCACGCTGCCAGGTTCTCCGCCACGTGCCCGTGATCGGGCGTGATGGGGACGAGCGCGGGGAACTCCCGGGCGCCGGCCTGGTAGGACTCGTCCGGGAACGGGGCGCGGTAGGCGGCGACCTCGGGGTCGGACAGGTCCCGCGCCTGGGTGGCGCGCTGGAGCAGCTCGCCGGTGTCGAACGGATCGAGCGTCTGGGACATCGTCAGCCAGAAGTCGAATCCGGCGCCGAGGCTCTCGCCGATGGGCAGGCCGGTGTTGCCGATCACGACGGTCTCGAACCGCTCCGGATCGTTCACGACGAGGTGCAGGCCGATCAGCCCGCCCCAGTCCTGGATGAACGTCGAACGGAAGGACACGCCCAGCTGATCGAGGAACGACGTCATCCAGGCCACGTGGCCGGCGTAGGTGTAGGCCGCTCGCTCGACCGGCTTGTCGGACCGTCCGAAACCGATGAGGTCCGGGGCGATGCACCGGTATCCGGCGGCCACGAGCGGCGGGATCATGCGCCGGTACAGGTAGCTCCAGGTCGGCTCGCCGTGCAACAGCAGGATCGCCGGTCCGTCGGCGGGGCCCTCGTCGACGTAGGCGACGCGCAGACCGTCCACCGAGATGTGATGCGCGGGGTAGGGGAAGTCGGCGAGGTCGGCGAACCGTTCGTCCGGGGTCCGCAGGAACTCGATGCCGTCGGCGGTGGTCTGCGCTGTCGTCACGTCCGGACTCCTCGTCGTCATGCGTCGCCGGTGGCCGGCGCCGTTGGTGTCTGGTGCACAGCATGGCTCGCAGGGCGGGCGTCTCGCCTGCCAGAATCTCGGCCGAGCGTCTGCGGGGAAGGGGCGAGGATGGACGAACGATCAGGAGAGAGGGCACCGGTCGACCCGATCGCGGGGCGACAGACCGTCGACCACGTCTTGCGGACGGTCCAGCAGAACACGCTGCAGCTCTCGGCGATGGCGGACCAGAAGGCCAGCGTGGTCCTGGGCGCCGCCTTCGTCATGGCCACCATCGTCTTCGGCGACCTGACCGGCCTCGAAGACAGCAACGTCGAGACGGTGTTGTTGGCGGTGACCGCCGTGCTCTCGGGCGTGTTGGCCGCGTTCGCGGTGATGCCCCGCATCATGGTCGGTGGTCAACGGTCCGAGCGTCCGAACCTCCTGTTCTTCGGTGCCGTCGCCACCCTGGAGCGCGACGACTACATCGCGCGGATGCGTGCGTTGCTCCAGGACGACGACGCCATCTACGAGGCGGTCCTCGAGGACATCCACCAGGGGTCCCAGGTCCTGCTGGAGCGCAAGTACCGACTCCTCAAGCTCAGCTACCTGGCATTGATCGTGGGGATGATCTCGACGCTGATCGCCGTCCTGGTCACCTGAGCCGTCGTCGGGGTCTGCCGCTCAGCGGGTGGGCAGCCACGCCGCGATCGCCTGGCCGATCTCGTCGGGGCTGTCCTCCTGCACGAAGTGATTGCCGGCGACGGTGACCTCGGTCTGGTTCGGCCAGGTGCGGCAGAAGTCGCGTTGCGGGCCGGTGAGGATGGCGCCGGGCTCGGCGTTGACGAACAGCTTGGGGACATCGGACGTGCTGAGCCACGCCCCGTAGGACTCGACGATGGCGGTGACGTCGGCCGGCTCGCCGGCGAGGGGGATCTGGCGCGGCCAGGTCAGGGTCGGGCGACGGTGCTCGGCCTCGAGGAAGGGTCGTCGGTACTCGGCCATCTCCTCCGGGGTGAGGTCGCGGATGATCGATCCGGGGAGGACCGCCTCGACGAAGAGGTTCTTCTCGATGACCATCTCCTCGCCGGCCTCGGACCGGAAGCCCTGGAAGATGCCGGCTGCGGCCTCGGGCCAGTCGTCCCACGACATCGGCCGGACGATGGCTTCCATGTACGCGATGCCCGCGATGCGGTCGCGGTGGCGGTTGGCCCAGTCGAATCCCAGGCCCGAGCCCCAGTCGTGGATGACCAGCGTGACGTGATCGCCCAGGTCGAGGTGGTCGAGCAGGCCGTCGAGGTACTCGCGGTGCTCGACGAAGGTGTAGGAATCGGGTCCGGTGTCGTCGAGCTTGTCCGAGTCTCCCTGGCCGATCAGGTCGGGGGCGATGCAGCGGGCGCGGTCGCTCAGGTGCGGGATGATGTTGCGCCACAGGTACGACGACGTGGGGTTGCCGTGAAGGAACACCACCGGATCGCCCGACCCGGACTCGTGGTAGGCCATGCGCTTGCCGTTGACCCCGGCAAAGGACTTCGACAGGGGCGTGGGGTCGAGCGGCATCGGGGGCTCCTCGGTTGGACGATCGGGCTCGCGCGCGACCCTAGTGGTGGCGGGCGCCGTCGGTCGCGGTGACCGCCGGAGTAGGCACCGGCGGTGTGCCACGATGCGACCCATGGTCGATCGCATCGTCGTCGTGCGCCACGGGGAGACGGAGTGGTCCCGGGTCGGGCGCCACACCGGACGCACCGACATCCCCCTGACACCTGTCGGAGAGCAGGAGGCGAGCCTGGCCCGGCTGAGCCTCGGCGGGTGGACCTTCCGCCGCGTCTGGGCGAGCCCCCTGCAGCGCGCCACGGCCACAGCGACGCTCGCCGGCTACGACCCCGAGATCGACGCCACGCTGATGGAGTGGGACTACGGGGAGATCGAGGGCCGGACCAACGACGAGATCACCGCCGAAGCGCCGGGCTGGTCGAAGTGGATCGACGAGGTCCCGGGCGGCGAGCATGTCTCCGAGGTCGGGGATCGGGCCGACGCGTTCCTGGCCAGGGTCGCGGGCGAGGCGATCGACGGCGACGCGCTCGTGTTCGCCCACGGCCACCTGCTGGCGGTCCTCATCGCCCGCTGGCTCGGGCTCCCGGCAGGTGAGGGGCGGCGGTTCCCGCTGACCACCGGATCGATCTCGGTCCTGTCGTCCAAGCGCGACGACCGGGTCCTCCACCAGCTGAACCACCGGTGTGGCGACGAGTTGGACGCCGCCGTGGCTGTCGACTGACGTCAGCGACCCGCGGCGACCCGACGCTCGCGCATCTGCTGGTGCGCCTCCGCGGTGCCGTCGTGGAAGGTCCCGAAGATCTTGTCGAGCGGCACCAGCCGATTGCCGTAGTTGCACTCGAAGTAGCGGTGGTGAAGGTGGTGGAAGTAGTCGCCGGCAGGGGCGCGACCGACCCCGGTGCGTACCTCGTCGAACCCGCTGTGGGAGATCGGCGGCGAGAACCCGCTGAAGAAGAGGAAGCACATGGCGACGGTCGGGTGCGACGGGATGACCCAGAACAGGGCTGCGCCCGAGAAGTAGAGCACGTGCTCGATCGGGTGCATCGCGATGCCCGACCACGGCCCTGTATTGACGTTCTTGTGATGCAGCGAGTGCGCGGCGTCGTACAGCGGTCCCCAGTGGAGCAACCGGTGATTGAGGTAGAAGTGCAGCGTCGACCACACGAACACGAGCACCATCTGGGCGGCCAGCAGGACGGGGGCGTCGTCCCAGCCACGCACCGGTGAGCGACCCGTGGCGGCGAGCCAGTGGCCGACCACCTCGTAGGCGGTCCAGATCGTCACCCCGCTGACCACGCTCCAGAAGATGTTGTCGCGGGTCTGGTTCGTCCACAGGAACGACCGGTTGGTCGTGCTCATCCAGCGGGCGTTGTACTTGTATTCCTGCTCCTGAGCGCGGCGGATGTAGAGCCACCAGTGCAGGCCGCCGGCCACGAGGGTCAGCAGGGCGGCGTTGCGCAGCCAGACGAGCGCGATCCAGCCGACGCCGAACTCGCTCATCGTGTCGAGGCTCGGCGTGGCCCAGCGCCACGCGGCCAGCGCAGCGAGCACGAACACCAGGCCGTACGGGAGCAGGACGGGCGTGATCAGGTACCTCGCGAGCGCCAGCGGTCGGGGCGGCCACTCGAACATCGGTGAGACCGTGATGGGTACGTCGGGTACGTAGCCGGTGCGTTCACGTCTGGTGTCGGACACGTTCACCCCCCGCTCGGTTCGGCCTGGGGAGGATACCGGCCGTCGCCCACCAGGTGGAAGGTCGACCGCATCGTCAGTCGACGCCGGTCGACTCGCGCTCCTTGGGCTCGAGGTCCTCGGCGTCGGGGAGCCAGATGAGGTTGCCCTCCTTCATCTCCCGGTACCGCCAGCCTGCGGCGAGGACGGTGAACATCAGGACCAGGTAGTACGCCCGGGGGACCTCGACGAAGGGGTCGATGAGGGCGCTGACGTTGAAGTCCTCCTCGAGAATCCGCTCGAGCGCCCAGATCGCCGCAACGACCATCAGCGCGACCGAGCCGATCTTGAAGAACCCGACGTGGTACAGCCTCGTCCTGCGCAGGAGGAAGAGCGCCGGGAACAGCAGCACGAGGATGACGACCTGACCGATCTCGACGCCGACGTTGAATGCGAACAGCGACCAGACCCTGTTGGTCCGGTCGAGCCCGAGGTCGGTCAGCAGTCCGGCGAAGCCGAGCCCGTGGAAGAGCCCGAAGGCGAAGGCGAGGACCCACTCCTTGTTCTGGAAGAGCGGGAAGAAGTTGTGGAGCGCCGCCAGGATGATCGAGATGGCGATGATGGTCTCGACGGGTTTCGCGGGCAGTTCGACGACCCCGAAGCCGGCGAGGCTGAGCGTGATCGAGTGGGCGACCGTGAAGCTCGTCGCGATCTTGATCACCCGCCACAGCGCTGACGAGAAGCTGGGGGCCGGCTCCCACTTGTGGGTGAACACCAGGACCGACGGCAACAGCAGGGCCACGATGAACAGGATGTGGTCCGTGCCGATCCGGATGTGGTCGACGCCCAGCTCGACCACGCCCCAGAGCCCGCCCCAGAAGTCCGGGTCGTCGATGTCGAACGTCTGTCTGGTGTCGCCGGCGTCGAAGAACCGCAGGAAGGGGTCGGACTCGTTCGCGAAGACGCCCCCCTCCCAGTAGTTGCCGATGTGGAAGAAACCCTTGTGGTTCTCGTTCTCCAGGACGAAGGCCTCGTAGAAGACGTCGACGGTGTCGGGGACCGAGTCGAAGGTCTCCGCGACCTCGAAGGGGATCACCACGAACAGCCCGCTCTCGGTCTCGAGAAGCTCGTGCTCGTCGACGAACCGCACGGTCCAGCTGTCGCCATCGCTGCCCAGCCCGAAGCGAGGCTCCGCGTAGGCGCGGATGTCGTCGATCGCGCCGTCGACGGCGGTCGCGGCCTCGTCGGGGTCCTCCGGGAGGTCGAGGCCGAGTTCCTCGTTGATGTCCACGACCCGGAACTCGAGGCGGCCCTCGATCTCGGTGTCGTAGATGTCCATGTAGATGTAGCTCTCGTCGATGCGATGAGCCGAGGCGGGGGCGGCGAGGAGGAGCAACGAGGCCAGCACGGTCGTCAGGAACGAGACCGAGAGGGCCAGGTGGCGCCTGCGCCGCCCCGGCGTCATGAACTGACACCCATGAGTCTGGCGATCAGGTTGCGTTGGATGTCCGAGGTGCCGGAGTAGACGAGCCCGCCGAGCGCGTCCCTGACCTCGCGCTCGACCTCGTACTCGACCACGTACCCGCGGGCGCCGTGGACGCGCGCGGCGTCGAGTGCGATGGCCGCGATCGCCTCGCTGGCGACCAGCTTCGACATCGCGGCCGCCATCGTGGCGCGCTTGCCGTCGCCGATGACCGCCGCAGCCCTGTACAACATCAGTCGGGCCGTCTCGTGGCGCACGCGCATCTCGGCCAGCCGGTGCGAAACTGCCTGGAAGGCGCCGATCGGCTGATCGAACTGCCGGCGGGTGTTGGCCCGCTCGACCGCGTCGTCGATGACGCGTTCGACCGCGCCCAGCTGGGTCGCGAAGATCAGCCCGCGCTCGGACTCCATGCACGCCGCGAAGATCGAGACACCGGCACCCTCCGGTCCGAGCCGGTCGGCTTCCGATGCCCGGTAGCCGTCCAGCACGATGTCGCCGAAGGGCACCGTGCGCAGCCCCATCTTCTCGTGGTTCTCGGTCTGGGTGACACCCGGACGACCGCCGTGGACCAGGAAGGCCGAGATCCCCCACGCGCCGGCGTCGGGGTTGGTCTTGGCGAACACCACCATCACGTCGGCGACGGGGCCGAGGGTGATGTGTGCCTTGTGGCCGTGGAGGACGTAGTGGTCGCCGTCCTTCACGGCCGTCGCCTCCATCGAGTAGGTGTCGCTGCCCGAACCGGGCTCGGTGATGGCGAACGCACCGATCAGCGAGCCGTCGCACACGCCGGGAAGGATCGCCGCCTTCTGCTCGGTCGAGCCGAACCGGATGATCGCGTCCTGGAAGCTCAGCATCTGGGAGGCCAGCGCGAAGCCGACACCGTTGTCCATGCACCCGACGCCGAGGCCCTCGAGTTTCAGCATGGTGGTCACGATGTCGTCGCCCGCGCCGCCGTCCTCGGTGGGCACGATGGAAGCCTGGAGCCCGTACGCCGCACACGCGGCCCAGGCCTCGCGGAAGAACACCGAGTCCCGGTCCCGGTCGCGCATGTCCTCGACACCGAGGGTCGCGCGCGCCCAGTCGGCGGCAGCGACCTTGATCGGATGGTCGACGTCGGCCATGGCCGCCACCACCAACGCATCGTCGGGGCGGGGCGTGCTCATGTGTCCGACTCCTCGGGCTGGATGCGCAATCGCCCGCGGTCATCGACGTATTTCCATTCGTCCTGGAAGTCGGCGTTCGCCCAGCGGCCGAGCCCCGGGTAGAAGACACGTCCGGGACCGTGCGGGTTGATCTCGTCGCCGTTCCACCTGGGGTCGGGTGTCTCGCCGGCCAGGTAGTAGCGGCTGTCGGTCGACAAGCGGCAGCGGCCGGCCGGTGACGCGTTGTCGGCGGCGCCGTGCAACGTGTTCATGGAGAAGACCAGCACGTCGCCCGGCTCGTAGGTGGTGGTGAGCCATCGCTCGCCGTACTGCTCCTGGACGATGGCGGGGTCCTCGTCGAGCCACACCAGGCCGTCGCGGTCGGCATCCATCGCGAGGTAGCCGTCGATCAGCCGCTGGTTCCGATGGCTCCGCTCGAGCACCACCAGGCCCGACTCGTGCGGCTCGATCCGGCCGAGGGGGATCCAGGTCGACAGGTGCTTGTCGGTGGCGCGGTTCATGTACGGGCCGTCGCAGTGGAACCCGCAGCCCTCACCGGGCCGGACGAGGCGCGGCCATCTGAAGTCGAACGGGACCGCGGGCCCGCCGAGCAGCGAACCGACGACGTCGAGGATCGCTCGGTGCAGGATCACCGCCTCGTAACAGGCGCCCGAGCGCACGGACTCGGTGAACGCCCGCATGTTGGCGTGGAGCACACCCTCGCCGTCTCCGGCGACGGCGTCCATGACCGGGTGTCGGTCGTCGACCTCGCCGATCACGGCGTACTTGGTGAGGATCTCGGCACGAGCCGCCAGCACGGTCTCGGCAGGGATCAGCCCTCGGAGCAGGAGATGGCCCTCCGCGTCGAAGCGCTCGCGCAGTGCCTCGGGGTCGGTCAGCAGCGGCGAGGAATCGACGAGTTCCCCCATGTGGCGGGGGTCGTTCGAGAAGGCATGGCCGTTGGCGGTGAGGCGCATACTCAATCGAGTGTCGCGCCCGACGTCGTCCGGCGACAACGGTGCCTGGGGCCCATTCACGAGCGGTGACCTTCCGGCCGCATGGCGTGCGGGTCGGGATGCGGCCGGGTGGTCCATGTGGCGCTTCCTCCGGCGGGATCGCAATCCTGCATCCATTGTCCCGCAGGAGAACGTAAAGCTTGGTGGAGACGGGGGGATCGTTCGGTGTTGTGCACGGGTCGATCCTGCACCACCGTGCTTCCACTGCGACGATCGAACCATGCAATCTCTGGCCACCCTCCTCGACACGGCATGTGACGCCTCACCCGCATCCGAAGCCGTGGTCGGTCTCGAGGCCCGGACCGACTGGGCCGGGTGGCTGACCGCGTCCGCAGCGATCGCTTCGCGACTCGCCGACGCCGGGGTGGCTCCCGGCGACCGGGTGGCGGTCGCCTGCCTCAAGGATCTGCAGTCCTACGTGGCGGTGCACGCCATCCTCCGCGCAGGGGCCGTGGTGGTCCCCATCGACCCGCTCGCGCCGGCGGCGGTGGCCCACGACGTGCTGATCGACGCCGCGGTGTCGGCCGTGGTCGGCGACGCCCGGACGATCGACGCCATCGACCCTTGGAACGTGGACGGTCTCGATCTCCGGGCTGTCATGCGGCCGGGCGCATCGTCGGAGGACCGGACGCTCGACTGGGATGGGATCATCGCAGGCGGCGGGCCCATCGCTTCGCCGGCCGACGTCGACCTCGACGATCCCGCCTACATCATCTACACCTCCGGTTCGACCGGCAGGCCAAAGGGCATCGTCCACACCCACGGCAGCGCCCTGGCCTACGCCGAGCGGGCCGTGGCCACCTACGGGCTCGACGAGCACGATCGGGTCGCAGGCATCCCGCCGCTCCATTTCGATCAGTCCACCTTCGAGCTGTACGCCGCACCCCTGGCCCGAGCGGCCGTGGTCGCCGTCAGCGAGGCTCAGGTCCGCTTCCCGGCGACGTTCACGCAGTGGTCCGCCGACGAACGCATCACGGTCTGGTACTCGGTCCCCTCGTTGTTCCGCCAGCTGGTGGAGCGAGGCGGTCTCGAGGAGCGCGATCTCGGGTCCCTCCGTCACGTCCTGTACGGCGGGGAGCCGTACCCTGGCGGCGCGCTCGCCGACCTGCACGATGCGTTGCCGCACGTGACCGTCACCAACGTGTACGGACCCGCCGAGGTGAACGAGTGCACGAACCACCGCGTCAGCTTCCCCGTGGAGGTGTCGGGCGAGACGCCGATTGGCCGCCCGTGGCACGGCGTCGACGTGTTGGTCGTCGACGACGACGGCGCCGAGGCACCCGAGGGTGAGCTGTGGGTCGCCGGCCCGACCATGATGCGTGAGTACTGGCAGCGGCCCGATCTGACGGCTCGATCGATCGTGGAGCGCAGCGGCCGGCGGTGGTATCGCACGGGCGATCTGGTCTCCGTCGACGACGATGGTGTGCTGTGGTTCCGGGGCCGGCGCGACAACCAGATCAAGCTCCGTGGCGTACGCCTCGAACTGGAGGCCATCGAAGGGGTCGTCGGGGATGCCCCCGGGATCGCCGAGGCGGTCGTCGGACCCGACCCGACCAACGGGCACCTCGAGGCCGTGGTGATGCTTCGAGACGGTGATGAACTCGACCTCACGGCGGTGCGGCACTTCTGCGCCGAGCGGTTGGCTGCGGTGGCCACGCCCCGTCGATTCCACGTCCGGGATCGGCTGCCATCGACACCGAGCGGAAAGATCGATCGCACGTCGGTGCGATCGATGCTGAAAGCTGATGAACCGGAGTGTGCTGCCGATGAGGACACGGTGCAGCGCCCCCACCCACAGGAGCACGTCTCGTGATCGGTGACCAGTTGATCGCGATGATCACTGCAGAGGTCAGTCTCGACCCCTCACACGAGATCACGTTGGAGACCGATCTCCTCTTGACGGGTCTCGTCGATTCGCTGGGTGTGGTGCAGATCGTCGGTTGGATCGAGGACGAACTCGGGCTGGAGGTCGACCCGCTCGACGTCGTGCTCGACAACTTCCAGACGGTGGGCCAGATGGTGGCCTACGTCGAACGGCAGCGAGTGGCTCAGTCATAGGGGCAGAAGAGGGCGAACACATGGGTGGAACCTGGATTCTCGGCACGGACGGCTTGGCGGCGGTCGTCGAGGACGTCGGCATCGACGCGCTCCTCGACGAGCTCATCGACCGGCTCCGCGGCTCGCTGGAGCGTCACGATCCCGAGCAGATCGAGACCTTCGACCGCACCGGCTTCCACTACACCAAACCCGATCTCGGGCTCGTCGAGTGGATGCCTGCCATGGACCTCGGTCGACTCGTCTCGGTGAAGATGGTCGGCTACCACCCGTCGAATCCCGTCGAGCGAGCGGTACCGAGCGTGCTCGCGTCGACCTCGCTCTACGACACCTCGACCGGCCGGTTGCTCGCGCTGTGCGAGGCCACCTTCCTCACAGCGCTCCGCACCGGTGCCGCCTCGGCGGTCGCCACCGACGTGCTCGCCGTGCCCGACGCCACGACCATCGGCATGGTCGGATGCGGCGCGCAGGCCGTGACCCAGATCCATGCGATCAGCAGGGTGCGCTCGATCGAGCGCGTCATCGCGTTCGACACCCAACACGAGGTCGCCGAGACGTTGGCCGAACGCATGCCCCTCGACATCGAGGTGGAGGTCATCCACGGCGAACAGATCGGGCACTTGGTGGCTGAGAGCGACGTGATCTGCACCGCGACCACGGTGGGCATCGGAGATCCGCCCGTCATCCCCGAGCTGCCCCACCGCGACTGGCTGCACATCAACGCGGTCGGCGCCGACTTCGCCGGCAAGCGCGAGCTCGCCGACGCGTATCTCGAGCGGGCCGTGGTCTGCCCCGACGTGGTGGAACAGTGCCTCATCGAAGGTGAGTGCCAGGGGCTCGACCGCGACCGACTTGGCCCCGACCTCGCGGACTTGGTCAAGAACGCCGCCGAGCACCGATCCCACCGGGGTGCACTCACGATCTACGACTCCACGGGCTGGGCGCTGCAGGATCTGGTGGCGGCGGAGCTGATGCTCGACCACGCTCGACGGTGTGGTGCAGGCATCGAGGTCGACCTCCAGCCCAATCCTGTCGATCCGTACGATCCGTACGAGTTCGTCCGAGGCTGACGTGGCGAATCCCGTCCAGCTCCGCCCCGGACGGAGGCGGTCGTGAGCCAACCGACGCCGGTCGCGATCCGCAGCGGTCGACCGCTCGCGCCCATGCAGCGTGCGCTGTGGATGTCGCAGCGCCAGCACCCGGCGTCGCCCCTGTTGAACATGGTCAAGCTGTCGCGGTTCGACGCGCCGATCGACGTCGACCGCCTCGCTGCGGCATTCGCCGAGGTCGTGGCCGCGTCGGGGACACTGGCCACACGCATCGTCGACGATGGCAACGGTCCCGTCGTTCAGGACGTGGCCGATCCGGCGGTGACCGAGATCATCGACATGGCGGCCGATGCCGCCGGGGCGTGGGCCCAGGAACGGCTCCGGGTCCCGATCGACATCGCCGTGCGGCCGTACGACAGCGTGGTGCTGCGGCACGAGGACGGGACGGCGTCCTGGTACCTGGGCCTCCATCACCTCGTGACCGATGCGGCATCGTCCGCGCTGGTCTTCGCTCAGACGGCCGAGGTGTACCACGGCGGATCCGTCGACCTGTCGAGCTACGACGCCTGGGTCCAGCGTGCGGCGTCGGACACGTCACCTCGGGTCGAGCGGGCCCGGCGCCACTGGGCCGAGCGCACCGCCGCGCCCGGCCTCGGTCGGCTGTATCGACCGGTCCGGCGCGAGGCGCCGGCATCGCACCGGGTCGCCGTGGGGTCGCCGACGTTCCCCGGTGACGACTACCAGCTCCTCACGCCCGAGATGACCTGGACCGCCTTCTTGATGACCGCCACGGCGGTGCTGGTCCACAAGGTGACGGGTGCAGACGAGTTCTCGATCGGCCTCCCGGTTCACAACCGCTCGATCGACGATGCCCAGCGTGTGGTCGGTCCGGTCATGGAGGTCTTCCCGGTCGACGTGGCGATCGAGCCCGACGACACGCTCCGGTCGCTTCACAAGCGCGTCGGCAAGGCGGTGCTCGGCACCATCCGGCACGCGGTCCCGGGCACGGTTCCCGCGGTCGACTACGAGGCCGTGGTCAACGTCATCCCAGGGGTCGAGCTCGGCCCCTTCGGCGACGTGCCCGTTCGCCACGACGCGCTCGACTCCGGGGCCATCGACGCCGGACACCTCCTGCGCATGCAGCTCAACGCCTATGGCGACGAGGGAGCCGCGCTCCTGCTCGACGTGAACGACGCCGCCGTCGACGCGTCCCATCGCGGTCGGGTCGCCGGTCACCTCGAGGCGATCCTCGACGCCATGACCGCCGACCCCGACGCCGCAGTCGGCGCGGTCACGATCCTGAGCTCCGAGGAGCTCGACACCCTGGCCGCCTGGGAGGCCGGGCCGGCCGCGGGTGACGCGCCGCCGGTTCTCATCGAAACGCTCGCCGCATCGCTCGCTTCGCGCACGGACCAGGTGATCGACGACGGCGACCAGGGCCTCTCCGGCGCCGAACTCTGGTCCCATGCCGTGCGGCTGGCTCGGTGGCTCCATGCTCAGGACATCGGCGTCGGGTCGCGCGTCGGGATCCACATGGGCCGCAGCATCGATGCGGTCACGGCCATCCTGGGTGTCCTCGTCTCGGGTGCTTCCTACGTGCCGTTGGACCCTGCGCAGCCCCGTGCTCGGACCGACCGGCTCGTCGAACGCGCCGGATGCGAGCTCGTGCTCGACGTCCTGCCGGACCTGCCGGCTGCCGGCGATGGCGGTGGCGCACGCGACTGGCCGCAGCCGGGCCCCGGCGACGAGGCCTACCTGCTCTTCACGTCGGGATCGACCGGCGAGCCGAAGGGTGTGCCGATCACCCACGGCGGCCTCGCCGGGTACATCAGGTTCGCCTCGCAGTCCTACGTGGACGAGGGCGCAGCCCCGGTCGTCGCGCTCTTCTCCGCGCTGACGTTCGACCTGACCGTGACCAGCGTGTTCGTTCCCCTGGTGACCGGCGGACGCACGGTCGTCATCCCGCAGGACGGCGGCGCCGGCCTCTCGGCGCTGGCGGCTCGAACCGACGTCACCTGGGCGAAGGCAACGCCGTCACACCTCGAAGTCCTCGTTCGCCTGCTTCCCGCCGAGCATCGCCTCCGAACGCTGGTCGTCGGTGGCGAGGCCTTCGGTTCCTCGCTGGCGCGACGCCTGACCACGGCGCTGCCAGGAGTTCGGATCTTCAACGAGTACGGACCCACCGAGGCCGTCGTCGGCTGCATGATTCACGAGGCGAGCGCAGACGAGCTCGGGGAGCGCCCCGAAGTGCCCATCGGACGTCCTGCGCCCGGCGTGTCACTGCGCGTCGTCGATGCTCATCTGCGCCGAGTCCCGATCGGCGCACAGGGCGAGCTGTTGATCGCGCATGACGGCCTGACCTCCGGGTACCTCGGCGGCACGGTCGGCGCCGACCCCTTCGTGCAGCTCGACGGGCACCGGTGGTACCGGTCCGGCGACCTCGTCCGCCTGGCGGACGAGGAGACGCTGATCTATCTCGGTCGGATCGACGAACAGGTCAAGGTGGGTGGCATCCGCCTGGAACCCGTCGAGGTCGAGGCGGCGCTCGAGCGCCATCCCGCGGTGCGGGCCGCAGCGGTTCGACTCTGGTCCCCGGCCGTGTCCGAGCCCGACCAGCACTGCCTCCGATGCGGGCTGCCGTCGAACGTCCCCGGCAGCTCGTTCGACGATGCGGGCATCTGCAACGTCTGTCGCGCCTACGACCGGATCGCTCCGGTCGCCGACGCCTGGTTCAAGGACCGCCAAGACCTGGCCGCCTGGGTCGGGGAGGCCCGCAGCCGACGCACCGGCGACTACGACTGCCTCCACCTCCTCAGCGGCGGCAAGGACAGCACCTATGCGCTGTACCAACTCGTCGAACTCGGCTTCAAGCCGTACGCGCTGACGCTCGACAACGGCTTCATCTCCGAGGAAGCGCTCGACAACTGCCGGCGCTCGGTCGCCGATCTCGGCGTCGACCACGAGATCGCAAGCACCGACGCGATGAATGCGATCTTCCGCGACAGTCTCGAACGGCACTCCAACGTCTGCCACGGGTGCTACAAGACGATCTACACCATCGCCACCAACCGGGCCGTCGAACTGGGCATCCCCCTGATCGTCACCGGTCTGTCGCGGGGCCAGCTCTTCGAGACCCGGTTGATCCCCCAGCAGTTCGACGAGGGCCGGTTCGACCCCGATGCCATCGATCGGGCGGTGATCGCCGCGCGGAAGGCCTACCACCGAGCCGACGACGGCCCGAACCGGCTGCTCGACACCGAGGTGTTCGAGACCGACGACGTCTTCGACACCGTCACCTACCTCGACTTCTACCGCTACGTCGACGTCGAGCTTGCCGAGGTCCTCGACTATCTGGACCGCGAGGCGCCGTGGGTGCGACCGTCGGACACCGGCCGTTCGACGAACTGTCTCGTGAACGCCGCCGGCATTCACACACACCTGGCCGAGCAGGGGTATCACAACTACGCCGAGCCCTATGCCTGGGACGTCCGTCTGGGTCACAAGACGCGCGACGAGGCGATGGCCGAGCTCGACGACCAGCTCGATCTCGACGAGGTGGGTCGCATGCTCGACGAGATCGGCTACGTGCCGACGGCCCGCGAGACATTGGTCGCCTGGCTCGAGCCGGCCGAGGGTGCCACCCTCCCGACGCCGGCGGAGCTCCGCACGTTCCTGGCCGATATCGTCCCGGTGCACGCCATACCCGCAGCGTTCGTCCGCGTGGACGAGTTGCCACTGTCGACCAACGGGAAGCTGGACGCGACGCGGTTGCCCGCGCCCGAGCGGGTCCATCGCCCGGGTTCGTCCCTGCACGTCACGCCGGAGTCCGACATCGAGCGGGCCATCGTGGCGGTCTGGGAGCAGATCCTCGGGATCGAACCCATCGGCGTCGCCGACGACTTCTTCGCGCTCGGCGGCGACTCGCTCGCCGCGATGCAGATGGTCGTCGCACTCAGCGATCGGCTGGGTTCGACGGTCCGCGAGGAGCTCGCCTTCATCGCGAGCACGCCCCGGGAGCTGGGGGCAGCCATCGAGGAGACTGCGGGCACGTCGGGCGCCCTGGACCCCATCCCGTTGGTGCTCGGTCCGGGCGAGCCGCCGCCCCTGTCGGTCGGGGAGCTGTCGATCGTGTTCGACCACCAGCTCTCGCCCGATGCCGCCCGCTACAACGTCGGCCGGCTCTACCACGTGCAAGGAGCCGTCGACGTCGACCGCTTCGTCGCCGCGCTGCACGAGGTGATCGGCCTCCATGTGCCGCTGCAGTGGACGTACGGGTCGCCGCGCCGCCGGCTGCTCGGCGCCGATGCGATCGAGCTCGACATCCGGCCCGGATCGATCCCGGCGGCGAGCATCGAGGCCGCCCTCGAGCCGGTCCATCGTCGTGCGTTCGACATCGACGAGGGCCCGGCGCTGCGATGCGCCATCCAGTCGGTCGAGGACGGCACCACGGTCGTGTTCCTCGTCATGCATCACGTCGCCGGCGACGCCGACAGCTTGGGGCGCCTGTGGGAGCAGATCGACCGGCGTTATCAGGGCTTGCCGGTCGAAGTGCCCGAGGTCGACTACGCCTCGCTGATGGCGTGGCAGATCGACGGCGTCACCACGGCCGACCGCCAGTACTGGCAGGCGGTCGACGGCGTTGCACCGAATCGCATGATCACCCATGTCGCCGACGACGGCGCCGTCGACGGCTTCGCGACTCGCGAGGCGACGTTCAGCCCCGCCGAGCTGCAGGCCGCAGCCGGCTCGACGGCCTTCGCCACGGTCCTCGGGTCGCTCGCCGCCGTGGTGCAAGCGCGGGTCGAGGGGGATCGCGTCGGGCTCGGCGTGATCGCATCGACGAGGAATCACCCCGCCGCGACCGATCTCGTCGGCTACTTCCTCAACACCCTGCCTGTCGAGCTGGACTGTCCGGGCACGGCCACGCTCGAGACGGTCATCGGCGACGCGGCTCGAGGGTCAGCCGCTGCCATCGCTCACCGCGTCGTGCCGTTCGCCGAGATCGTCGCCGCCCGGCGCGACGAGGGGCTCCGGGCCCCGGTCACCGACATCCTCCTCGCGTTCGATCACCTCGACTCGCTGTCGCTCGGCACGATGCCGGTGCGCCAGCGCGTGTTGTTCAACGGCGCTGCGGTGGCCGAGACCGCCACCGTCTTCGTCGAGGTCCGCGAGACCTCGGTCGATCTCAGCATGGAGTACCGCGGCTCCGCGCTGCGTGCCGATGACGCGGCCCTCCTGCTGTCGGACCTCGACGCCGTCATCGGCTGTGCGATCGATGCGCCCCGGACCGCCGTGCGCGACATCGAGCTGCCGTCGGCGGCGGGAGCCGAGCTCACCGGTCCGCCCTCGGATGCGCCGGCGACGGTGCGCTCGACGATTCTCGACCACGCGGTGACCCGCCCCGACGACGTCGCCGTCCTCGCCGACGGCCGGCGGACGAGCTGGGCAGCTCTGGTGGAACGAGCGGGGAGCCTGGCGTCGGCGTTGACCACAGCCGGCGTCGGACGCGGCGACCGCGTCGTCGTCTGCATGCCGAGATCGGCCGACCTCGTCGCGGCGATCCTCGCTGCGCACTGGGTCGGCGCAGCGTACGTTCCTATCGACCCGACGTACCCGGAGGAGCGGATCCGCCTGATCGCCGGCCTCGCCGGCGCGCGAGCCGCGCTGGTGGAGGGCGACCTGGGGCCCTTCACCGATCACGACGTCGTGGCGTCCACCGTGGAAGCGACGACGGCGCCGCCGATCGCTCCGCTCGAGGCCGGGGACACGGCATACGTGATGTTCACCTCGGGATCGACCGGCGTTCCACGGGGCGTGCCCGTCGCCCACGGTCAGCTGGCAGCCAGCACCCAGGCCCGCTTCCACGCATATCCCAGCGCACCGAGTGCGTTCCTGGTCGTGTCGAGCCCCTCGTTCGACTCCAGCGTGGCCGGTCTGTACTGGACGCTGGTCGCCGGCGGGACCACGGTCCTGCCGACCGATGTCGAGGCCCACGACCCTGACGCCCTGATCGACCTGCTCGATCGAGCGTCGGTCTCGCACACGCTGCTGGTGCCCACGCTGTATCAGGCGCTGCTGGAGCGAGGGGCGCACCTCCCGTCCTGGCCCGCACAGGTGATCGTGGCCGGCGAGGCCTGTCCGCCACGGCTCGTCCAACGCCACCACGAGTTGCGTCCTGCGTCGGCGCTCGCCAACGAGTACGGCCCCACCGAGTGCACGGTCTGGGCGACGGTCCACCACTGCGGTGCCGACGACGATCCTGTGCCGATCGGACCCCCCATCGCCGGGACCTGGGTCGCGATCGCGGACGGTGCAGGAAACCAACTGCCTCCGGGTGTGGTCGGCGAGCTGATCATCGGCGGCACCGGCGTTGTCGACGGGTATCTCGACGACGCCGAGGCGACCGCCAAGCGATTCGGTGTGGACGCCTCGGGCCGCCGCTACTTCCGCACCGGTGACCGGGCGGCCATCGTCGCAGGAACGGTGCACTTCCTCGGTCGAGTCGACGATCAGCTCAACGTCGGCGGGATGCGCGCCGAGCCGGAGGAGATCGAGCGGGTGCTCCTCGCCGACGATGCCGTGGCCGCAGCGGTCGTGGTGGCGGCGGACCGCAGAAGCTTGGCCGAGCTCATCGAGTCCTCCAGTCCGAGCGAGCTGGCCGTGGCGATGGCTCGGGCGGCGAACGCGGGCGACCCGGCGACCGCACTGGTCGACGCCCTGCGTGAGTTCTCCGAGGACGACGTCCAACTGGTCGCGCACCTCGAGCCCGCCGGCGGCGCGACGATCGACATCCGAGCGCTGCGCACCCTGGTCCGCCGGCGACTCCCCGGTCCGCTGCAGCCGCAACGGTTCGTCGTGCACGATGCCCTCCCGCGATCCGCCAACGGCAAGGTCGACCGCAGTGCTGCGAGCGCGCTGCCCGTCCCGACAGCCGACGCGGTCGTCGAGGCGCCGATCGCGAACTCCCTCACCGGAACGATCGCCGCGGCCTACCGGGACGTCCTCGGGGTCGATGTCGACCCGTCGGACTCCTTCTTCGACATCGGTGGTCACTCGCTTCTCGCACTCCAGCTCCTGGATCGCCTCGAGGATCTCGTCGGGGTCAAGGTGACCGTGACGTCCCTGTACGGCGCACCCACGCCGGCCGCCCTCGCCGCCCTGATCGGCGACGCCGACGAGGTTCGCGACCAGTACGACTACGTGGTCCCGGTGCAACCCGAGGGGTCGAAACCGCCGATCTTCGGCGTGCATGTGCTCGGTGTGAACGCCGAGTACTACCGTCCCCTGGCGGAGCACCTCGGTCCCGATCAACCGGTGTTCGGCCTCGGTATCGCCTCGTCGCTCGCGGACGCCACGGCGCCGACCGAGGTCGATCGCATCGCGCTGCTCTACGCCGACGAGCTCGAGCGCCTCGTCCCCGACGGCCCGGTCGTGTTGACCGCGGTCTCGATCGGCGCAGCGGTGACGTTCGAGCTGGGACGGATCCTCCGGGCGCGCGGCCGCGACGTTCCGCTGATCGGCCTGTTCGACGCCGCTGGCCCCGACGTCGTCAACTCGCCGGGTACGTCTCGGCGCCGCGCGAGGAACCACCTCGAACAGCTCCGATCGTCGCCGGTCGACTACGTCCGCGATCGATCGGTCGCGGTCGGGCTCCGAGGGCGACGCGCCGCCGAGCGAGCCGAGATGTGGGCGAGAGACCTCACCGGGCGCGACCAGCCCGACCGCCTGAAGATCCGCCGCTTCATCGAGGCGAACGTCCGCGCGGCCACCGAGCACGAGATCCGTCCCTGGGACGCTCGTCTGGTGGTCTTCAAAGCCGAGGAGGACCCCTTTGCATGGGTGTCCTCCGCCGACGACCAACTCGGTTGGGGGAGCATCGCCCGGGGCGGACTCGAGGTCGTGACGGTCCCCGGCGGCCACACCTCGATGCTCGCGGAACCTCATGTTCCCCGGCTGGCGGCGGCCCTTGCCGATGTCGGCGCTCGGGCGATCCACGCCCGACGTGAACCCGTCGAGCTCTCGGTGACCGAGGTCGAGGAGGTGCTGGTCGACGGACTGCATCGCGGACGCTTCGCTGCGCGTGTGGCCGACCTGCACCGGCGTGCCGATCACCTGTCCGACGCCGCGAGGGCACTGGTCGAGGCGGCCGACGAGGCGCTCCGGCGGGTGGCATCGGTTGCCGCCGGCGAGGCGCAGGCCATCGCCGCGTCGCTGGCGGCCGATGCCATCGAGGCATCCCTCACGCCGGTCCCGACCCGCATGGAGCACGCCTCGCTCGTGCTGCGGACCGGCGACCCGGAGCGTGTCATCGACACCCTGTCGTCGCTTGGCTACCGCATGCAGGACCCGCTCTCGAGGGGCGCCTGGCGTGCGTACCGGCGCCTGCGTTCGTCGATCACGATGATCAAACTCGACGCCGCCACCACGAGGGTGACCGTGTCCTGGGGAGAGGACGCAAACGACACCGGCACCTCGAGCTCCGTGGCACCGACCAAGGCCGACCTGACCGCGGTGAACCTGCCAGCTGCCGCATGGCCGCTCTACTGGGCGGTGAGGCCGTTCCGGCTCACCGCCGACCGGGTCAAGGGTCGGCGTGCCGGCGGCGACCTCGGTCCCTACTTGGGAACACCGACCGGGATGGTGGGCGCCGTCCTCGCCCTCGCCGAGCCCGGCGCCGACGAACTGGTGGTCGACATCGGCTGCGGCGACGCTCGCGTGCTGATCGAGGCGGCCCGACAGCACGGCTGCCGCGGGCGGGGCGTGGAGCGCGATCCGGCACTGGTCGCCGAGGCTCGCCGCCGGGTGGCCGCCGCCGGATTCGCCGATCGGATCGAGATCATCGAGGGCGACGCGGTGACCGCCGAGCTGAGTGACGCCGACGTCGTGTTCGCCTTCCTCCCGGCCGACGTCGTCGCCCGCCTCCTCACCGACACGCTGGGGTCGCTGGCCCCCGGAGCCCGCTTCGTCTCCCACGAGCAGGTGGGCACCGCGTGGCCGGTCGCTCCCGACGCCACGCGGCTCGTCGTCGCAGATGGGGTGACGGTCGCGTCGGTGTGGCATCGTCGGTGAATGACGCCACCACTGCCAGCGCTCTCACTCGCCGCGGTGCCCGGTCGCCGCGCCGCGACCCTCGACCTCGCCAGGGAGATCGAACGCCGTGGCTACGCAGGGATCTACTGTCCGTCGTTCGGTGACGGGATGGGCTTGTGCGCCGCCCTGGCGCTGAGCACCGACACCATCGCGTTCGGGACCTCGATCGCCAACATCTACACGCGGCACGTGGCCGACTACGCGCAGTCGGCGTCGTTCATCCACGAGACGTCGGGCGGCCGGTTCCGCTTCGGCATCGGTGTCTCCCATGCCCCGATGAACGACCGGCTGGGCGTCTCGACCGGCCGGCCGCTGGCCGACACCCGTGAGTTCGTCGACCAGCTCCGGGCGCAGAAGCGCATCGGTGACCTCCCGCCCGTCGTGCTCGCGGCAATGCGGGACAAGATGTGCGGACTGGCGGCCGAGATCGGCGACGGCATGGTGTTCGCCAATTCGGCTCGCAGCGCACTCCCCGGCACGCTCGAGCGGTGGCCCGACCCGGGGCGGGACGACTTCTTCATCGGCGGCATGATCCCCACCTGCATCTCCGACGACCGCGAGGCCGCTGCGGCGGTGAACCGCCGGACGTTGACGATGTATGTGGGGCTGCCCAACTACCGCAACTACTGGAAGGACTCGGGCTACCGGGAGGAGATGGAGGCGATCGAGGCCGCGCTGGCCGCCGGCGACCACGATGCGGTCCCCGGCCTGATGACCGACGAGTGGCTGAGCGACTGCACGCTGTTCGGGTCGGCCTCGGAGGTCGTCGAAGGGCTGGAGGCCTGGTACGAGGCCGGCCTCACCACGCCGATCCTCGTACCGTCGTCGGCCAGCGGTGGGCAGCTGAAGGCGTTCGAGGAGCTGTTCGAGGTCCTCGGCTGAGGAATGCGCCGGCCCGGTGGCCGGTTGATCACGAACCGCAGGCGCGAACTGGAGGCCCGATGCCCGTCCCGCTTCCGACCGATGATGAGGTCGACCTCAACCCACCCACGGCAGCGGAGTCGATCGCCAACGCCGCAGGTGTCCTGAGCGCGACGAGGACCACCGATGGGAACACCGAGTTCCAGCGCCTCCTCATCGAGGCCACCTTCGAGGCGATGACCGGTCATCGGGTCGACACGTCGGACCTCCCGCTGGTCATCGCCGAGGACGCGGCCGAGACGCTGCGGTTCCGTGCTGCGACGTTTCGGATGCGGATGGTTCACATGATGGTGCTGAGCGCCCTCGTGCTGCGGCCGTTGCCTCCCGAGGTTGCCGATCGGGTGGCGGCCTTCAGTCACGAGCTGGGCATCGACGACGATCTGCTGCGGACGGTCCAACAGTTCGCCGACTCGGACCACGCATTGGCCGCCGTGGACTTCGAGCGCAACGGCTACACCGCCGACTGGTCCGACGAGCAGACCGAGGCGCTCCACACGTCGGCTCCGGTACGGGGGTGGGACGCCAACGAGGACGACCCCGCGTTGGCATCAGCGTGGGCCGCGCTCGCCGACCTTCCGGAGGGCACGCTCGGCCGGATGGTGCACGACTTCTACCTGGCCCGCGGGTTCGCGTTCCCGGGCTCGCCGGGGTCGGCGCCGCCGCTTCTCGCGCAGCACGACTGGGTCCACGTACTCGCGGACTACGGGACGAAGGTCGAGGCCGAACTCGAGGTGTTCGCGTTCATCGCCCGCGCCAATGACGACCCGCGTGGCTTCTCGCTGTTGGCGATGGTCGTGAGCCTGTTCGAGACCGGCCATCTCGCGGAGGGCGCAGGCCTATTCGAGGCGTTCCCCGGACAGCTGTCGCTCGACGGCATGACGGTGCGCATCGGCGACGCGATGCGCCGGGGCGCACTGACCCATGGCGAAGGGGGTGCCCCCGACGTCGACTTCATGGCGGTCGACTGGTTCGCCTACGCGGACATGCCGCTCGACGACGTCCGCGCCCGGTTCGGTCTCGTGCCCAAGTCCGAGGCGGCGGTCGGCGCAGGGTCGGTCGGCCCCTGGGAGGCCGGGGGGATCTCGGAAGCCCAGGTGGCCATGGGCCACGCCCACGCCGAACAGCTCGGCGTCGCGTACGACGGCTTCGGCGCCACGCTCTGACCCGACGGAGCCGGATCTGTGAACCCAAAAACGCGCCGTTTTTGGTTCACAGATTCCGCTCAGCGGCCGCGGAACTCGGGCTCGCGCTTGTCCACGAACGCCTTCGACGCCTCGAGGTGGTCCGCGGTGGTGCCGGTGTGACGGTGATGGGTGGCCTCGAGCTCGAGGATCGTGCCGAGGTCTGCGGTCATGGCCCGGTTGATGTTCTCCTTCATGTACCGGTAGGCGATCGGCGGCCCCGCAGCGAGCCGGGCGGCCATGCCTTGCCAGGTCTCCTCGAAGTCGTCGGCCGTCGTGACGGTGTTGATGATCCCGAGATCGAGCGCGGTGGCCATGTCCATGCGCTCCGGCATGAAGTACAGCTCCTTGGCCTTGGCCGGTCCGACCAGCCGGGTGAGGAACCATGTGCCGCCGTAGTCTCCGGCGAGGCCGACCCGAGCGAACGCGGTGGTCATCACCGCGGTGTCGACGGCGATCCGGAGATCGCACGCGAGGGCCAGCGACAACCCGGCTCCGGCTGCGGCCCCCGGCATCGCGGCGATCGTCGGCTTCGGCATCGAGAAGAGCACGCCCGACGTGGTCTTGTGGTTGTGCCGCTGGCCGTGGACCCCCTCGTCCCAACTCCCCTGACCGCTGCCGGCCCCGCCGCCTTCGGCGAAGCCCTTGACGTCACCGCCGGCGCAGAACGCGCCGCCGGCCCCGGTGAGCACCACACATCGCACCTCGGGGTCGAACTCGACGTCGGCCAGGGCCTTCGCCAGCCCGCTGAGCATCGCGCCGGTGAGCGCATTCCGTCGCTCAGGGCGGTCCATCGTGATGACGGCCACGCCGTCGTCGCCGACCTCTGCCGTCAGGTTGGGGGATCCGGTCTCGATGCTGCGGCTCATGTCGCTCCTTGGAGTCGGTCGGTGCTCGAGGACCGTTCGGGTTCGAAGCCCCGTTCGGTCCGGTTGGTACGGAGTTCGTCGAGTCGGTCGAAGTCCGGATCGACGATGGTGACGCCCGCCGGATGAGCCGGCCGGAAGTGCCGGCTCTCCAACCCGGGGTTGGGGTCGGCGAAGCCCGCGACCCCGCTGGCCGCCAGGCCGCCCCACGCCACGGGGTGGGCCCAGTCGCTCAAGCCCACGAAGGTCGAGAACTCATACGCCCGACTCGCGGTCATGTGTGACCAGAGCGCTCTCGCGTGATCCGGTGTCGGCTTCTGGGAGATGGAGAACGCGGGGACGTGGAGAACATCCGGCTCGATCGCGAGGCCGTGGAGCAGCTCGGAGAACCAGAAGTCGGCGCACACGATGACGACGACCTCGCGGCCCTGGACCCGGAACCGGCCTGCTCCGGTCGTGCGGTCGCGGGCGACGGTGCCGTGCTCGGCGCCATAGGGGCGGTGTTTGCCGTACCGGTCGACGACGTCCCCGGTCGGCGCGACGACCACCCCGCCGTTGGTCTGCTCCGGCCCGTCCGCGGAGTGGTACGACCCGCCCACGACGTGGCAGCCGATGCGAGCGGCGAAGCGCTGCAGCGCGGTCTCGTAGGTGGTCCGGCCGACCTCACCGCCGATCAGTTCGGGCAGCAGGAGGACGTCGTCGCCGGTGACGTCGGCGGGGAGGAGACCCTGGACGTGCCCGAGGTTGTCGAGCCCGTCGCTCGGGTCTGCGTCGAGTTGGGTGAGGAGCAGGCGCACCGCGTGGGCAGGTCGGGCCCTACAGCGAGTACGCGAACGAGCGCAGGCTGTCGAGGCTGGCCTGGAACACCTCGGGCATGACGTTCACGAAGAGCAGATCGCCTGCGTGGCACGTGCCGTTGACGGTCCTCGACGCGGTCGGAACGCCTGCTCGCACCAACTTCCGGTAGTAGGCGAGGCCCTCGTCACGCAACGGGTCCAACTCGTTGACCGAGATCACGTGGGGTGGCAGCCCGCCGAGGTCGGCTTCGGCGGCGTGGTACGGCCACGCCAGCGGGTTGGTGGCGTTCTCGTGGTCTGGGTCGTAGAGGTGGGCGAGTGGTCCCATCATCTGCGATGACAGGAAGTAGCCGTCGTTCTCGACCAGCGACGGGAGGTCCGGATCGCCGGCGGCGTAGGCGTTGGAGATGTACGGGCACTGGGCGTAGACCCCGTCGATCAGGTCGAGGTACCCGTCCTGTTTCGCGAGCAGCGTCGTCGCCAGCGCGAGGTTGCCGCCCCCGCTCTCACCCGACATCACGATCCGGTCGATCTGTAGCGCGTCTCGATTGTCGTTCGCCCATCGCAGCGCCGAGCCGCAGTCGTTGAGGCCTGCCGGGAACGGGTGGTTGCCGAGCTTGCCCGAGCCGTTGCGGAACTCGACGCCGATCACGACCAGTCCGGTCGCGGCCAACTCGTCGCGCCAGCGCACGTAGTTGGGATCCGCGGCGGCTGCGATGACCATGCCACCGCCGTGGGTGTGCACGATGCAGGGGAGTGGCCCGTCCTGGTCGGTCGGCCGATGGATGTAGAGCGGGATCTCGTTGCCGTCGACGCCGGCGATGATCTCGGTCCGGCGATCGACGGGAAGGTCCGGGCCGTCTCCGAGGAGGATGTCGAACACCGCGCCGAAACCGGCCTCGGCCTCGGTGGCCACCTCGTGTCGCACCTCGAGCGGCGTGTTCTCGTCGACGGGGACCGGAGGGGGGAACCGATCCAGCTCGAACGGCGCCATCGCCGCGACCATCCGTGGATCAGCGCGCGGGTCGTCCTTGAGTTCGAGGTCGGGCGTACCCAGGCGGCCGGGCAGGTTCGGGAGTGCGGCGTCGCTCATCGTGGCTCCTTGCGCCGATTCGTCGAGCCGGCGGGCACCGGCCCTGCGGCGACGCTAGTTGGCCGCGGCGAGCGCTGCCCGAGGAGCCGGGCGGGGTCGGTCAGATGGCGTTGTCCGAGGGCATGTCGATGCCGTAGTGGTCATAGGTCGCCTGGGCTTGGGCCCCTCTCGGTGCGATTCGCTCCTTGCTGCGGGGCGATGCGTCGACGCGGTCCTTCGAGTACGGCACGACGAGCTCGTCACCGTCCTCGGACACCGCGACCACGGGGACGAGGTGTTCGCCCTTGCGCCAGCCGGTCTTGACGACGAGCCATTCGGGGCGCAGGTTCGACGGCCGCAGCAGCACGTCTCGGACCTTGCCGATGGACACGCCGGCCTCGGTGACCAACTGGCGATCGACGTAGCTGGGAACCAGTGCTGAGGTTGACATGGGTTGGACCTCCGATGGGAACGGAGCCCGCGCATGACGAACGTAACAATTTCGTCATGAGATCGCAATGGTTCGGTTGGCGGGACCAGCGCCGGCCCGACCGACCGCTCGGATCTGACGCATCGTCAGATCTCCTGTGTCAGCATGGCCGGGTGACACAGATCCTCGGGCAGTACTGCATCAACGTCAGCGACATCGACAAGGCGATCGAGTTCTGGGTCGACGTCTGTGAGCTGGAGCTTCAGCACCGCACCGAGATCCCGGGCGTGCTCGAAGCGGTGATCCAGTCGCCCCACGGGGGCTCGCGCCTGCAGCTCGCGCAGCACCTCGACAACGCAGGCCCGATCGACATGGGCACCGCGATGTGGAAGATCTACGTCAACACGTCGGACTGCGAACGCGTCTACACCAGGGCGATGGACGCGGGCTGCGAGTCGGTCCAGACACCGACGAAGCTCGACCGCTGGCCGGTCACCATCGCCTTCGTCAAGGACTTCGACGGCTACCTCATCGAGTTCGTCGAACACCACGAGGGCACCCGCGCCGGCGTGCCGGATCCCAAGAGCGTGGGCTGAGCACATCCGCGATCCGGGCCGTCGCGGAGCGACGAGAGCACGGACGCAGCAACCGCATCAGGTCGCAGCCGGGGACGCGGCGGGATCGTCGCTGGCGATCGCGGGCAGCAGCCGGGAGAGCAGCCACGTCGCGATCAGGAACCCGGCCGACGTCCACAGGGCGGCCGCCAGCCCACCGATGAGGTAGACGACACCGGACAACAGCGTGCCGACCAGCCGACCTGCGGCGTTCGCCGAGTAGTAGAACCCGACGTCCATGGCGACGTCGTCGGAGTCCGAGTACGCCAGGATGAGGTACGAGTGGACCGACGAGTTCAGCGCGAAGACCGCGCCGAACACGATCAGACCGCCGACGACGGCGACCTCGGCCCACAGGTCCGCGCTCAGCATCGCGGCGATGACCACGCTCACGCCCGCCAGCGCGAGCGCCAGGCGGCGAGCCGAGCCCACGTCCTGCGCTGTCGAGTCCGCCAGCACCCGCGGCGCGGCGGATTGGACGATGCCGTAGCCGATCACCCACGCGGCGAGGAAGGCACCGATGCCCTCGAAGCTCCAGCCGAGCTCCTCGTCGAGGTAGATCGGCAGCGCGACGACGAACCAGATGTCGCGCGCGCCGAACAGGAAGAAGCGGGCGATCGACAGCCGGTTGATCGCCGGTGACTTCGAGAACACCGCCGCGAACGGCTTGGGTTTCTTCGACCGGCCGATGTCCTGGCGCAGGAGCACCGCCACCGCGGCCAGGACCACGATCAGGGCGATCGCCATGATCCGCAGTGCATCGTCGAAGCCCACCCAGGCCAAGAGTGCGCCGCCGACGAAGAACCCGACCCCCTTCAACGCGTTCTTCGAACCGGTCAGGATCGCGACCCAGCGGAACAGCGCTGACTGGTGTTGTCGGTCGTCGTCCCCACCGACCACGAGCTTGATGGCGCTCTTGGAGCTCATCTTGGTCAGGTCCTTGGCGATTCCCGACAGCGCCTGCGCGCCCATGACCCACACGACCGACAGCGCCTCGGCCCAGCTGGGGTCCTCGAGCGAGAGGAGGAAGAGGGCGACCACCTGCACCCCGAGCCCGGCGTACAGGGTGCGATTGAGGCCGAACCTGGACCCGACCCAGCCGCCGACGAGATTGGTCACGACGCCGAAGAACTCGTAGAAGAGGAAGAGAAAGCCCAGCGTGACAGGGCTGTAGCCGAGGTCGTGGAAGTGCAGCAACACCAGCGTGCGCAGGGCGCCGTCGGTGATCGTGAACGCCCAGTACGCCGAGGTGACCAGTGCGTAGTTGCGGACGCTCATCGCACTCGGAGGCTCGCCGCGACCGTCGAGGTCAGCTCGGCCATGCGGTGCACGTAGCCGTACTCGTTGTCGTACCAGACGAGAACTTTGACCATTCGGTCGTCGACCACCATCGTCGACGGCGCGTCCACGATGCCCGAACGGGAGTCGTTGACGTAGTCCGCCGAGACCAGCGGCCGGGTCTCGTAACCGAGGATGCCCTGCAGGGTGCCCTCCGATGCCGCCCGGAGGAGATCGTTGACCTCGTCGGCGGTGACGTCGCGGTCGAGGGTGAACACGCAGTCGCTCAGGGACGCGTTCAGCAGCGGGACCCGAACGGCGACGCCATTGAGCTTGCCCTGCAGCTCCGGGTAGATCAGCGTGATCGCGGTGGCCGACCCCGTCGAGGTCGGGATGAGGGAGTTCAGCGCGGACCGGGCTCGCCGGAGATCCTTGTGGGGCGCGTCGACGATGACCTGCGTGTTCGTGACGTCGTGGATCGTCGTGATCAGCCCTCGCTCGATCCCGATCTGCTCGTGCAGCACCTTCACGACGGGAGCGATGCAGTTGGTGGTGCAGGATGCCGCGGTCACGACGCGGTGCACGTCGGGCTGGTAGCGGTCGTCGTTGCATCCGACGACGATGTTCACCGCGGCGTCGTCGTGCACGGGTGCGGCCACGACGACCTTGCTGACCTCGCGGTCGAAGTACGGCTCGAGCGCATCCATCGTCCGGAACGCCCCCGAGGACTCGATGACGATGTCGACGCCCTGGTCGTCCCAGGGGACGGCGCCGGGCGTGTCGAACGACGAGAAGGACACGCGGTGGCCGTCGAGCACCATGTCGCCGTCGTCGACGGTGGCCTCGCGCTTCCACCTGCCGTGGACGGTGTCGAACTGCATGAGATGCGCAGCCGTCTCGACGTCGCCCTCGAGTTCGTTGACGTGCACGAGCTCCAGGTCGTCGTGGTGCGCGAGGGCCCGAACCACGAGGCGCCCCATGCGCCCGAAACCGTTGATGCCGATCCGTGTCGCCATGGGATGCGACCGCTCCTTGGTGCTGAGAGAAGCCCACAGGGCCTGGGTCGGGCTGCACACAGCTTCGCAGACGACGGCGGCATCGGCACGTTCTGGCGGGCGTCTTCGAGACGCGCGGAGGTGCCGTACGATCAGGCGATGGCAGGCACGATCCCCGTCGTCGACATCGCCCGACTGGTCGCCGGTGACGACGACGGCCGTGCCGGTGCGGCGATCGACGCGGCGTGTCGGGACACGGGGTTCTTCCTGGTCGACGGCCACGGCATTCCGGCCCGGCTGCTGAACCAGATGGAGGCCGCCTCGGTCAACTTCTTCAACCAGTCGCGTCGCCGCAAGGCCGAGGTGGCAATGGAACACGGCGGCGCGGCCTGGCGTGGCTGGTTTCCGCTCGGCGGCGAGCTGACGTCCGGTGTCCCCGACGGCAAGGAGGGCTTCTACGTCGGGCTGGACCATGGGCCCGACCATCCGCGGGTCCTCGCCGGTACGCCGTTGCACGGCCCGAACCTGTTCCCGGCGGACCCGGCCGCGTTCGCCCGATCGATTCGCGGCTGGCTGGCAGCGGCAGTGCCGGTCGCGGCGGCGGTCCTGCGTGGCGTTGCGATCGGTCTGGGCCTGCCGCCCACCTGGTTCGCCGACAACATGACCGCTGACCCCACCGTGCTCTTTCGCGTCTTCCACTACCCGCCGGACCCGTCCTATGAGTGGGGCGTGGCCGAGCACACCGACTACGGACTCCTGACGCTTCTCGCCCACGACGGCACCCCGCGTCTCCAGGTCCGCTCCGACAGCGAGTGGATCGACGTTCCCGCCGATCGCCACCTGATCGTCTGCAACATCGGCGACATGCTCGACCGGCTGACCGAGGGTCGCTACCGGTCGACGCCACACCGGGTCCGCAACACGGGCAAGCGCTCTCGGTTCTCGTTCCCGCTGTTCTACGACCCGTCGTGGGACGCCGAGGTGGTACCGGTCCCGCTCGACGGATCACCGCCGGCCGACGACGCCGACACCAGATGGGACGGCACCAGCCTCCAGGCCTGGGACGGCACCTACGGCGACTACCTCACCGCCAAGGTGGCCCGGGTCTTCCCCGAGCTCTTCGCCGAAGTCGGCTGAGCGCTTCAGCTCGGCTACTCGAGCGTGGCGTAGTTGGTCGAGCGGTCCTCGGCGGTCTCGCCGCGGACCTCGGCCGCGGCCTCGTTCAGCGCGACGAGGTACTCGTCGATCACGCCGGTGTTCGAGTTGGACACCGTCGAGTGCAGGGAGTCCGGCGGGCCCTGGCGATCGTGGAACCAGCCGCGACGCTCCAGCGCGTCGGCGAGGGCGAAGACGTCGATCGGGTTGTCGGACTCGGGATCGGCCGCCATGGCGACGAGGTGGTACTTCCCGTCGCCCAGGACCCGGATGCCGTCGACCGCTGCGATGCCGGCGCGCATCTGGTGGGCGTTCTCGAGCGTCTGCGCGGTCAGCCGCTCGTAGCCCTCGACACCCAGGTGCTGCATGACCGCCCAGGCCGTCGCCATCGGCAGCCCGCTGCGGGTCCCCTGCAAGTTGGGCGAGGCGTAGAACCCGCCCAGCCAGTCGTCGAACACGAACGTCTGGTACCGGCGCAGGTCCTTCGTGCGGTGGAGGATGACCGAAACGCCCTTCGGGGCATAGCCGAGCTTGTGGATGTCGGCGGAGATGCTGGTGACACCCTCGACGCGGAAGTCCCAGAGCGGTACCTCGTGGCCGAGCTTCTCGACGAACGGGAGGACGAACCCACCCATGCAGGCGTCGACGTGGCAGTTGGCGCCGGCGTCGGCGGCGATGGCGGCGATGTCGGGGATCGGATCGACGACGCCCTGGGGATACTGCGGCGCCGAGCCCACCATCAGCACGGTGTTCTCGTTGACGAGGGAGGCCATGGCGTCGACGTCGGCCGTCCAGTCGTCGAGGACCTTCGTCTTGTGGATCTCGATGCCGAACAGGTGCGCGCCCTTGTGGAACGCGGCGTGGGCGGACTCGGCCACGATCATCTCGGGCTCGGTGATCCCGCGTTCGGCCCGGCCGCGTTCACGGGCGGCCTTCACGCCGCAGAGGATCGACTCCGTGCCGCCGCTGGTCAGGAAGCCGGAGGTGGTCTCGGGGCCGTTGAGCAACGACGCCGTCCAGCCCACGACCTCGGACTGAATCTGGCCGAGCGACGGGAACGCCTTGGTGTTCAGCGCGTTCTCGTGGAGGTACATGGCGGCGGCCTTCTCGGCCACCTCGTGCACGGTGGGCCCGCCGTCGTAGATCATCCCGAACGCCCGGCCGTCCTCCCACTTCACGTCGTTGACGCGCTTCGCTGCGAGGTCTGCGATGACCTCGTCGACCGGCCGACCCTGCTGCCCGAGCTCGTGTTCCATGCCGCGGTGATAGGCGATCAGGGACAGCGGCGCAATCGATCCGAGCCCGGACGCGAGCGGGCCCCGCTCCCAGGTGGGTGGGAGCGGGGCCCGTGCTCTCGGGAAGGAACCCGATCTGGCGTCTACAGGACGGTCTCGCAGCCCGAGACCGACCCGCCGGACGGGGTGCACACGTCGCTGCCCTTGCCGCCCTTCAGGGCGTCGACGCCGTTGCCCCCGAGCAGGGTGTCGCGGCCCTTGTTGCCCTTGACGGTGTCGTTGCCGCCGTTGCCGTTGATGGTGTCGTTGCCGCCACCACCCTTGAGGGTGTCGTTGCCGGAGCCGCCCACGATCTGGTCGGCGGCCTTGTTGCCCTTCACCCGGTCGTGGCCCTTGCCGCCGTCGAGGATGTCTCGGCCCTTCTGACCCAGGATGAGGTCGTGGCCCGAGTTGCCGTCGATGGTGTCGCGGCCCGAACCGCCGATCAGGCAGTCGTTGCCGGCCAGGCCGCTGATGGTGTCGGCACCCTGGTACCCAAACACGATGTCCGGACCGGCCGTGCCGACCAGGACGTCGGCCGAGCTGGTCCCGTGGATGACCGTGGCGGTGGTGGGGTCGAGATCACACGCCGACGGAATCGTCGGGATCGAGCCGCAGCCGTGGCTGTCACAGCGAACCAACTCCAGGTCGTCCTGGGCCTCGTCGTACCAGCTGATCACCGCATCGCTGTCGGCCCGCAGGGCCATGCCGATGGTGCGACCCTCGGCGTCGGCGATCACCGGGCGACGCTCGACGCCGCCGTTGCCGGGGCAGGAGGCCACGAGGCACTGGTACACCCCGATGTCGTCGCTGTTGTACGGCTGGTAGGCCACGACGGGACGGTCGTGGTCGTCCATGCGGACCACGATGTCGCCGCTCGGGTCGACGTCGATGCCCGCCTGGACTCGGCCGATCTCGTCGCCGGCGCAGTGCACGTTGGCGCAGCGGACGATCTCGAGCTGCTCACTGCCGTCTTCGCGATAGGCGACGACAGGGCGACCGTTCGAGTCCAACGTCATGTCGAAGTTGGCGAAGAGGTCCATGCCGTCGTCGACCTGGTTGTGGTCGACGACGTTGCACGCGATGTCGGGGCAACGCGAGACCTGCAGCTCACCGAGGTCGGTGTCGACGTAGGCGAAGACCGGGATCTCGCCGTCGGTCGCCGTCGCCGTGGTGCCGTGATTGCTCAGCGCGATGTACACACCGTCGAAGGCGGTGCAGGCCACGTCGGTGCACCAGTAGCCGAAGGCCACGCCGCCCGTCGTGAAGCTGACGACCGGTCGGTCGCTCGATGTGAGCGCCAAGGAGGGACGGACGTCGATGTCGGGGAACAGCACCTGGATGTCGACGCTCGAACAGGCGACGTCCTGGCACTGGGCCAGTCGGAGCCCGGCGTCGTGGATCACGGTGCCCGATGTCGCGGTGTAGGCGATGACCGGTCGACCCGCGCTGTCGAGGGCGATCGACGGGTGTTCGCCCGTGTCGCCGCCGGTGTCGATGGGGACGATGTCGACGGCGGAACAGGCCGTGTTCAGACATCGAGCCAGGTTCAGGTCGTTGGAGGTGCTGTCGCGGTAGGCGACGACCGGGTTGCCGGCATCGTCGATGGCGACGGAGGAGTGTCGGCCCACGTCGCCATCGGCATCGATGGTGGTGAGGGCGTCGGGCGCCGCCTGGGCGGGCGCCGTGTTCACCAGAATCGTGGCGCCGCCGAGCAGCAGCGTGATCAGCAGGCCGATCAGGAATCTGGGTGGTTCGTTGGTGTGGGGGTGCATGTGGATCGTTCCTCGGTTCCGCCGTCGAGGGATGTCCTCGTCGGTGATCGCACGGTCCCAAACCTCGCCGCTCGGGCGAATCCGGCTGTTCTGAGTTCTGTCCTCCGGACAGGGGGTAGGGCTGGCCTTACCCCCCTGCTCCGGCCAGCCCTGGGGACGCCGTCGCGGCCGAGAAGTACGTTCTGTCCATGGCGCCGGTCCGCATCGTGCTCGCAGAGGACAACCTCCTGGTTCGAGAGGGACTGGTCGCGCTGCTGCGGACCTCCGAGGAGGTGGAGCTCGTCGGCGTGGCGGAGGATCTCCCGGGGCTCCTGGCAGCCGTCGACGAGCACGGTCCCGACGTCGTCCTGACCGACATCCGGATGCCGCCCTCGCACACGGACGAGGGCGTGCGGGCCGCAGCGGGGCTCCGCGAGACCCACCCCGACATCGGCGTCGTGGTGGTCTCTCAGTTCGCCGAACCCGCCTATGCCTTGGCCGTCCTCGACGAGGGCTCACGGGGCCGGGCCTACGTCTTGAAGGACCGGGTCGACGACCTCCACCACCTGCTGTCGGCGATCCGCTCGGTGGCGGGCGGCGGCTCGTTCATCGACGAGGAGGTCGTCGACGCGCTCATCCGGTCGAGGTCGCGTCTGGTGGACTCGCCGATCGCTTCGCTCACACCGCGCGAGCTCGAGGTGCTCGCCGAGATCGCCAGCGGCCGCAACAACGCCGCGGTCGCCGAGGCGCTGAGCGTGTCGGCGCACGCCGTGGAGAAGCACACCAATGCGATCTTCGCCAAGCTCGGCCTGAGCGAGGACGACTCGGTCAACCGTCGGGTCAAGGCGGTCCTGCTCTACCTGGCCGGGCAGTCCGACTCGTGACCACGCCCGTCGCCGTCGACCGCAAGGCGCAGCGGCTCCGCACCTTCATCCTGCTCGATGCCGCCACGACGGCCGTCTCCGTCGTGTTCGTGATCGTGATCCGACTGGTCGCCGTCGACAACGACTGGTTGTGGGTCGTGGCGATCATCGTGGCGGTGGGCGGTGTGGCCATGGCCGCCGGCCTCCGTCCGCTCGCGCGCGGCGACCTCGGCGCCGCACTGCTGTACCTGTCGGTGGCGAACTGGGGAGTCGCGCTGTGCGCCGTGGCCATCGCCACGTTCGCCTGGCCGATCATGGTCCTCGCCAGCCTCCTGCCGGCCGTGTTCGCGGTCCCGTACGTCTCGGCGGCCCAACTCCGCGTCTTCGTCGCGATGAGCTTCATGCTCTCGGTCGCCTCGGTCGCGATCGGGCTCGGCGGCGACTTCTCCGGCCTGACCGAGGATGCGCCGGGCTGGGTCCGGGACACTGTGCTGTTCGCCTTCACCCCGTTCATGAGCCTCCTGGTCGTCCAGGCCGGGCTGGCGAGCAGCCGAGAACTGCAGGCCACCCTCGGCGAGGCGCTCGACGCCAACGACGAGCTGACCGCGTCCCGGGCGCGCCTCGTGGCGGCCACCGATCGGGAGCGCCGTCGCATCGAGCGCGACCTGCACGATGGCGCCCAGCAACGACTCGTCGGAATGAGCGTTCATCTGGCGCTGGCGAAGGAGTTGACGACGACCGACCCGGATGCGGCAGCCGCTGTGATGAGTCAGGTCCGCGAGCAGCTGCGAGAGGCCCAACGGGAGCTCCGCCAGCTGGTGCGCGGCGTCTATCCGCCCGTCCTCAGCGAGCACGGCCTCCCGGCGGCGCTGCGCGCCGTGGCCGACGAGGTACACCTCCCGATCGAGCTGGACATCGAGGCGGTGGGCCGCCACGACGCCGATGTCGAGGCGGCGGTCTACTTCTGTGTGCTCGAGGCCCTGCAGAACGCAGGCAAGCACGCCGGCCCCGACGCCACCGTGCACCTCCGTCTGCGCGAGGACGGGTCGTGGCTGGAGTTCGCCGTGTCCGACGACGGCCGGGGTTTCGACTCGGCTGACCGGCTCTGGGGGTCCGGGTTCACCAACATGCAGGATCGCCTCGGGGCGGCCCGCGGCACGCTCGACGTGAGATCCGCCGACGGCCGAGGCACGACGGTGACGGGCCGCGTCCCCACGTGATGGGACCGACCCGCGGCGGTGCCATGCTGTCGGGATGGAGATCACCACCGAGCGCGTGACGCTCGCCGATGTCGAATTGCAGTGCACGGTCGCCGGCGAGGGCCCGCTCGTGCTGCTCTTGCACGGGTTCCCGGAGCTCGCCTACTCGTGGCGGCATCAGATCACCGGGCTCGCCGAGGCGGGCTACAAGGTCGTGGCGCCCGACATGCGGGGCTACGGCGCCTCGGACCGGCCGGACGCCATCGAGGACTACGACATCTTCCACCTCGTCGGCGACGTGGTGGGCCTCATCCGGCACCACGGGGCCGACAAGGCCACGGTCGTCGGTCACGACTGGGGTGCGCTGGTCGCGTGGTCGATGGGCGTGTTCCGGCCCGATCTTCTCCACGGGGTCTGCGGCGTCTCGGTCCCGTTCATGCCTCATCTGGGCCAGAGCCTGCCGACCATCCTGCGCCAGAACGTCGGCGAGGACGGTTTCCACTACATGCTCTACTTCCAGGAGGTCGGGCCCGCCGAGAGCGAACTCGAGGCCGATGTGTACACGTCGATGCGCAAGCTGTTCTGGATGGTGTCGGCCGACCTCCCCGAGTTCTCGTCGACCGGTGACTCGGCTCGCCAGGGGTTCCTGCCCGACGTCGACCTGCCCGAGGGCGTGCCGTCGTGGATGACCGAGGGCGACCTGCTCGCCTACGTGCAGGCGTTCACGCGCACGGGCTTCCGCGGCGGCGTCAACTGGTACCGGAACCTCCACCGGAACTGGGAGCTGGGCTGGCCGTGGCACGACAAGGGGATCGCCGTGCCGGCGATGTTCATCGGTGGCTGCGACGATCCCGTCCTGGCCGGCAGCGGCGAGGTGACCGCCGAGCACCCGATGCTGCAGTTCCAGGCGGCGTACGTCCCGGACCTCCGGGTCCGTCTCATCGACGGTGCCGGCCACTGGACCCAACAGGAGAAGCCCGACGAGACCAACGCCGCGCTGCTCGACTTTCTCGGCGAGCTCCACGCGTGACCCCGATCGAGGCAGACGTCGTCGTCATCGGGCGGGGCATCATCGGCGCGCCTGCCGCCCGACACCTCGCCGAGTCCGGTCACCGCGTGGTGCTGATCGGCCCCGACGAGCCGACCGATCGTCGAGCCAGTGCCGGGCCGTTCTGCAGCCATCCCGACGAGGGGCGGATCACGCGCATCGCGGGCCGGAACGGCCCGTGGGTGGTCCTGGCGGCGCGGTCGATCGAGCGCTACCGGGACATCGCGGACCGGTCGGGCATCGAGTTCCACCATCCCCGCTCGGTCGTGGTGTCCTTCTCGGACGCCGACGCCTGGGCCGCCCGGGCCGCGGCGTGGGGGAGCGACGCCCGCCTCGTCGACCCGGACCACGTGCGCGAGACGACCGGGATCGCCGTGCCCGAACACCAACCCGTGATGATCGAGGGCGCGCCGGCCGGCTGGATCAACCCGAGGCGGATGGTGGCGGCCCAGACCGCGTTGGTCGAGCAGGCCGGGGGGACCGTGATCCGCGAGGCCGCCGCCGGGCTCGCTCGTGTCGGCGACGGCGTCGTGGCCGACGGCCCGTTCGGCGAGGTGCGGGCGGACCGGGCGATCGTGGCCACCGGTGCCTTCGGCGCGGGCCTGTTCGATCGTCGACTCGATGTGGACCGTCGACCCCGGACGGTCGTGATGGCCGAGTGTGCCCCCGACGACCGGATTCCCAGCCTGATCCTGCAGGGCCCGCCCGACGATCGGCTCGAGGAGATCTACTGGGTGCCTCCCGTGCCGTACCCCGATGGCCGGATCCGCTTGAAGATCGGAGGCAATCTCCGATCGTTCGAACCGCTGGACGACCAGGATCTCGTCGACTGGTTCCGGTCCGACGGCAACGACACCGAGTGCGAGGCGCTGGAGCGCAGCCTGCGAGCGCTCCTCCCGGACGTGAGATTCGGCCACATCGCGCGATCGCCGTGCGTGGTGACCGGCACTCCGACCGGCCTCCCGTTCATCGGTTGGGTCGACGACCGGATCGCCGCGGCGATCGGGGGGAACGGGTCGGCGGCCAAGTCCGGTGACGAGCTCGGTCGGCTGGCCGCATCGGTGGTGACCGACTCGTGGGACTCCGAGCTCGACCCCGACCTCTTCCGGCCACGATTCGTCGACTGAAGAAATCTCCCATGCCGCTCCGACTAGCGGTTCGGGCATCGGTACTGTCGTGATCGTGCGATCTCGTCGGTCCCATCTCCTCATCGCCCTGATGGCGTTGTTGGCTCTCGTGGCCGCCGCCTGCGGCGGCTCCGAGGACTCGACCACATCGGCCGCCCCGGCCGAGTCCGAGAGCGCGCCGCTCGACCTGGTCCTGCCCACCACCGACGGCGGTCAGCTCGAGTTCAACGACCTCGAGGGCAAGCCCGCCCTGCTGTGGTTCTGGGCCCCCTGGTGAAGTCGCTGCGTCCGGGAAGCCCCTGCGGTCGCAGCGGTGCACGAAACCTACGGTGAGCAGGTCACCTTCGTCGGCGTCGCAGGCCGCGACGAGATGTCCGCGGTCAACGACTTCGTCGAGAACCGCGGGGTGTCCGACTTCCAGCACGTGTTCGACGACCGCCTGGACGTGTGGCGGGCATTCGGCGTGAACAGCCAGCCCGCCTGGGTCTTCATCGACTCCCAGGGCAACGCCGAGACCCTCGTCGCAGGGTTGGGCGAGGACGGCCTCCGAGAGCGTGTCGAGGCCCTGATCGCGGCCTGAGCCTCGGCTCTTGATCAGGCGATCCGCTCGTCTACGGTTCGATCGGATCGAACGAGACGAGGGGGATCCATGACCGATCGTTGGCTCACCGACTGGACACCGAGCGAGCGCTTCCCGTTCTACACGCGGGCCAACTCCGGCGAGATCATGCCGGATCCGGTCACGCCGCTCGGGTGGACCTCCGTCTGGGGCGGCCCTGTCGCCAACGGATGGGCCGACGGTTGTGTGCGCTGGGGGTCGATGGCCGAAGAGGAGATCAACCGCGACGAACCGCAGACGATCGGCTGCTTCGGCGGCTACGTCTACCTGAACTGGTCGATGATCCGACTGACCGGTGAGCGGTCCCCGGGGATGTCCGCCGCCGACATGGATGCCGCCTTCTTCGGCGACCATCCGGACATCCCGCCCTATGTCCCGCACCCCGACGATCAGCGCGGGGACCTTTCGGCCAAGGTCGAGCAGACGATGGGCTGGCTGATGAGCTGCACGGAGATCCCCGAGGAGCTGGCCGAGGATCGGGCCAAGATGCTCGCAGCCCGCGACGCTCGCCCCGACTTCGCCACGCTCTCCGACGCCGAGGTCATTCAACGGATCCGCGACGTGCAGCCGCTCGTGCGTGAGTTCTTCGACCCGTACTACGTCTACGGCTCCGCCTCCTCGATCGGCTTGGGCATGCTCGGCGCCCTGCTGGGCGAGACCGCGCCCACGCTCGTCGGCCGTCTGGTCTCCGGTCTCGGCGACATCGACTCGGCCCCGCCGTCGCAGGCGATCTGGGATCTGTCTCGCATGGTCGCGGCCTCGCCCGCGCTCACCGCCGAGTTCGACGCGGGACGCGACGGTCTGCTCGACCGGCTCGCCGCTGCGGACGGCGGACCGGCGTTCATCGATGCGCTCGACGCCTTCCGATTCGAGCACGGCGCCCGCGGTCCGGCCGAGTGGGAGATCGCGAGCCCGAGTTGGGAGACCGACCCGACGTTGGTCCTGAGCCTCGTCGACCGGATGCGCCTGGTCGACGACGAGCTCGAACCGGCCATTCGCCACACCGCCGCTGCGACCGACCGCGCCGCAGCCGTCGCCGAGGCGCGCGAGCTGCTCGCGGGGAACGACGAAGCGCTCGGCACGCTGGACCTGGCGCTGACGATGGCCGACGTCTTCGTCGCGGGGCGCGAGCGCACCAAGCTCACGCAGATGATGTCGCTCCACGAGGTCCGTGTCGCCGCCGACGCCCTGGCCGACCGGCTCGTCGACGCCGGTCACCTCGACACGCGTCGGCAGCTCTACATGGCGACGATGGACGAGCTCGAGCAGGTCGTCTCGGATCCGGCGGCGTGGGCGCCGACGCTGAAGCAACGCGAGGTCGAGCACGCGGCGCTGTCGGATCTGCAGGAGCCGTTCGTGTTCATCGGCGGCGAACCCCCGATGAGCGAATGGCCGGCGCGCACCTCCTCGGCCACCCCCGCCGCGGCGGGCGAGGAGATGCAGGGTGTGCCGGGGAGTCCGGGTGTGGTCACCGGACGGGCTCGGGTCATCACCGATCCCGCGGACCCGCGAGGCCTGGAGCCCGGCGAGATCCTGGTCGCTCCGCTGACCGATCCAGCCTGGACGCCATTGTTCATCCCCGCTGCCGGCGTCATCGTCGAGGTGGGTGCACCGATGTCGCACGCCATGATCGTCAGCCGAGAGTTCGGCGTGCCGTGCGTGACGGGCATCGTCGGCGTCGCCGAACGCATCCCCGACGGCGCCCTCGTCCAGATGGACGGGTCGACCGGTCAGGTCACCGTCCTCGAGGTCTGAGGTCGAGGGGACCTACATCCCGAAGGAGCCGTCGAGGCGCACCTTCCAGGTGCCCGCGGCAACGGTGCCGCCGTCGACGGGGATCGACGATCCGGTGACGAAGCTGGCGAGGTCCGATGCCAGGAAGCAGATCACCGCGGCGCACTCATCGGTGGATCCCACCCGTCGCAACGGCGTCGGGTGGAGCCCTTCGATGAGCGCTCCCGAGTCCTCGCCCAGAGCGTCGTCGCCGGGCGTGGGGATCATGTCCGGCGCGACGCAGTTGACGCGGATCGCCCTGCCCCCGAGCTCGACGGCCAGCGTCTGGGTGAACTGTTGCACCGCCGCCTTCATCGCCGCGTAGACACCGAAGCCGGGCGCGCCGTGATAGGCCTCGACCGACGTCACGTTGACGATCGAGCCGCCGTTGTTCATCCGGGGTACGCCGTGGCGGATGCAGCTGGAGACCGTCCCGAAGTTCTCCCGTACCAGGGCCTGTTCACCCCTGGCCGAGACGCCCTCGAACGTCGCCCAGAACCCGCCACCGGCGTTGTTCACCAGGATGTCGAGGGGCCCCAGGTCGGCGTCGATCCTGGTCATGAACGCCTCGACGGCTTCGTCGTCACGGACGTCCATGACCTCGGTCAGCACCCGGCGTCCACGATGCCGGACGGCGGCAGCGGTGGCGGCCAGGCCGTCGTCATCGCGATCGCACAGAGCGAGGTCGGCTCCGAGGTCCGCCATGGCGAGCGCCGTCGCCTCGCCGATCCCTTGCGCCGCTCCCGTGATCACGGCCACCCGGCCGTCGAGACGGAGTCGAGATTCGTCCACGGGGTCAGCCGTCGGCGCCGGCCTCGCCCATGAAGTGATCGAGCCACTGGTGATAGTGGGTGACTCGGATCTCCTCGTCGCTCAGGAGCGCGGTGTCGAAGCCACGCGACCGCATGCCGGCCTGGACGTCACGGATCAGGTGGATGTCCTGGTCGATCGTGATCGTCATCGTCTTCTCGCCGGCGATGATCTCCTCCTGGGTGAAGTGGTCGCGCGCCGGTCGCTCGCCGGTGTCGGGGCGCGGGTCCTTGCGCGGCGTGAACGACAACGACCCGGCGCTCTCGTGGCCGTCCTCGGGCATCATCATCAGCGTGTACTTGTCCCACCAGCACTGGTTGGGATCGGTCGGGTGCGGCCGGGCCCGCATGATGAGGGCGTCGTCGGGCTGGAGCGTGATCATCGTGTTCGGGAAGAAGTTGAACTGGACGATGTCGCTGAGCTCGGTGTCGCTCAGGAGGTCGTAGTCGTAGCCGAGCTCGGGGCCCTTCCGCCGCCGCTCCTGCTGGACGGCCGCGCGGACATCGAGGACCCGGCCTCGGAAGTCCTCCGGGTCCATCCCCAGCATCTTCATCTGATGGGCCATGTGAGGCGTCGGCATCTCGGGGATGTCGAACTTGGAGTTCACGGTGAAGCCGTCGATGAACACGCCGGTGTGCCCGCGCTTGTAGAGACCGATCTCGGCGGTGGGGCAATCGAAGATCGTGGCGTGCTGCGGGTGGATGTGCTCGACGTGATACAGCTCGCCGAAGTTGTCGAACACGGCCTTCCAGTTGCAGTGCAGGCTCACCGTCTGGTCGTTGATCAGCGTCATGTCCTGGACGCGGTACTGATCGATCAGGTCCGGGAGGGGCCCGAGGAACTCCGTCAAGGGGGGTCCGTCGTCGTCCATGCAGACCCAGACCATGCCGGCCCAGACCTCGCACCGGACCCGCTTCAGCGAACGCTCTGCACAGTCGACGCCCGTGGGGAAGCGGCCCTCGTCGGGGACGACGACGAGTTCGCCGGTGTTGGCGTACTCCCAGCCGTGGTAGGGGCAGACGAAGTTCTTCACCCACCCCATCTCGTTGACCATGATCCGGGCACCGCGGTGCTGGCAGACGTTGTAGTGGGCCACGATCTCGTCGTCGTCGGTGCAGGAGACCACGATCGATTCTGTGCCGAGGTTGAAGACGAAGTACTCGCCGGCTTCGCGGACGTCGCGTGCCAGCCCGGCGAAGAGCCAGGTCGTCGGCCACACCCGCTCCCATTCCGCGGCCATGTACTCGG
>JBCCFK010000002.1:0-44360 GCA_039029775.1 Actinomycetota bacterium | reverse complement strand
CGTTCTACGAGGGCACCAAGACCGTCGACCTCGGCTTTGTCGGCTCGTGCATGGTGCACAAGGGCGACATGAAGATCCTCGCCCAGATGCTGCGCAACCTCGAGGCCCAGCATGGCGAGGTCGAGTTCAAGGCCCCGCTCGTGGTCGCTCCCCCGACGTACAACATCGTCGACGAGCTCAAGGCCGAAGGTGACTGGGAGCTGCTCAGCCGCTACGCCGGCTTCGAGTTCGACGACACCGATCCGAAGAACGTCGCCCGCACCGGCTACGAGAACATCCTCTATCTGGAGCGTCCGGGCTGCAATCTGTGCATGGGCAACCAGGAGAAGGCCGAGCCCGGCGACACCGTGCTCGCCACCTCCACCCGCCTGTTCCAGGGCCGAGTCGTGAAGGACGACGGTGACGACAAGGGCGAGTCGCTCCTGGCGTCGACACCCGTCGTGGTCCTCTCCTCGGTGCTCGGTCGCACGCCGACCATCGAGGAGTACAAGGCCGCCGTCGAGGGCATCGACCTGACCCGCTTCGAGCCACCCGAAGAGGAGCTGACGGCCACTCCGGTGACCATCGGCGTCTAAGCGCATGCCCACCCCCCTGCCGTCACCCGGTGCCGAGGATCTCCAACCGCCCGACCGCGACCAGGCCGAGTTCGTGGCCCGGGGCATCACTGCGGCATGCCAGCCGGCGGATGGTCCGACCGAGCTGCAGGCTCTCGTCCTCGGCGCGCTCTGTCGATCGATGACCGGGCACGACTTCGACATCTACGGGCTCGCTCCCATCTCGGCCGCGGAGTTCGCTCGAGGCTTGGCGGGCCGGAACGAACCCTTCCGCACCCGCATCCTGCAGCTGATGGAGCTCGGCCACATGATCCTGCCGGCCGCCGACGTGGACGTCGCCGACCGCGTGATCGAGTTCGCCGTCGAACTCTCCGTGGCCAACGACTGCGTCTACCTCGCCAGGGAGATGGCCGAGGGCTCACGGCAGCTGGTCGCTGCGGACTTCGACCGCAACCAGTATCTGATGAACCTGGACCTGTCCGGCTTCACGCCGCTTCAGACCGAGGACGACAAGGCGTGGGCGTGGACGAACACCGCGGTGCACGAGGACCTCGCCGCCAAGTGGCGAGCATTCGGCGATCTGCCCGAGGGGACGCTCGGGCGCATGGTGCACTCCTTCTACCAGGCACGAGGCTTCCGCTTCCCCGGCGAGGCCGGCTCTGCCCCACCGCTGCTGGCCCAGCACGACTTCGTCCACGTCATCGGTGACTACGCCAGCAACGTGGAGTCGGAACTGGAGGTGTTCGCCTTCATCGCTCGCGCGTCGGATGATCCGTCGGCCTTCGCCCTGCTCGCGATGGTGATCAACCTCTTCCAAAGCGGCCACCTGTCGGGTGCCGCGGGGATCTTCGAGGCCGACCCCGGGCACCTCGACGCGGAGGGCATGCCCGAGCGGCTCGCCGACGCGTTCCGACGGGGGGCGCTCGTCAGCGGCAGCGTCGACTTCCTCGCGGAGAACTACTGGGCCCTCGCCGAACGCCCGATCGACGACGTCAGGGAGCACTTCGGGATCGTCCCGAAGAGCACACTGGCGCTCGATGCCGGCTCGCTCTCTCCGTGGGACGCCGGCGGCATGAGCGTCTACCAGCGGGAAGCCGGTCGCGAGCTCGCATCGGAGCAGGGACGAAGCTACGACGACCACGGCGCGTCGGTCCCCGCCTGAGACTCAGGCGCCTCGGTCCCGACCGCGTTCGCGTCCTCGGTCAGTCGCGCTCGGCGGAACTGCGCAGGACCTTGTCCATCGCCTTGCCCTTGGCCAACTCGTCGACGAGCTTGTCGAGGTACCGGATCTCCCGCATCGTGGGCTCGGCGATGTCCTCCACGCGGACGCCACAGACAACACCCGTGATGAGCGATCGGTCGGGGTTGAGCTCGGGGGCCTCGGCGAAGAACGCCTCGAGGCTGGTCCCCTTGCGCACCTGTGCGGTGAGCTGTCGCTGGGTGTAGCCCGTCAGCCAACGGATGACCTGATCGACCTCGCGTTTGGTGCGGTGCTTCTTCTCGGCCTTGTCGACGTACATCGGATAGACGGTGCCGAAGCTCATCTCGTACACGCGCCGCAGCGCTTTCGACTCCGAGGTCTGTTCGGCCTGTGGGGCCATCGGTGCTCCTCCGATGCGTCGACCAGGCGCCCACGCGGGCGGCTGGGTTCGAACTCGAATCTAGGTGACCGGGTGGCGAGTCGGCGGGGGTGGCCGAGTGCTCATGCCGCCGGGCCTCGACCCCAGGACCATGCGGTGGCGACCCAGGCACCCACCCAGAGCCAGCCGGCCAGGATGTCGGAGGGGTAGTGGACGCCTGTCACGAGTCGCGAGAAGCCGACGAGCGCGACGAAGCACGCGCCGATGCCCACCAGGACACGACTCCTCGGATGCACCACCGCCCGCACGAGTGCGAGGTGAACGGCCAGCGTGTTGGCCGCGTGGCCGCTGGGGTAGCTGTACCTCGACACCGATTCGGGACTCGCTCGGACGTCGGGCCGCGATCGGCCGATGAGCTCCTTGAGGATCCGGTTGCCCACCACGGCGACCACGACGATGACGAGGACCGCGGCGGCGTCTCGTGGGCGTCCCTTGACGAACAGCACGGCGACCGTCACAGCCGACACGACCAGCAGCGGAGCCGTGTTCGAGACGGTGCCCACGGCGACCATCGCGTCGTCGAGACCGGTTCCGAACGCATCGTGCAGTTCGGTGAGAACACGCTCGTCGCCCGGCATCGAGCCCGCGATGCTGACCACGAGGGTCAGTGCGATGAACAGGACAGCCAGCAGCGAAGCCGTCACCTGCCTGCTCCAACGATCGCCGGGAAACGCCACACCCCCAGTATTCAGTCGATCAGCACGCTCAGTCGTCGACCGGCAGCGACGCGGTGGACAGCACCACGCGATTGCGGCCGTGGTTCTTCGCGCGATACAGCGCTTCGTCCGCGGCCTCGAGCATGCGATCGAGCTTCGGCTCAGCGGTGACAGCCAGTAGATGACAGCATCGAACGCCATGACCGGACCTCTCGCGCTTCACCAACCGACGTGAGCCGCATCAGCGCCGACGCTCGGCCGATCCTCCTGCTCACGTTCGTGAACGCGATCGGCGGGACGCTCCTGATACCCGTGCTGCCGTTCGTGGTGCGAGACCTGGGCCAATCCGACGTGGTCTTCGCGCTGCTCATCGCTGCGTACCCCGCGGCACAGTTCTTCGCAGCACCGATCCTCGGCAGCATGGCCGACCACTACGGACGACGACCGGTGCTGCTCGTGTCCCAGGCGGGAACGCTCCTCAGCTGGGTGATCTTCGCCGGCGCCTACTTCGCCACCGACAACACCGGTGTCGCCCTCGGCCTCCTGGCCACGAGTCGAATCGTCGACGGACTCACCGGTGGCAATGCATCGGTCGCCGCTGCGTACCTCGCCGACGTCGTCCCGGAGGGCGACCGCACCCGGGTGTTCTCGGCACAAGGTGCGATCGCCGGCGTGGCGCTGCTGCTCGGGCCGGCACTGGGGTCGTACAGCGCCGCGACCTCACTGGAGTTCCTCGGCCCCGCGCTGGTGGCGATCGCACTGTCACTGGCGACGCTCATCTGGATGGCGGCGCGGCTGGAGGAGTCCCTTGCTCCGGAGCATCGCACGCCGAGCTTCGACCCGAACCCGGCGCACCAGCTGAACCTGATCAGCAAGGCTCGGGCGTTGACGAACAACAACGTCCTGGCACGGCTGTTCACCGTCCAAGCGGCGTTCACCTTCGCATTCAGCGCCTACACCACCATCCTGGCCCTCTGGTACGTGGACCAACTCGGCATCAGCGAGACCTCGGTGGGCCTGATGATGCTGTCGGTCGGGGTCTTCCTGATCTTCAACGAGACGGTCACGTTGCGGCTGGTCGAGGCCCGGTTCGGCGACGTCGGCACCCTCGTTCTCGGCCTGTCGTTGCTTCCCGTCGCCCTCTTCTTCGTCCGGCTGCCGACCACGGTCGTCGTCTTCCTGCCGGTGGCGTTCGTGGTGAATGCCGGCATGGCACTGGTGCTGCCGACCCTGCAATCGGTCGTGACCAGCGCCGCCGACGCGGCCGAGGAGGGCCAGGTCCAGGGCATCAACACGAGCGTGGGAGCGGTGGCCTCGGCGGTGGCTCCGGTGTGCGCCGGGGCCGCGTACGCGTCCTTCGGTGGGTCGACGACGATCCTGTTCGCCGGCGCCGCCGCTGCGGTGGCGGCAGGGGTCGCCTTGGCCAGCGTCCAACTGCTGCGGGAGGCGGTCGGGGAGACAGCCCCCGGTTCCGCCCCGCACCGCAGCCATGGCCCCGTGCATGCCCTGGCGGCAAAGGTCTCCGGCGGTCAGCGGTCCTTCGGGCTGCACCTTCACGGGCCGGGCCACGCTCACCACGCGCTCCGACGGCGCCTGCACCACGGACGCCACGCCGGCGACTGACGCCGTGCGCCCACTGGGCCGGCGGTCATCTCCCGAGCACGCGCTCGAGCTGTCGCTGCTCCCAGGTCGTCGAAGCGAAGGAGGGTCGGTTGAGCCAGACGACGAGTCCGTGGACGGCGATGCCGATACTCCAGCCGAGGAGGGCCCACAGCGACCACCAGGCAGTCCATTCACCCGCGATTCCGGCGGAGAGGTTGGTGACGAGATTGACGGTGAACATGATGAGCATGCCGAGCGCGTACATCGAGGTGTGGACCTGGAACGCTCGGAGGTGCTCGACGTACCGTCTGGCCGCGTCCTCTCGTTCGTCGATGTCGTGACCGGGTTCGCTCGAGGGTCGGGGTGGGGCCGGCATGGGCTCGCTTCCTTCGTCGGGAGTCGGCATCGCGGACGATCGCATCTCAGACGGTCAGCGTGCTGCGGGCCGGGGTGGGGACCCCGAGACCGAGCCAGCCCTCGGCGAGGAGCGGCGGCACCGACCCGACCACGAGACCGGAGAGCCGGCCAGGGTGGCGTTCGAAGGGCAGGTCGGCGGCGGCGCGGCGGGCGGCGCGGGCCTTGGCGAGGAGCTCGACGGCGATCATCGGGCCACCTCCGCAACCGGCGTGGTGGCGGTGGGGTCGCGGAGCAGGACGATGCCTGTCCAGGCGAACCATGCGATGGAGCCGAGCCCGAACACCATCCCGACGTCGCTGAGACCCGGGACGAGCGTGATGAGCCCGGCGGCGGCGCTGACCATGCCCAGCACGTTGAGACCGGTCGGGAGCCTTCCGCTGCCCCATGCAGCGAGACTGACCAACAGGATCCAGACGGCGCCGACGAGCTCGTTGCCGCCTCCGAGACCCTCGGTGACGGTGTCGATGCTCGACCACAGGGCCTCCGCTGCTGCGGGGTCGGTTTCGTCGAGGTCGACGACGGCGGTGATCCCGATGTTGGAGATCATGCCGGTTGCGAACATCAGGCCGGCCCAGATGTAGGCGAAGACCGCGCCGATGTCGGCGAGTTGCGGGCTCACATCGGCGAGGCGTCGATGGAGCGTGCGTGCCAGCGGGATGATGGCGACCCCGAACACCAGGAAGATCACCGTGTACCAGGCGAACAGCGTGGTCTGATGAGCGGTCAGGAAGCCGACGGACTCACCCGGTGTCGGGTCTCCCTCGGTGTAGTCGCTCAGCGTCGTCACGAACAGTGCGATGCCGAAGACGAAGGTGGCCGCGGCGGTCAGTGCCCCGACCGCGCCGGCGCGAGACGAGCCGAGCTGCTCGCTCGCAGGGTTGTGGATGGTGGTGGTCATGGTTTCCCTTCAGTTGGGTCGTGGGATTGCGGAAGATCCGGTTCGAGCGCGGCGAGGCTGACGATGTCGATCGCCAGCGACGTGAGGTGGGTGATGACGCCGTGGAGGTGGGCGGCATCACGGATCGCACCCGCGATGCGGGTCGTTCCGGCGTCGGTGGCCTCGATCGCGAAGTCCTCCCGGAGAGGCGCCAGGACTCGTGTGCTGGCCTTGCCTCGAATGACGATCTCGTAGGTGATCGGCTCGTTCATGACGCCACTGTCATGCGTGGGAGGGTGGCGGGTCTTCACTCGTCGGTGCATCTCACCCGGGTGAGATCCAGGTGCCCGAGCTGCCCGGATCGCGGTGGCCCAATAGGCTTGGATCGTGCAGGCGGCCCATGAGAGCGATCTCGTAGCGACGAAGCTGACCGCTCCGACACTGCCGGCGCAGCTGGTCGACCGACCCCGTCTGGCCAACATGTTGGATGCCGCCGTCGCCGATCCATCGGTTCGAGTGGTCCTGGTCAGCGCGCCGGCAGGCTCGGGCAAGTCAACGCTGGTCGCGGGTTGGCAGGCGACCCGCGACGACTGCGCGTGGCTTCAGGCCGATCCCGCCGACCGGGATCCCGCCCGCTTCTGGGGCCATCTGATCGGTGCCCTGGCCGGCCTCGTACCGGACATCGCCCAAGCTGTCGGGCCGGCCGTCTCCTCGGCGGCGAGCGACCCGGCGCCGCTGCTGGAGCGGCTCGTGAACACGCTGGCGAGCGCTGCGCCGGCAACGTTGGTGATCGACGACTACCACCTGATCGCGAACCCGGCCGTCGACGACGCGATCGAATCGCTGATCGGTCTGGCACCGCCGACGTTCATGCTGGTGCTGGTCACCCGCCTCGATCCGTCGATTCGCCTCTCGAGGCTCCGGGTGCGTTCCCAGCTCGTGGAGGTTCGCGCCGATGCGCTGAGCTTCGCCCCGACCGAGGCCCAGCTCCTGCTTCGCGACGCCGACGCCGACGTCACAGCGGACCAAGCCGACGCGCTCTGCGAACGCACCGAGGGGTGGGCCGCAGGTCTTGTGCTCGCGGGGCTGTCGCTGCGGGCGAGCACGGACCACGACGCCTTCGTGCAGGCGTTCCAGGGCGACGACCGTCTCGTGGTCGACTACCTCACCGACGAGTACCTGTCGCAGGTCGACGAGGCCGACCGCACGCGGATGATGCGCACGGCGATTCTCGATCGCATGTGCGGACCGCTGATCGATGCCGTGTGCGGCACGAGCGACGGCGCCCGGTGGCTCAACGAGACCGCAGCGACCAATCAGCTGTTCATCAGCCTCGACCGGACCGGCACCTGGTTTCGCTACCACCACCTCCTCGGCGACGTCCTTCGGCTCGACGCCCACCAATCGCTCGTCGATCTCACCGATGCGCACCGGCAGGCCGCACGGTGGCATCACGAGGCGGGCGACGCCCACGAAGCTGTCGAGCACTACCTCGCGGCTGGCGAGCTGGCCACCGCGGCGGACCTCATCTACGACGAGGCCACCGACTTGATGAACCGCGGTCAGCTTCGCACCGTCGCCGACCAGGTCGCCCGCCTCGGGCCTCTCGCCGACGAGCATGCAGGCGCACTCGTGGTGCAGGGCTGGATCGCGCTGTTCACGGGGCGCTACGCCGAGTCGCATCGGTGCATCGAGCGGGCCCGCGCCCTGAACCCCAACAACGACGAGGCCGCGCTGAACGTCGCGCTTGCGATCATGACCAACCTGGCGACCGGCGACGTCGCCGGTGCGCTCAGCGAAGCTCGCGCCGCTGATGAACCCTTCGAATCCACCCAGGCCATGGCGCTCGGCGGGGCACGGGTCTGGGCCGGCGACTTCGACGGTGCGCGCCCATTCCTCGACCAGGCGGAACGGATGGCACCCGACGAGGGCCACTTCTACGTCCGCGCCGTCGCACCCATCTTCTCCGCGATCGCCCACATCGAACGCAACGAGACCGGGGCGGCACACGCGGCAGCGGCCCGCGCGATCGACCTCGCGACGCAGCACGGGCTCGGCGACTTCGCGCAGACAGCGCTCGCTCACTGCATCCTCGCCCGCACCACGCACGACGCTGATCAAGCCGTCGCCGCGGCTCGACGTGGCGTGGAGCGCGTCGACAGCTCACCAGAACCCATCCTTCGCGCGTACGTGTTCGCCAGTGCCGGCGACGTGCTCAGCCACCATGGCCAAGCCGAGGGCGCTGACCTCATCGCCGAGGCGAGACGCATCGTCGACCGGTGCCCAGATCCAGGGATCGCGGGCCGGTACCTCGCCCGCGTCGAGGCCCGCCACCAGGTCACCGCACCGCAACCGGTGGCGCCGGCGCTCGTCGATGATCTGACGGAGCGAGAACTCGCGGTCCTCCGGTATCTCCCGTCCCAGCTGTCACAACGCGAGATCGCCTCCGAGCTCTATGTCTCGCTCAACACCGTGAAGACCCACTGCCGGGCGATCTACCGCAAGCTGGGGACCGGCGACCGCAAGGCCGCCGTGCAAGCCGCCCGCGACGCCGGTCTCCTCTGACCGACGCCGAGCGCAGGTCGGGCGAGAACGACGAAGGCCCGGTCCTGAGGACCGGGCCTTCGTGGAAGTGGCGGGGGCGGGATTTGAACCCGCGACCTTCGGGTTATGAGCCCGACGAGCTACCAGACTGCTCCACCCCGCGCTGAAGTGGATTGACAGTATGCCGTCACGTCACCTCGTCTCACAACTTCGTCGGACGACCCCGGGCTAGCGTCCGGCGATGGACGATCTCGAGCTGGTGCACGCGTTCTTCGACCATCTGGCAGATGGCCGGATCGACGACTGGATGTCCCTCCTGACAGGGGACGTCTCCGCGGACACGCCGTTCGCGCCCACCGGCCTCCCCCGCCGGTTCGAGGGCGCCGTCGGGATCCGGGAGCGGTTCGGCGACGCCCGGGAACGCATGCAGTCGCTCGAGTTCTACGACCGCGAGCTGCACCGCACGGTGGATGGCCCCGTCGTGGCCACGTGCAGGTCCCGTGGCGTCCGGGGCGACGGCAGCCCGTACGAGAACGACTACTGCTGGCTCTTCACCGTCGTCGACGGGCGCATCTCCCACTGGGTCGAGTATTTCGACCCCCAGCAGCTGGCGAGGCGAAGCTGAGTCAGTCGTCCAACGAACCGGCGACGAGCCCGGTCGAGAGTGCCGGCGTGACGAACGTCTGGTCCCGGCCTCGCCGCTTCGCCGCATAGAGCGCGTCGTCCGCGCCACGAAGCAGCTGGTCCTCGACGGCCAGGATGTCGATCCCGACCCGGTTGACCATCGCCGCGCCGGCGCTGACGGTGGCCGTGCCCCGCCCGACCCTGGAGGCGGCCTCGACCATGGCTCGGCGAATCCGCTCCGTACCGGCCTCGAGTGCGTCCATCGATTCGGGGAGCAACACCCTCGCGAACTCGTCGCCGCCGATACGGGCGAACAGCTCGTCGGTCCGTGCGGCCGCGCAGGCCGCCTTGCCGATCGCCTGGAGCAGCTCGTCTCCCACCACGTGGCCCTCGCCGTCGTTGACCTGCTTGAAGTAGTCCAGGTCGAACAGCGCCACGGCCACCGGGGCGGACTCGGGTCGCCGGACCAGCGACGCCAACGCCGTCCGCAAATGCTGCTCGAAGGCGGGCCGGTTCGGGATGCCGGTGAGTGGATCCTGCAACGACAGGCCTTCGAGCCGCTCGTTCTCGGCGCGCAGCTGGTCGATCTCCCGTTGGGCCGCCTCGAGCTGGTCCAACGCGGCGATCTGTGACGCCATGTAGTCGTCCTTCGCACCCACGATCATCTGGTCGAGCTCCGGGGCGACGTCGATGCCGAGCTGTTGCGTGGTCCGGCGGGCGGCCAGGCGGAAGTCACCCCAGAAGCGCATGAGGTCGTCGTCGGTGAATCCCCACGCACGACATGCCGGCTTGATGCGATCCAGCGCGGGTTCGTGCTTTGCGGCGAGCAGGTCGGAGATCGCCGTGCCGAATCCAAGAGCGGCGTCGTACACCCGCGACGAGCGGGCGAGGCGGTCGTCGATCGGCGCCGTTCGGACGAGCGCACCGCCCCGCAGGTCGGTGGGGATGTGCCAATGGTCCATCAGCGCGACGCCGAGACGCGGGCCGTCGATGCCGAAGGCCTCGCGTTGGACCTCGGCAGCGGGCATGCCGTCGGCCTCGTCCCACAACGTCACCATCTCGGTCTGGAATCCCCGGAGGAGCGCGAGCTCGCCAAGGTAGGCGAGCAGGCCCGAGGTCAGCGCCTCCTCGTCCCGGCCGGTACCCATCGTCACCGAGAAGCTGTGCGCGGCCGAGCCCGCCATGGTGCTCGCACCGATGATCCCGGAGAGCTCACGCGACCGGGCGGTGGAGGTCCACAGCTCGCCGAGAATGGCGAAGCCGACCCCGATCATCTTGAGGCTGCGCAGGCCAAGGATCGCGGTCGCCCTGCCGACGTCGACGACGGGCTCACGAGGCGCATAGAACGGAGAGTTGGCCACCTGGAGGATCCGGGCCATGAGGGCCGGGTCCCGCATCGCCACGGCGGCCACGTCACGAGCACCCGCGTCGGGGTCGTCGCAGAGCCGAACGAAGTCGACGGCGATCCCGGGGATGGTCGGCAGATGCTCGAGGAGACGCGGATCCAGCGCCTCGATTGATGTGGCGGACATGGCGGTATGGGGCGGTGGGCAGGGGCCCCGGTACCCATCGGCCGAACCCAGGTGGAGTGAAGGACGGCGTCCGATGTCCGACGCCGCGGGCTCCGCGACCGCGCGAGCCCTGTGCTGAGGCTCGCTCAGCAGCTCAACGAGACGAGCGCGACGGGTTCCGCGAACCCCTTGAGCTGGCGGCGGCCGGCGGGCTCGAAGCTGTGGCCCGGCACCCGTTCCGCGATCTCGGGCGTCGCCAGCAGCTCACACGGCACGGCGAGATCCCCGATCCGTGACGCCAGGTTGACGATCGGCCCGTAGTAGTCCCCGCCGCGGGTGAGGAGCTCACCATGTGCCAGGCCCCCTCGGGGGGTCACGTGCTCGCCACGGAACTCGCCGATGAGCGCCATGGCGATCTCGACCGCGACGGCCGGATCGACCGAGACGAACATCACCTCGTCGCCGATGAGCTTGACCACCCGGCCGCCGTGGTCGGCGACGAGGTCGTACGCGCGGTCCTCGAATCCCCGGACGAGTCGGCCGATCTCGGCCACCGAACTCCGCTCGGAGAACGCGGTGAACCCCACGAGGTCGATGAAACCGACGCACATGCGACTGATGTTGGGGTCGTCATCGGGAAGGCGCGATCTGCGACTCCGCTTGATCGCATCCTCCATGTGCATCCGCAGGAGCGGATCGAGCGACGACGCGACACCGTCGAGGGCGCGAAGCGCCTTCTCGTTGAGCTTCACCACGTCGAGCTCGGATCCGCCCGCCTCACGGACCGGACCCTCGACGTCGATGAGGAACAGGCTGACCGCCGCGTCGGCGACCCGGGCCATCGACGATCCGAGCACGCGCGCGAAGTGGTTGGCCTCGGCCATGGTGAACAGCTCACGGCCCTGCTGCATCCCGACGAAGGCTCCGACCTCGGCCTCGGTGAACGCGGGCTCGTCGAAGGGCCTCGGCGCCAGCCCTGCGGTCCGGCGGAGCTGGTCGAACGCCTCCGGGGAGATGCCGAGCATCTCGGCCGCTTCGGGCAGCGTGTACTGCGGCGCCATCGGGACGTTCGCATCGAAGGCGACCTGGCTCAGGTCGCTATCCGCGGTGGCGGAGAGGATCTGGTCGGCCGTCCATCCGAGGTCGAGCAACCGCTCGATGAGGGCCCGGGTGTCGGCCGCATTGGACGCCATGGGGTCGTACAGCCCCGCCGCGCAGAACGCGGCCATGTCGTGGCTCACACGAACTCCTTCGCCCCGACGTCGACGGCAGCCAGCGACGTGCGCACGACGATCGCCTCGATCAGCGCCGCGCCCCGATCGTTCTCGGTCACGCTGTCCACGCCGCTGAGCACCGCCATGGCCATCACCCCGAGCATCGACTCCCGGTAGGTGTCCTCCACCCACTCGCGATCGACCTCGATCCCCTCTCGGCCGAGCTGTGCGGTGTACTCGTCGAGGACGGCGGCCGAATGCGCTCGCCGCTGGTCGGGCGTCATCGACCAGCCGAGGAAATAGGCCAGATCGAATGGTCCGCGATGGGTGGCCATCAGCTGGAAGTCGATCAGCACCACGTCGTCGGCCGCATCGTCGAACAACAGGTTGTCGAGGCGCAGGTCGTAGTGGCACATGGTCAGCGGGCCCTCGGCGGCGGCCTTGTTCTGGAAGGCGTTCAGGTTGTCGGCGACGACCATCGCCAGGTCGAGCGCCTCGTCGCCGATGACGGGTCCCCAGCGCTCCGCGAACGCGGGAGCGGCCGCCTGCAGCACCGGCTGCGCGGCGGAGTACAACGGGCCGTTGACCGCCGGGAGCCACTCGAGATCGTGGAGCTCCGGCCGGCCCCACAGCGGCGCGTGGAGCCGCGCCGCCGCTCGCGCAACCCGCAGCGCATCTTCGAGCGAGCAGCCCTGGAGCTGGTCGACGATGCGGGCATCGGCCACGTCCTCCATGACGATCACGAACGGCACGGTGTCGGGGGCGGCCTCGACGTGGTAGCAGCGCGGCGTCCGAACGGCCGAGATCGTCCCGGCGTTGCCGTAGAACTGCACCTCGCGGTCGTAGAAGCCGAACATCAGGGCCTGCTCCACCATCTCGGGGATCTGGGTGGGCAGTTTCACGATGACGCTCTCGGGGCCGGTGCCCGACTCCCAGTCGAGGCGCACTCGCGCCAGGCGCCCGAGCAGCCCGACGCCCTCGGCGATGCGCTCCCACGACACCCCCGCGACCTGGTCGTCGATCCCCATGACCTCGGTGAACCAGGCGGGCGTCGCCTCGTCGAACTCGTTCGGAATGTGCGCCACGTTTCCCCCTTCGACGGGCAGAGCGTAATCCCGCAAGTCCGCCCGAACCCCGCCGATAGCTTGACGGAACCATCGACCGCCGGCGGAGGCCCCGTGCCGATCTTCATCCTCACCATGTCGTGTCCGGACCGGAAGGGCCTGGTCGCGGCGATGTCCAGCGCCCTCGTGGACCTGGACGCCAACATCCTGCAGAACGCGCAGTTCAGCGACAGCGCCACCTCCACCTTCTGCATGCGGACGCGATTCGAGGCACCGATCTACGAGGCGGAGGAGATCTCGGTCCGGTTGGCCCCGATCGCCGCGGAGCTGCAGGGCCGGCTCCAGATCCGCCGAGAGGACCACAGACGCAGGGCCTTGCTGATGGTCTCGAAGTACGACCACTGCCTGCTCGACCTCCTCTACCGCCGGGGAACCGGCGAACTGCCGGTCGACATCCCGCTCGTCGTCTCCAACCACGCGGACCTCCGCGACGTCGTGCTCCGCCACGGGATCGACTTCGAGCACGTCCCGGTGACCAAGAGCACCAAGCCGGAGGCGGAAGGACGCCTGCTCGACCTGGTGGCCACCCACCGCATCGACTTCGTCGTCCTGGCCCGCTACATGCAGATCCTCTCCGACGACCTCTGCACCAAGCTGCCGGGACGCATCATCAACATCCATCACTCGTTCCTGCCCGGCTTCAAGGGGGCGAAGCCCTATCACCAGGCCTGGGATCGCGGGGTGAAGCTGATCGGGGCCACGGCCCACTTCGTCACGGCGGATCTCGACGAGGGTCCGATCATCGCCCAGGACGTCGCCACCGTCACCCACGCGCAGACCGCGGAGCAGATGGTGACTCAGGGCCGCGACGTGGAGCGGACCGTGCTGAGCCGAGCGGTCAAAGCTCAGGCCGAGGACCGCATCTTCCTGCTCGACAACGCACGCACCGTGGTGTTCGACTGACGATCCCCACAAGTCCGCCACCGGTGGCAGGCTGAGGCTGTGCGGATCCCGGCCCTCCTCCTCGCATTGGTGATCGTCGCAGCCGGTTGTGGCGGCGACGACGAGCCGGACGTCGTCGTGGCCCAACCCACAGCGACCAGTACCGCCGTACCTGGCCCGACCGTCGCCGAGCAGAGCGCCACCGCATCGCCCGAGCCGCAGGCCGAGGAGCCTGCGGACGACGAGCTGTTCCCGGACGTGCTCGCCGCCGAGGCCTCGCTCGACGGCGACGGCACCTGGACCTTCCGGGCCACCCTCAGCTCGCCCTATGACTCCCCCGAGCGGTACGCGGACGCCTGGCGTGTGCTCGACGAGGAGGGCAACGAACTCGGCGTCCGCATACTGGCCCACGACCACGCGAACGAACAGCCCTTCACCCGCTCGCTCGACAACGTCGAGATCCCGGACGACATCACGGTGGTGACGGTCGAGGGCCGAGACCAGATCAGCGGTTGGGGAGGCGCCACCGTCGAGGTCGTCCTCGAACGCTGATCCCCTCCCACCGGGCACACTGGCCTGGTGACCACCACACGGCCGGACGCCACGGCCACCGATCTGGCGTTCCGGGGTTGGTGGATGCTGCTCTGGTGCACGATCGTTCGAGGCGCCACCGCTCCCGGGCAGACGATCGGCGTCTCGGCGTTCATCGACCCGATCATCGAGGGGCTCGACGTGTCCCGGTCGGCGGTCTCGACCGCCTATCTGATCGGCACGCTGTCGGGCGCGGCCGCGCTGCCGGCGATCGGCCGTTGGATCGATCGTGTCGGCGTTCGCCATGCCATGACCGTCGTCGGCTTCCTCTTCGCATCGGTGGTCACGCTCACCGGCACGGTCCAGAACATCGTGATGCTGACGTTCGCGTTCGTCGGGCTCAGGATGCTGGGGCAGGGCTCGCTGACCCTGGTCGGGGCCACGGGCGTGACGCTCTGGTTCGATCGCCGCCGAGGTCTGGCGCTGGCCATCAGCGCCACCGCATCGATCTCCATCCTCTCCCTCGCCCCGCTGAGCTTCGGCAGCCTGATCGACCAGGTCGGATGGCGATGGTCATGGGTCGTGCTCGGGGTCGGGGTCGGCGTGGTCGTGCTGCCGATCGCCCGCTTCGCCATCGTCGACCGCCCCGAGGACATCGGCCAACTCCCCGACGGCGACCACCTCGACGCCACCGTGCAGGTCGTCCGCCAGCGCTCCTACACGGTCGGTGAGGCGATGCGAACCCCGGCGTTCTGGACCCTCGGCGCGCTCACGTTCCTCATGGGAGGCCTGGTCACGGGTCTCACGTTCCACAACACGGACATCCTCGGCGCCCAGGGCCTGACCGAGGACGAAGCCGCTGCGGTGTTCATCCCGCAGATGGTCGGCAGCGTCACCAGCGGGTTCGTCGTCGGCTGGCTGACCGACCGCATCCACCCCCGGTTCCTGATGACCTTCGGTGGCCTCAGCGTCGCCGGGGGGACGTTCCTGGCCACCACCGCATCGCCGGGCGCGGCGGCCGTCGTCTACGGGGTGGTGACCGGCCTGGCGATCGGCTCGATCTCGGCGCTCGGCGGGGCGCTCTACCCGAAGTGGTTCGGCACGGGTCACGTGGCGGCCATCAAGGGGGCCGCGACCACCTTCGGCGTGGCCGCATCAGCGCTCGGACCCTTGATCCTCTCGGTGGGCAACGACCTCGCGGACTCCTATGAACCGGTCCTCATCGGATCCACGGTGGTCAGCCTGGCCGTCGCCGCGGTGGCGACGCTGGCCCCGACCCCCCGGTTCGAGCCGGAGCGATCCGAGGCGACCTGACCGTCAGCCGCCGAGGCCGGCGATGATGTCCTCCAGCGACCGCAGCCCCTCGGCGAGCGACGCGGCGAGCTCCGCCAGTTCGGTCCCGGCGACCTCGATGGCGATGGGAATGTCGAGTTGGACCGGGACCGTCGCCTGCACCGGGATGGTCTCGTTGACCGCGACGTCGAGGTCGAGGTCCACGGGCACCTCGATGTCGACCGGGACCGTGACGTCCAGCGGGATCGAGAACCCCAAGGGCGTGTCCACCTCGATCTCGGTCTCGAACGTCTCGTTGATCGGCAGCCGCTCCGAGATCGGCACCGACAGCTCACGGTCGATCACGACCGAGGTGTCGATGGTGACCTGCTCGTCGATGTTCACCTCGAACTCGATCGTCGACACCGCGAAGTCGTCGAGCCCGGCGATCGCCTCGTCGAGGCCTGCGGAGATGGTCGGCTGCAGTTCGAGCAACTGCTCCTGGAACCCGGTCACCTGCGACGCGAAGAGGGCCGCGCCGGCCTCGACGCGAGTCAGCTCGGCCTCGGTGGACGCGAGCTGATCCTCGGTGTCGCTCAACCGTCCGAACAGCACGGCGATGAAGACGAAGGCCAGCACGATCAGCGCCCCGAGGACGCCGATCACTGCGCCGGAGTGTCGTTGCAACCACGACATGGGAACTCCAGTCTCGGTGGGATCTTGCCCCGTCGCCGCCATCGCGGGGACGGGTTCGAACTGTGTGGTGTCGTCGAGCGCCGGTTCCCAGCCCGTGGGAATGGGCGCCTTCTCGGTGGGGCCGGCCGACGGCTCGTCCGTGCCCTCCGAGCCGAGGCGATGCCTGATGGCGATGGCGAGCAGGAGACCGAGGCCGGTCACCACGGCTGCGGCGAGGAAGGTCTCGGCGATCGCCTGCGCCGTCAGGCTGCCCTGGGCATCGATGACGGCGTCCTCGAACCCGGGGTCGTCGATGGGCGGGAGCTCGATGTCGCCGCGGAGCGCGTTGAAGCGGGCGAGCCCCCAGGCGGTCAGCAGCGACAGGCCCACGCTCAATCCCATCAACCTGATGACCATGAGCGTCGCCGCGGCAGCGCCGCGTTTGGAGGCCTCGGCGGCGTCGACCACGACCGACGAGGTCGGAGCGGTGACCAGGCCGAGGCCGGCGCCGAGCAGACCCAACTGCGCGGCGAGGACCCAGTACGAGGTGTCGACGTCCCAGGTCAGTCCCATCAGGACGTAGGCCCCGACCGCCGCAGCCATGCCGAGGACGATCGGCAGGCGATAGCCCGACCGTGCCGTCATGCGGCCGCCGAGGTACGAGGTGATCGCCATCGCCGCGGTGAGCGCGGAGAGGATCCACCCCGCGACGACCGCCGAGTCCTCGACGTCGATCTCGACCGCGTTGACGAAGATCGGGACGTCGACCATCGAGATGACCAGCGATGCACCGACGATGAAGTTGACGGCGAGCGCGATCTGGAGGCTGCGCCCCCGGAAGACCGATCGGTCGATCAGCGGATCCTCGGCCGTCCGTTCGTGCTGGATGAACAGGCCCCCGGCCACGAGGGTCACCAGGTAGAGCCAGCGGAAGTCGAACCCGGAGCCACCCGTCAGCTGATCGAAGCCCGTGACGCTCTGGATCTCCGCATTGCCGAGGAGCGCGAGGTTCAGCGACACCAGAGCTGCGGTGAGCAGGGTCGCCCCGCGCCAGTCGAGCGTCGACGCACGTCGCCCCTGGTCGTGGTCGGACAGGGCCCACCACACCGCGACGATGCCACCGATCGCCAGCGGGATGTTCAACCAGAACTGCCACTCCCAGGACAGGAATCGGACCAGGATGGCGCCGTACAGGGGACCCCAGACCCAGCCGAGGGTCTCGATCGCGGCGAGCGTGCCGAGCGCCCGGGCACGCTTCGCGTCGGGGTAGACGTCGCCGACCACCGCCAGGGCGACGGGCACCATCGCACCCCCGCCGATGGCGGTGAGCACTCGTGCGGCCAGGAACGGGCCGAGCGAGTCCATGAGCGGTATCAGGGTGGTGCCCACGAGGAAGATCGCGTAGGCACCGATGAAGGTGTTGCGGCGACCGATGACGTCGGACAACCGCCCCGCGATCGGCATGACGGCCACGAACGCGATCAGGTACACGTTGACGATCCACGCGGCGTCGTCCAACCCGTCGGGAAGGACCAGTCCCAGGTCGGCGATGATCGGGCGCAGCATCGTCGACACCACCGTCAGGTCGTCCGCGGCGACGAACACCGAGAAGGCCACGATCGTGAGGATGGCCGCCGGTGATGCCCGCCCGGTATGGGGTCGGTCGGGTTCGGGGGCGGCGCTCGGTGCTGGCACCGGGGCGGTGGGTGCTGCGGCGGCATTGCCGCTCGCCAGCATCGGTCGAACGGTCGCGGCCGCGACCACCACGCCGGCGATGACCGTGGCGATGATGCCGATGGTCGCCCAGGGCGAACCGCCTGCCTCCTCGACGACACCGTCGTAGCCGCTCAGCTCGAGGGTCCACGAGCTCGTGGCGCCGTCGAAGGTGGTGTCGAACTCGACTGCTGTGACCAGTGCGGTCACCGGATGGACCCACAGGTCGATCCGGACGTCCTGGCGACGGACGAGACCGGCGGTGACGGCCTCGATCCGCTCGGCCGGCGCCGTGCCGCGCAGGTGGTAACGGGTCCCGCCTCGGTCCTCCTCACCCACGAACTCGGCGTCCTCGAGGCCCGCGATCAGTGGCTGCCAGCCGCCGACGGGATCGAAGAACTGCAGGGGGTCGAGGTCGACGCCCGCCGGGAGCGGCTCGAAGTCGCCCGTCACGGGATTGCTGAGGAGGGTCCCATCAGCGTCGGCGATGGCGCCGAGTTGGGTCGTGACCGAGCCGTCGATCGTGACGGTCAGCAGGGCCTCGGCCCGATCCGGGACCTCCACGGTCCCGGTGACGGCGTCCACGGCGATCGACTCGACCTCGTCGATGAAGACCGGTGCTCCGCTGCGCCCGATGTCGAACCGGACCGTCTCGACCCCGGCCATGGCCTCGGCCGAGGCCGCCAGGACGACGTCCACCTCCTGAGCGAGCGGCTCACCGCCGAGATCGTCGCTCCCGCCGCAGCCCGAAGCCACGACGAGGACGAGCATCGCCACCAGGAGAAATCGTTTCAAACAGCACCCTTTGTCCAGCCCCGCCAACGTCGAGGGTAGTTGGCGCATTCCCGCCGGATTTCGCGGCCGTCCGCCACGGCGCCGGGCTACGAGCCGTCGCCGAGGTGTTTTCGGGCCTCGGCGAGCGAGAGTCGCGACAGCCGTGTCTCGTGCTCCGTGCAGAAGCGGCGGACCGCATCAGGGTCGGTACGGGCGTACTGACGCAACGCCCAACCGATGGCCTTCCGGTAGAAGAAGTCGGCCTCATCGGCTCTGGCCAGGCAGTAGCCGAAGAGCCGGTCGACGTCGGTCTCGTGCTTGAACCGGAGCTGGTGCAGGATCGCCGTGCGTGCCAGCCACATGTCGTCGGACGCCACCCACTCGTCCATGACCTGCGCGGTCTCGGGGTGGCGATCGACGAGTGTGCCGGCGAGGTGCGAGGCGATCTCGTCGACGGTGTCCCACCAGCTGTGGGTGGTGACCAGGTGGTGGACGAGGGGCACCGCGGTCGGGTCCAGCACCCTGGCGTTTCGGCGCAGCGTCTTCACCGCGGCGTAGTGCCACTCGCGCTGGGGCTTGCGGTAGGCGGCCCGGGCGAAGGCGTCCAGGTCCGCCAACGCGGGGCGATCGAGTGTCCTGAGCGCATCGGCGAGGACGGCCTTGTGTCGGGGCGCCGCCAGGCCGAAGAACTCGTACTGGCCCCGGAGATAGGCGGACTGGTGCGCCGCTCTCTCGGGATCGGCCTCGTCGGCGAACGCCTCCGACAGCCTCGCGACGAGACCGTCGGACCAGGCCGTCATTCGTCGGGGAACGACAGACCGATCTGGCGCCGGGCCTCGTCCAGGGTCGCGAGCATCGCCAGCGTGTCCGCGTGCGGCATCACCTCGGACTCGATCAGCCCATCGCGGAGGCAACGATGGACCTCGGGTACCTGGTGGTGCAGGCTCGGATCGTCGAACTCGAACGTCTCGCTCTCGAAGCCACTCGAGACGGTGAGCCGGGTCGTGACGTGCATGAAGGGGTCGAGCGTGATGACGCCCTCGGTACCGGTCACCCGCCCGGTCAACGATCCGTTCACGGTGATGGCCGACGTGAGAACCGAGGCCGCGTCGCCCTCGTGGGTGAGCAGCAGGTTGGTCCACGAGTCGACGCCGCCCTCGGTGAGCCGGCCGGCCGCCACCACCGACGTCGGCGGGCCCAGCACGAGATGTGCCAGGTGGACCGGGTAGACGCCGAGGTCGAGCAGGGCACCGCCGCCGCGGTGCGGGTCGAACAGCCGGTGGTCGGATCGCTCGTCCTCGGGGATCCGGAACCCGAAATCGGCCTCCACCCGCTGGGGCACACCGATGGCGCCGTCGGCGATCAGTTCCATCAGGCGGACATAGGACGGCTGGAAGCGGCTCCACATCGCCTCCATCAGGAACAGACCACCCTGCCGTGCGGTCTCGATCATCGTGCGCCCCTGAGCCTCGCTCAACGCGAAGGGCTTCTCGCACAACACGTTGCGGCCGCCCTCCAACAACAGGAGGACGTCGCGCAGGTGGCGCTGCTGGGTCGAGGCCACGTAGACCACGTCGACCTCGTCGTCGTCGGCCATCGCGTCGTAGCCCAGGTGCGAGACCGGGACGTCGTGCTCTCCCGCGAACGCCGCGCATCGATCGGCGTCCTCCGAGGCGACCGCGACCAACTCGGCGTCGGGCACGTTTCGGAGGGCGGTCGCGAACTGCGACGCGATGCTGCCGGTGCCACAGATCCCCCAGCGGATCTTCTCGCTCACGGCGCCTCCAGGACGGTGACGGTGCCGGCCGTGCCGTCGACTCGGATCCTGGCGCCGTCGGGGATCCGCCGGCTGGCATCGGTGGCCGCGACCACGCATGGCCGGCCCAGCTCCCGGGACACGATGACCGCGTGGCTCATCTGGCCGCCGACGTCGACCACGACCGCCTCCACCGGGACGAACAGCGGCGTCCAGGCCGGGTCGGTCAGCGGCGCGACGAGGACGTCACCGGGTCCGAGATCGCCGGGATCCGACGGGTCGGTCACGACACGGGCGCGCCCCTCGGCAACCCCCGCGCACCCGGCGAGACCGGACATCTCGGCTCCGACGGCGAGGGGGTCGAGCACCTCGACCTCGTCTCGAAGCGGCCACGTGGACGGGTCGGGCAGCGTGCCCTCGAACACGAACGGCGGCACCCGGCGGCTCAACTCGTCCCGGGCAGCTCGGCGCTCGGCCACCACCGAGGCGTGGGCCGCGGGGTCGGCCACATAGGGTCCGAGCTCCTCCGCGGTCATGAACCAGATGTCCTTCATGTCGCCGCCCTCGACGCGCTCGGCACACCTGCGCCCCAGCTCGCGGGTCAGCAATCGGGCCACGTGGATCAGCCGCACGATCGTGGTCTTCGAGCGCTCACGCGACTGCGAATAGAGCGTGGCCGACCGAAGCATCTTGTCGAACAGCCACCGTTGCACGCGGTTCAGGCGACCTCGGGCATCGGCGATCGCGCCCTCACGCTCCTCGGCCAGACGGTCGGCGCGGATCGAGGGGTCGTGGTCGGGGCCAGCGCGGCGCATCCGGTCGACGAACCCGAGTGGCATCCGGGGATCGGTCTCCCAGACCTCGCACGCGCTCTCCCACTCGTTGGGACCGCGGGAGCCGAAGCGCCCCAGGAATTCGTCGAACGCCGCGACGAACACGGCGGCTTCGGGGTCGGCGCGGAGTCGAGCGTCCAGGCCGTCGATGCCGTCGTCGAAGTGGGCGGCGACGGCGGGTGCGTCCGCCGCGATGCGGCCCAGATCCCACAGGGCGAACGACGGAGCGGCCGAGTCGACGTCGCCGATCCCGCCCAACATCGTCAGCGCGAGGCTGCGGTCGCCGAGCCGGTCCTCGCAGAGGCCGGCGAGGGCCTGCACGGACCCGCCGGCCTGGCCGGTGACCTCGAGGTGGCGCGAGAAGAGGTCCATCGTGGGACCGATGATCTCCCGGGTCACGGCCACGAGCTCATCGTCGGAGGCTTCGAGCAGCTCGGGAACCCGCCGCTCCCACGCACGAACCAGCTCCAGATCGTGGTCGAGCCACGGCAGCTCGGTCGTGTTCAGCATCCGCCAGCCGTACCGGAGTGCGGCCACCGACGCTCGCAGACTCTTGTCGCCCTTGCGCTCCACGTAGGGCGGCGCGACGCCGGCGGCGCCGAGGTACATCGCATCGTTCTCGTCGACCGTGACGCCGGGGGTGCGCACCGCGATGACACGGTTCATCGAGAGGTTGATGTACATGTAGCCGCCGTAGCAGCCGCCGAACGCGGTCGTGCCGACGCCGACCTCCTTGCGGCTCAGCAGCCCCGTGTTGAGGATCGCCTGGCCGATGGGCTCGTCCCCGGCGGTCCGGGAGAGGCTGATGGTCAGCGGGTACGCGACCTCGGGCCACACCTCCCCCGCGTTGCCTCTCGTGTAGATCGGGTAGCGGTCGTTCGGCGTCTCGCTGATGAAGGTCCCGACACCGAGATCGACCCAGGGCAGGGTCCCGTCAGCCATGGCCGGACGTTAGCGGCCGGCGGGGAGACACCTCGAAGCGATCAGTCGCCGGCCCAGACCGCGAGCTCGCCGCCCGGCATGCAGACGACGCGTCGGCCGTCCTCGGCGGCATAGGTCCAGGCCTCGAAGTCGGCCGAGGGTGGGACGGTCACCGTGGCCGACCCGATCGTCAACGTCAGCGTCCCGTCGTCTCCGACGGTCGCCGCGTGCACGACCTGGTGGAGCAGGCCGAGAAGGATCGCACCGCTGCCCACGATCGACTCGGGTGACACCGGGTGCGTCTCACCGTCGACCTCGACGGTGAAGTCGCCCTCGATCGTGACCACCCCGCCGCCGTCGCCGACCCGGACGAACGAGACGGCGTGGCCGAGGATGATCTGGTCGACGGTGGCGAGCTCGATGCTGGTCATGACGGCCATCCTGCGGGGACGTCGAAGGTCCCGTCGGGGTTGATCGGGATGTGGGAGCCCGAGCGAGACCCCGGGCGACCGGTCAGGTCGACGGGCTGGCCGTGGGCGTTGTGGAAGCGAACGTAGCCGTTGGGGTAGGCGTCGGTCGGCTCCATGATCCGGATCATGTCTGCGTTTCCGGCCGACCCCGGCGCCTGCCAGACCGTCCCCGAACCATTGTCCGCCGTTCGCGACACCCACCCGTTCGGGATCGCCTCCGCAGGCTCGACCGCCCACAGGATCGTGGTGTCGAGCGCGGTCTCGACGGCTCCGGCGAACGCGCCCACGATCTCGACGCCGGTGGCGAGGGTGTGGATCTCGTCCTCCCAGTCGTCGGGCAGGACGAGATCGATGCCGCCGCCCGAGACCACCCCGGCGACCTCGCCCGAGAACGACGCAGCGGCGAGACCGCTGCGCACCGTCAGGCCCTGGGTGATGGCCGACGCACTGGTCCACGACGCCGGCAAACCCGCGACGGACATCCCGATCGCACCACCCGAGAGCGAGTTCTCCAGCAGGCCGTCGGTGAGCGCCTCACCTGTCAGGTGGTTGACGCCCAGCGTGGTGACGCCGGCCGCGCCGGCACCGGCGGCGAACCCGGCTCCCATGACGACGATCAGTGGCGTCGCGGTGCCGGCGGTCATCACGATGACGACCCCACCAGCGATGACCGCCGCCCCCATGGCCAGCGCTTCGCGATTGCGTTCGAGCCAGGTGCGGTCGTACAGCTGCGCCTCGAGCATGTGAGCCACGGCCTCGCGCACCCCGACCGGCGCGTCAGGGTTGGCGTCGAGCCACGCCTCGAGGTCGCGCTCGGAGACGAACCCGTCCGCCGGGCCGCCCTCCGCCGCGGTGTCGATGTCGATGCGGTGGTCGGCGAGGACGTGGTTCAGCTGTGCTCCGATGAGGAACGCATCGATGTCGGCGACCGAGATCAGGTGGTCGGCGGGCCTGGTGTCGCCGAACACATCGCTGTCGAGAACGTCGGTGTTGCCGGCTGCCGAGTCCAACCGATTGCGCAGAACCGGCTCGTCGAGGATCGCCTGGGCTGCGGTGACCTGCGCGAGCGTGAAGCGGTGCGGATTGGCCACGACGAACCGGAGGTCATCGATGGAGACGGCGTCGTCGGGCCGTCCACCCTGGGCATTGTCGAACCCCGCGAAGTGGCTGCGGAACAGGTCGAACGCCCGCAGCTCGTCATCGGTCATGTCGAGCGCACGCGCCGTGGCCATCCGGGCCAACGCCTCCACCACCGTGAGGCCCTCCTTTGCTGCCCGACGACGGGCGAGGCCGAGGTCGAGATCGAGCCCGTCGGCCATGGCGAAGGCCACGACCGCCTCTTCGGGTGTGAGACCGGCTTCGATCATCGAGGCGATGCTGAGGTCCATCGCCTCGATCACACGGATCGCCTCCGCCCGTGAGACGCCATCGGTGTCCATCACCTCGCCGAGCCGACGTTCGTGAGCCGCCTCGCGGGTCGCCGTGTCGAAGGCCGATGAGGCGCCGGCGCCGGCATCGACCAGCGACAACAGCCGTCGAGCGACAGCGAGGTCGCCCGCGGCGAGGAGCAGCGCGACGTCCTGGCGATCCGCCACGAGACGATCGAGGACCGGGTCGTTCTCCGAACCGCTCCAGGCCCGGATGCCGTCGGTCAGCGCGTCGATGAGCACCGAGCCGTCGGCGAGGATCGCGGCCCGCTCCTCGACGAGGGCCTCGACGGCGGCGATCGACGGCCAGCCCCCGCGTCGGGCCTCCGCGAGCAGCCGGTCGATCGTGCGGAGGCGCTCGACGGCATCGGCCGGATCCATGGTCGGTGCCGCGGCCTCCATCGCCCATGGACGATTGGCCGCCAGGAACCGGCGTCGCGCACGCTCGATCCAGGCGTCGTCGGGATGCCACGCGTCGAGGCTCGGCGCACGCGCGAGGACCTCCGCCTCGGCGAACGCGGCCGCGGTGGCCTCCACTCCGACCGCGTCGATCGCCGTCGACCGCCGCAGCAGCTGCAGGAGCTCCGGGAGGTCCGACGTCCGGGGGCCGTAGGCCGACCCGGACGCGAAGAACACCTCGAGCGCGACACGGAGGTCGTCGATCCGCAGTCGCCGCGGGTGGTCGAGTTCGGCGACGTGCGCCGCGTGGGCATCCAACAGGCCGACGTCAGCGGTCACCCGGGACACGCGACCACCCTGAACCTCTCGCAATCAGCACACTCGAGCTCGTCGCCACGAACAATCACAGATATCGAAAGTACACGAAATGCACTGAAGCGCCAACCGGTCTTCAGACCTCGCCGCCCGTGAAGGTGAAGACGTGGACGTCGTGGCGCCGGCCCTGGAGGAGCAGCCGAGAGCGGAGCACGCCCTCATAGGCCGCACCGGCGCGCTCGGCGACGCGGCGACTGGGCTCGTTCTCGGTCGACATCTCGATCTGGATCAGTTCGATCTCGTCGAGTGCGAGTCCGTGGCCGGCGACGAGGCGCGTCGCACGGGTGGCGTGGCCACGACCGACCGCATCACCGTGCAACCAGTAGCCGAGGTTCGCCGTGCGGTTGAGGGGGTCGATCCGGTTGAGGCCGCAGGCACCGAGGACCCGGCCGTGCTCGGTGATGAGGAACCGATGCTCCGATGCGTCGAAGACACCGTCGATCCACTCCTTGGCGCTGGCCGTGTCGTAGTCGTCGGTCGCCCACGGCATCCAGGGTCGGAGCAGGTCGAGACTCTCCTGGACCGCGGTGGCGATCGCCGGGGCATCGTCCGCGACCGGCGTCCGCAGATGGGTGATCCCGTCGATGAGCTCCATGCGACAGCTTCGCGCCACGACCGACGGTGCCGGTCGGAGTTTCGCCCGGACGCGGAACCGCCGCCGGCGAGCCGGCGGCGGTCAGAGGTCGATTCGGCTGTGATCAGCGGTCGGCGAAGATCCGCAGCACGTACCAGAACATCGTCATGATCGACGAGAACAGCTGCACCGCTGCGGCCACGTACGCCTGTTCCGGGTACGTCCGCAGTGCCTGCTGGGTCGTGTAGAGAATGGCGGCGCCGGCGAGGCCGATCATCGCCACCGAGAACCAGGTGCCGAGGTTGAAGCCGAACAGGATGGCGCCGACGATGAGCACGAGGGCCGCGACGCCACCCCACATGATCAGCGGTCGGATGAACGACAGGTCCCGCCGCGTGACCCAGGCGACCGCACTCAGCCCGACGAACCCGATGCCGGTGATGACCGCGGCGGCCCAGACGTCGCTCGCGGCGTCCTGGACGTTGAAGACGTAGTACAGGAGGGGCGCGAACAGCAGCGAGTAGAGCGCCGCAGTGCCGAAGAGGCCGGCGTACTGACGTCCGGGGTTCGACAGGTCCATCGTCGCCTGGGTGGCCAGCCACGAGCCGACCATGAACAGGCCCAGGATGAGCAGCCAACCGCCGCCCGAGGTGAAGACGCTGTCGTAGAACCACTCGGCGATGCCGCTGGTGAACAGCAGGAACTCGAAGCCCATGAAGGCGGCGAGTGCGAGCCCGATGTGTTGATACACCTTGGTCATGAAGGTGATCCGGGCTTCCTCGCCCTGGGAGATCACGGGTGGTGCGTAGGTGGGGGCCATGTCGGCCATGGTTCGCTCTGTGTCCTTTCTCGACCCCCTGATCACCCGGTGGTGATCGACACGGAGCCGATGGCGTCAATGGTACTCAGATGGCTGACGGCGCCACAGCGCACCAGGTGACACGGGGTCCAACGACCCCCGAGAGCCGCGGATTCCAGAGATCGCTCGGATTTCACGCGGATTCCCTCGATGTCTGGCGGGACCTTCATCAGTTCTTGACGACCCGACCGTCATCGTCTGATGCATCACCCCCTGATGAAGGAGACCCCGCAATGACCACCCCACCGCTCCCGCCCGCCCCGGAGGCCACCGAGTCCGGGTCGAGCCGTACCAAGCTCTGGATCGGCGGCGCCGCCGCCGCGGCCCTGACGCTCGGAATCGCCGTGCCGGTGATGGCCGAGTCCGGCGGCGACGAGCCCCCGCTGACCCAGCCGGCCTCGAACACCGTCGTCATGAGCGTCGACGAACTGGCCGAGATGGACGCCGACGGAATGGACGGCGTCTTCGCCGAGGAGATCGGCCTCGAGGACCTCACCGACGAGGACATCGCCGAGATCAACGCCGAAACCGATGCCCTGGTCGCCCACCTGGCCGACAACGGCGTGACCGTCGAGGTCGAGACCGACGACAACGGCCTCCGCTTCCCCGTCCTGGACGACGCCGACGAAGCCACCTGGGACCTGGTCGACCAGTACTACGAGGAGACCTACGGCGATCTCGAGTTCGACGACATCGACTTCGAACTGACCGACGAGGACATCGCCGAGATCAACGCCGAAACCGATGCGATCGTCGCCCACCTCGCCGACAACGGCGTGACCGTGGAGGTCGAGACCGACGAGGACGGCGTCCGCTGGCCCGCCATCGACGACGCCGACGAAGCCACGTGGGCTCTCGTCGACCAGTACTTCGTCGACACCTACGGCGAGGACTTCGAGATCCTCGAGGGCTGCGACTTCGACGAGGACGAGGAGTTCGGCGAGGACGGCGACGACCTCGCCGAGCGCGATGCCGACGAGAGCGATGTCGACGAGAGCGATGTCGACGAGGACGAGGGTGACGCCTGATCCCACCCCGATGATCCCTCCAGGTGCCGCCGGCCTCGTGCCGGCGGCACCGCCGCGCGCCGACGGCACGACCGGGCGGCTCCGCACGACACGGACCTCGGCGGGAGACAATGGGCGCGACCGACGCGCCGGAAGGAGACAGCGATGAGCGGGCGCATCCTCGTGGCCGAGGACGATCCCAAGCAGGCCGATCTCATCAGGCGATACCTCGAACGCGAGGGCCACGCCGTCGCGGTCGTGCACGACGGTCGATCCGCGATCGACGAGGCGAGGCGCCGAGCACCGGATCTGGTCGTGCTCGACGTGATGATGCCCCGCGTCGACGGCCTCGACGTGTGCCGGATCCTCCGCTACGAGTCCGACGTCCCCATCATCATGTTGACCGCCAGGTCGACCGAGGACGACATGCTGCTCGGCCTCGACCTGGGCGCGGACGACTACATCACCAAGCCGTACAGCCCCCGAGAACTGGTGGCGAGGGTTCGGACGATCCTGCGCCGAGCCGGCCGCGACGCTGCGGACAACCGCCTCGTGATCGGCGACATCGTCGTCGACACGGCCCGCCACGAGGTCACTCGCGCCGGCGAGCACGTCGAGTGCACGCCCAAGGAGTTCGCGATCCTGGCTGCGCTCGCCGCATCGCCCGGTCGCGCCTTCACCCGCCTGCAGCTGCTGGAGGAGGCCTTCGGGTTCGACTACGACGGCCTCGAACGCACGGTCGACGTCCACGTCGCGAACCTCCGCAAGAAGCTCGAACCCGATCCGGCGGACCCCACCCATCTGCTGACGGTCTACGGCGTCGGCTACAAGCTGAACGACGACCCCACCGACTGATGTTGCGGACACTGCGCTCGCGCCTCACGGTGATCGGGATCGTGGTCGCGCTCGTCGCCGTGGTGGTCACCGCCATCTCGGTGCGCCAACTCACCGAGTCCGACATCCGGGGCGCGATCGAGCGCGATCTCGACGTGGAGTTCCTCATCCGGGACGAGATCGCGTTCCACGGTCTCGTGAACGGTGGCTGGGACGACATCGAGGCCACCGTGGCCGACCTGTCGCTTCGGTTCGACGAACGAATCGCGGTCGCGTCGCTGGCCGGGGAGGTGCTCGCCGACTCCGAGGTGTTGGTGGAGGATTCCGAGGCGTCGCTGCCCTCCCAGGCCCTGATCGTCGATCCGGAGAGCACGTTGGTCGACTTCGGGTTCGAGGACCTCGACGGCGACGACGAGAACGACGCGGTGGCGAGCTGCCTCGCCGACATCGGCGTGGGGGCGGTCGGGGTGGCCGCCGACACCGGCGTGGTCGTGGTGCCGGTGAGGGAGCTGTCCGAGGACGAAGCCCTCGCGTTCCTGACCTGTGCGGAGGCCCAGGACGTCCTCGATGCCGAGTTCTTCCTCGAAGAGCTCGACCCGGCCGACATCGTCACCGACATCGGGGACGCCGATCTTCCGATCGGCGCGATCGACGTCGAGCCCGTGCAGCTGTTCATCGGGTACGGCGATCAGCGCGACGACCCGGTCCTGGCATCGCTCGGTTCGGCGGGGTTCTGGGTCCCGGTCCTCATCGTCTTGGCGCTGATCGCCGGCGGTGCCGCCCTGATGGCCAGCCGTCTCGCCCGCCCGCTCTCCTCGCTCACGGCCGCGGCGCGCCGCATGCGGCACGGAGACCTCGCTGCTCGGGCCGAGATCGGCGGCGCCGAGGAGATCGCCACCCTGGGATCGGCATTCAACGAGATGGCGTCGTCGCTGCAGGCCGAGGACCAGGCCCGCAAGACGCTGACGACCGACGTCGCCCACGAGCTCCGGTCCCCCTTGGCCAACCTCCGCGGCTACCTCGAGGGCATCCAGGACGGGGTCGTCGAGCCCGACGCGGGCACGATCGCATCGCTGCACGAGGAGGCGACGGCGATGCAGACCCTGGTCGACGACCTGCAGCAGCTGTCGCTGGCGGAGACCGGTCGGCTCCACCTCCGCCGCGAGGATCTCGATGTGGGCGACCTGGTCGAGCGAGCGGTCGCAGCCCATCGCGGTGCCGCAGCCGCCGCCGGCGTCGACCTCGCCGCGTCGACCACCCCGGGACTGGTGACCGCGGTCGACCCCGACCGATTCCGACAGGTGCTCGGCAACCTGATCGGCAACGCACTGCGCCACACGGCGGCCGGCGGGTCCGTCGACGTCCTGTGCGAGCGCAGCGGTGCGACGGTGCTGGTCAGGGTCAGCGACACGGGGATCGGCATCGAGCCACACCACCTCCCACACCTCTTCGAACGCTTCTATCGCGCCGACGAGTCACGAAGCCGCGCCACCGGCGGATCGGGCCTCGGGTTGGCGATCACCCAGGAGCTCATCCGGGCCCACGACGGTGAGATCACGGTGACGAGCGCGGTCGGGCAGGGCACGGCCTTCACGATCCTGCTCCCGATCGTGTCCGCCGCCGCGTGACGCGACGACCCCACGGGTAATCGTGGTGATGACCCGCCCTGACTACGGTCGGGGACATGGGCTCCCGCACCACCGTCGGACCGCTCCTGAAGGAGTGGCGCTCGCACCGCCGCATGTCCCAGCTGGCGCTGGCGACCACGGCCGACGTCTCGCAGCGACACATCTCGTTCGTCGAGAGCGGCCGATCGACACCCAGCCGGGAGCTGCTCCTGCACCTGGCGCGGGCCCTGGACATCCCGCTCCGCGACCAGAACCTCCTGCTCACCGCCGCGGGATACGCCAAGGTCTTCACCGAGTACGACTACGAGGCCGCTGACCTCGCACCACTGCGAGCTGCGGTCGACGCGATGTTGGCCGGGGTCGAGCCGTACCCGGCCATGGCGATCGATCGGGCATGGAACGTGCACCGGATCAACGAGGCTGCCGGCGCCCTCTTCGGCGCGCTGCTCGGGCCGGACGCACCGGTCGAGGAGCCGATGAACCTGGCCCGTCTGGTGTTCCATCCCGACGGTGTCCGGCGGCGGATCCTCAACTTCGGGGCCGTCGCGGCCGTGTTGTTGGACCGGATCGACCGGGACGTGATGCTCTCGCCCGACGGCCACGACGTCGCCGCACTCCGCGACGAGCTCCGAACGTACCCGGGCGTCGCCGACATCGATCGGCGCGGCGGCATCGAGGCGCCACCGGCGTTCTCGCTCGAGTTGGCGCTCGACACCGACAGCGGGCCGATGCGTTTCTTCACCACCCTCGCCTCGGTCGGCTCGCCGACCGACGTCACCGCCGAGGAGTTGTCCGTCGAGTTCTACTTCCCACTCGACGACCGAACCGAGGCACTCCTCCGGGGCACCGAATCCACCGTTTGAGACGCCCGTCACACGCCCGTTTCTCGGCTTTGACCAGCATGTTCGCGCCTGACTTCCAGGATTTGTCGAATAATTTGAGCAAACGCTTGATTCAGTCGATCGATTGTGAGACAACAGTGGGGACCGCCACCCCGCCCCCGGAGTTCAACGATGAGCCTCGCAGTCGCCCCCGAACCGATCGAACAGGCCCGCACCGCATCCTGGACCGAGTTCGCCCTCTGCAAGGGCAAGACCCACCTGTTCTTCGGCCCCGCCGGCGAGCGCCCCTCCAAGCGTCGCAAGCGCGAGACCCTCGCCCGCTCGTACTGCAAGGTGTGCCCCGTGATGGAGCCCTGCCGCGAAGCCGCCCGAGACGGCCGCGAGAACGGCCTCTGGGGCGACGAGAACGAAGAAGAGCGCGCCGCTCTCGGCTACGCCCCCCGGGCGACCGAACGACGCTCCGTGGCCCGAGCCGCCCGCGACCACCGCAACAGCGACCGACTGCGAGCCACCGCCTGACACCAGTTCCCAGCCGGACGCAGGACCCCTCCGCACCCCGCATCTGCGTCCGGCCACCCCCTCCACCCACGAGGCCACGCGGTTCCCACCACCGCCCCACACCTCGGGTATGGCCTATGCGACTTCCCCCCGGTTGCATCGGCATTCTCCTGGCCCACGCCAGCGCAGCTTCCCCCCGGCTGACGCAGCGTGGGCCAGGTCGGTTTTGGCGCCCGCGACGCCACGGCGACGGACCTAGGCTCGGGCCGTGACCGACCACGCCGTGACGGCAGCCGCCGTCGTCGACGCAGCCGAGGCGATCCGCGGCGACGTCGTGCACACGCGATCGACGCACAGCCGCACCCTGTCCTCCATCACCGGCGCCGACGTCGTGGTGAAGTTCGAGAACGACCAGTTCACGGGATCATTCAAGGACCGCGGCGCCGCCAACCACCTCCGGTCGCTGCCGCCAGACGTGCGTGAACGCGGGGTCGTGGCGATGAGCGCCGGCAACCATGCCCAGGGCGTCGCCTACCACGCGGGCCGACTCGGGATCGCAGCCACGATCGTCATGCCCGCCTCCGCACCCTTCACGAAGGTCACCCAGACCGCCGGGCACGGGGCCCGGGTCGAACAACGCGGCGCGACGCTCGCGGAGGCCGCCGCGGCCGCCCGGGCGCTCGTCGACGAGACCGGCGCCACCTGGGTCCACCCCTACGACGACCCCGCCGTCATCGCGGGTCAGGGGTCCGTCGCCGTCGAACTGCTCGCCGACCACGACGACCTGGACACGATCGTCGTGCCCACCGGCGGCGGAGGCCTCCTGGCGGGCGTGGCGGCCTTCGCCCGAGCCCGACGACCGGATCTGGAGATCCTCGGCGTCCAGTCCCGGACCTATCCGGGCATGGTCGCTGCTCTCGCTGGAGAACGGCTGACGCCGGGGCCGCACGACACGCTCGCCGACGGCATCGCGGTCAAGGAACCCGGTGCGCTGACAGTCCCGATCGTGCGTGACCTCGTCGACGACGTTCTCACGGTCGACGAGCAGACGATCGAGCAGGCGGTCGCCCTGTTCCTCGAGATCGAGAAGACCGTCGCCGAGGGTGCTGCCGCGGCAGCGCTCGCCGCCCTGCTCGATCACCCGGACCGGTTCGTGGGGAAGCGAGTGGCCCTCGTCCTCTCCGGCGGCAACATCGACACCCGGGTCCTGGCCTCGGTCCTCATGCGTCAGCTCGTGCACTCGGGACGCATCACCACGCTGCGGATCTCCCTCTCGGACCAGCCCGGCCAGCTCGCACCGGTGGTCGCCACGATCGCGGATCAGGGCGCCAACGTGATCGAGATCGACCATCGCCGGATCTTCGATCCGGTGTCGGCCCGCGCGACCAATGTCGACGTCGTCGTGGAGACGCGCGACCCTGCCCACACCGCACGTCTGGTGGCGTCGCTCGAAGCGCTCGGCCACCGCGTCACCGAAGAACCCTGACCACCGGTGGGTGGAGGAAGCGAGGCACCGAGCGCCATGAGCCAGTTCACGGTCAGCTCGCCCGACGGCGCCGTCTGCTCGGTCGATCACCACGCCTCGGCCGCCGGTGTGTCGATGCTGCGCGCCGGCGGCAACGCGGTCGATGCCGCCATCGCCACCTCGGCCGCGCTCGCCGTGACCACCCAGCACATGTGTGGGCTCGGAGGCGACCTGTTCGCCCTCGTCCACCACGGGCCGGCGACACCGGATTGCCTGAATGCGTCGGGACGAGCAGGCTCCGGGGCCGACCCGGACGGCCTGCGCGCCGAGGGCGCCACCACGATGCCGTTCCGCGACGACATCCGCAGCGTGCCGGTGCCCGGCTGCGTCGACGGTTGGTCGGCGCTGCACGCTCGCCACGGGCGGCTGCCGTTCGCGGACGTCCTCGCACCGGCGATCGCTCTCGCGGCCGAGGGGTTCGATGTCCCCGCCCATCTGGCCCGCTCGGCTCGACGCGTGGCCGATGTCCCGGGCGCGGAGGATTATCGCGACCTGGCCGCGGGCGGGCGCCTCGTTCGGAGCGCGGTCGCCGAGGGCCTCAGGACGATCGCCACCGAGGGCCGGGACGGCTGGTACCGCGGCGCGTTCGGCGACGGGCTCATCGCCCTCGGTGACGGGCTCTACGGCCCCGAGGACCTGGAGCGGAACCAGGCGGACTGGGTCGACCCCCTCGGCCTCGACCTGTGGGGCCACCGCGTGTGGACGGTCCCGCCGAACTCGCAGGGCTACCTGTCGCTGCTCGCCGCCGGCATCCTCCAGGGCGTCGACCTCGGCGACCCGGAGTCCGCGCAGTGGGCGCACCTCCACATCGAGGCCGCGCGGCTGGCCGGCCACGACCGCCCCGACGTCCTGTCGGACACCGCCGACGGCGAAGGACTGCTGGATCCCGCGTTGATCGCCGACCGCAGGGCGCGCCTCGACCCCGAGCGAGCGGTCGACGTCGGCGGCAGCTATGGGGACGGCGGCACGATCTACCTCTGCACCACCGATCGCGACGGCATGGGTGTGTCGCTCATCCAGTCGAACGCCTCGGGCTTCGGCGCGCACATCGTGGTCCCCGGCACCGGGGTGTTCCTGCACAACCGCGGGCTGGGATTCAACCTGATCGACGGCCACCCGGCCGAGTTCCGCGCCGGACGGCGGCCGCCGCACACGCTCTCGCCTGCCCTCGTCACCCATCCCGACGGCTCGTTGCGGACCGTGCTGGGCACGATGGGAGGCGACGCCCAGCCGCAGATCGTCCTGCAGATGCTCTCGCGCCTGCTCGAGGCAGGCGTCTCGGCGGGCGAGGTCGTCGCCCGTCCCCGGTGGGTGCTCGAGTCGCGGGAGTCCGACGGCTTCAACACCTGGGCGGAGCCCGACGCCGTCATCGTGATCGCCGAGCCCGAGGGAGCGTCCTGGGTCGACGGGCTTCGAGCGCGCGGACACGACGCCGTGGCCCAGCCCGTCAACGCGGGGCACGCGCACCTGATCGACATCGACGCGACGGGTGTCCATCACGGCGCAGCCGAGACCCGGATCGACACCGCCGCAGCGCTGTCGCCGTAGCGCCGCGGATCGCGCCCAGGGAAAGGGCGACCACTACGATCGGCGCGTGCCCTGGTGGTCGATCGTCCTCATCTGCATCGGCGCGTTCCTGGTACTCGTCGCGGTCTACGACGTCACGCAGAAGAAGCACGCGATCCTGCGGAACTTCCCGATCGTCGGACACCTCCGCTACATGCTCGAGTGGGTCGGACCGGAGCTGCGGCAGTACATCGTGACCGACAACAACGAGGAGCTGCCCTTCTCGCGGGACCAGCGGCGTTGGGTGTACGCCACGGCGAAGCAACAGAACCCGTACTTCGGGTTCGGCACCGACGACCGCATCGATGCCCCCGGCCACATCATCCTGAAACACTCGGCGTTCCCGATCGCCGACACCGACCACGCCGTCCCGGTGCCGGCGCCAAAGGTGCTGGGCGAGTGGCGTCGCCGCGAGCACGCCTTCCGGCCGAACTCGATCGTCAACATCTCCGCGATGAGCTTCGGGTCCCTGTCCGGACCGGCGATCCAGGCCCTCAACGAGGGCGCCCACATGTCCGGCTGCCTCCACAACACCGGCGAGGGCGGGATCTCGGACCACCACCGGCGCGGCGGCGAGCTGATCTTCCAGGTCGGCACCGGCTACTTCGGAGCCAGGAACCCCGACGGCACGTTCTCCCTCGACCGTCTCGTGGCAAACGCGGCGACAGCCGACGTGAAGGCCATCGAGATCAAGCTCAGCCAGGGCGCGAAGCCGGGCCTGGGCGGCCTGCTCCCCGGGGCGAAGGTGACACCCGAGATCGCCGAGGCCCGCGAGGTCGAGGTCGGCGTCACCGTCGCCTCCCCCAGCGGCCACTCCGCCTTCCACGACATCGCGGGCATGGTCGACATGATCGAGAGCATCGCGAACGCCACCGGGCTCCCGGTGGGCATCAAGGCGGCCGTCGGGCAGATGGGGTTCTGGTACGAACTCGCCGAGCACATGGTCGAGCACGACCGCGGGCCCGACTTCATCACGATCGACGGTGGCGAGGGGGGCACCGGAGCCGGCCCGCTGGTCTTCACGGACCACGTCGCCTACCCGTTCCGCACGGCGATGGCCCGGGTGTACCAGGTGTTCGTCGACGCCGGCCTCAACCAGCAGATCACCTTCATGGGCGGCGGCAAGCTCGGGTACACCGAGAACGCGATGGTGGCGCTGGCACTCGGGTGCGACGTCTTGAACGTGGCCCGCGAACCGATGATGGCCCTGGGCTGCATCCAGGCGCTCAAGTGCCACACCGGCCACTGCCCGACCGGTGTCGCCACGCAGAACAAGCGCCTCGTCCGGGGGCTCGACCCCACCTCGAAGGCGTTCCGCACCGCCAACTACATCAGCGGGCTGCGGAGCGACATGTTGAAGGTCGCCCATGCGGGCGGCGTGAGCCACCCCGCGCTGCTTCCCGCAGACGCCGTGGAGATCGTCGAGAACACCGGTCGCCTCGTCCCGGTGGCGGAGCACTTCGAGCTCAAGGTCCCGGGACCTCGCTACGCCGAGTCGGACGTCGCCGCTCTCGAGGCGGTCATGCAGACGGGGGCTGCGGCCCCATGAGCGATCGTCAGTTCATCGTGGTCGCCAACCGCCTACCCGTCCGGAGCGTTCAGGATGCCGACGGCCAGCGCTGGGTCACCAGCCCTGGCGGGCTCGTCTCGGCCCTCGCCCCGGTCATGGCGAACCGGGAGAACGTCTCGTGGGTGGGCTGGACCGGCTCGGTCGGGCGGCCGCCCGAACCGTTCGTCCACGACAACATCCACCTGCATCCGGTCGAGCTGACCCGCGCCGACATCCAGCTCTACTACGAGGGTTTCGCCAACGGAACGTTGTGGCCGCTGTACCACGACGCGATCGCGCAACCGGAGTTCCACCGCACCTGGTGGGACGCCTACGTGAAGGTGAACCGGCGCTTCGCCGACGCCATCATCTCGCTCGCCGAGCCCGATGCGACCGTCTGGATCCACGACTACCAGCTCCAGCTCGTGCCCGGGATGCTCCGCCAGATCATGCCGGAGATGCGGATCGGCTTCTTCCTCCACATCCCGTGGCCGGCCCGCGAGCTCTTCCTGCGGCTGCCGTGGCGAGCCCAGATCGTCCGGGCCCTTCTGGGGTCGGACTTCATCGGGTTCCAGACCGAGGTGATGGCGCACAACTTCCGCCACGTCGTCCCACGGGTAGCCGAGGGAGCGACCATCGACGGCGAGCTGATCACGTTCGGGGGTCGAACGACAATCGCCAAGACCCACCCGATCGGGATCGAGTACAACCGCTTCGCCGCAGCCGCGGACCAACCCCAGGTCGAGGAACTGGTCGAGACCCACCGGAAGACGTTGAACCACCCGAAGACGGTGCTGCTCGGCGTCGACCGGCTCGACTACACCAAGGGCATCGAGCGTCGGCTCCGCGCGTACGGTGAGCTGCTCGACGAGCACCGGCTCGACGCCGACGACGTGGTCCTGATCCAGATCGCCGAGCCGAGCAGATCGAACGTCGACGGCTACGCCGAGATCCGCACCTCGGTCGAACAGCGGGTCGGCGAGATCAACGGCAACTTCGGCACGATGTCGAGGCCTGCGGTTCACTACCTCCACCGGAGCCACAGCTTCGAAGAGCTCATCGCCTTGTACCGGCTGGCCGACGTGATGCTGGTGACCCCGTTCCGTGACGGCATGAACCTCGTCGCGAAGGAGTACATCGCCACCCGCCACGACGACACCGGCGCCATCGTCTTGAGCGAGTTCGCGGGCGCCGTCCACGAGCTGCCCCAAGCCGTCCTGGTGAACCCGTACGACATCGACGGGCTCAAGGAGGCCATCGAGTTCGCGGTGTTCATGCGCCCGGACGAGCAGCGCAGTCGCATGGGACAGATGCGCGAGGTCGTCGCGCACAACACCGCCGAACGGTGGGCACGGACGTTCCTGGACACGCTGGAGTCCTCATGACGGACCACGAGATCCGGGAGCGACTCCGCGACGTCGCGCGCACGCCGACACTGCTGGTCGCCTGCGACTACGACGGCACACTCGCGCCGCTCGTCGACGACCCCGAGCGGGCGTACCCGCACCGCGAGTCGATCGCGGCACTCCGCGCGCTGGCCTCGTTCCCCGACACCCACGTCGCCGTCGTCTCCGGTCGATCGCTCCGGGACCTGGCCGCGCTGAGCCGGCTCCCGTCGGAAATCCACCTCGTCGGCAGTCACGGCTCGGAGTTCGACGCCGGCTTCGTCCGCGACCTCGACGAGGACAAGATCGAGCTCCGGCGCGTCATCACCGACGAGCTCGCCGCGCTCGTCGCAGAAGGCGGCGCGGGCTTCATGATCGAGAAGAAGCCGGCCAGTGTGGCCTTCCACTACCGGACAGCGGACCCCGACACCGCCGCGAAGCTCGTCCGCAAGATCCTCGACGGACCCGCCGCCAGACCCGGGGTGCAGCTCAAGCGGGGCAAGGACGTGGTCGAGCTCGCGGTGGTCGACACCAACAAGGGGACGGCTGTCGAGGCGCTGCGGCGCCAGGTCTCTGCCGACGCCGTCCTGTTCATGGGCGACGACGTCACCGACGAGGACGCGTTCGAGACCCTCACGGGCCCCGACCTGGGAATCAAGATCGGCGACGGTGAGACCAAGGCCCACCTGCGGCTCCCCGACACCGAGGCGACCGCACGGAACCTCGCCCTCCTGTGCGAGCTCCGCCGCTCATGGCTCCAGGGCGAGAACGCCCCGGGCATCGAGGAGCACTCGATGCTCTCGGACCAGCGCACGTTGGCGCTGGTGACCCCGGACGCGCGCGTGACGTGGATGTGTCACCCCCGCGCCGACTCGCCGTCGGTCTTCGCCGAACTGATCGGGGGTCCCCATGCGGGGTTCTTCTCGGTCCGATCGGCCAGCGACACGCCGCCGATCTCCCAGCGGTACCTGCCGGGCACGCTGATCCTCGAGACCAGGTGGGCCGACCTGATGGTCACCGACTATCTCGACGCGTCCTTCGGCCGGACCGACGAACCCGCCGGCCGATCGGATCTCGTCCGTGTGCTGGAGGGTCGCGGTCGCGCCGTCATCGAGTTCGCACCTCGCCCCGACTACGGCAGGGCCACGACCCAGCTCGAGTGCATCGACGGCGGCGTCGCCGTCCGCGGCGTGCTCCAGAACATCGAGCTGCTGAGCCCGGGCGTCGAGTGGGAGATCATCGACGACGGCCCCAACCAGACCGCGCGCGCCGAGATCCAGCTGACGGGGACACCACTCGTGTTGGAGCTCGCCTTCGATCGCGTCGAACCCACCGCGGCGAGCGAACCCGAGCGGCGCGCCGGCACCGAGTTCCACTGGACCGAGTGGGCCGCGGGGCTCGACATCCCTCAGGTCGCGTCCGATGCCGTCGTCCGCAGCGCGCTGACGATCAAGGCCTTGTGCCATCAACCGACGGGCTCGATGCTCGCGGCGGCGACCACCAGCCTCCCCGAGGTCCCCGGTGGCATCCGCAACTGGGACTACCGGTACTGCTGGCCACGCGACTCCTCGCTGAGCGCCTGTGCGCTCGTCGAATTGGGCAGTTACGACGAGGCTCGGGCGCTCCTGGGCTGGATCCTCGAGCGCATCAGCCACCTGCCCGGCCCCGAGCAGCTCCGACCGCTGTACGCGCTCGCCGGCGACGAGTTCCTGCCCGAGGCGGTCCTGCCGACCCTCAACGGCTATCTGGGCAGCCGACCGGTCCGCATCGGCAACGCGGCCGACCAGCAGGTCCAGCTGGACGTCTTCGGCCCCGTTGTGGAGCTCGTGTACCGACTCGCGCGGAAGGGCCAGGAGATCACCGACGACATCTGGCAGCTCGTCCAGGACATGGTGGTCGCCGTCGCCCGGAGTTGGCACGAGCCGGACCACGGCATCTGGGAGGAACGGCGCCCGCAGCGGCACCACGTGCACTCCAAGGTGATGTGTTGGCTCGCCGTCGATCGCGCCATCGAGATCGCCGAGCTCACCGGTCGTCGCGCGTCGATCAGCTGGCGGCCACTGCGCCATGAGATCGCCGGTGACGTGGTGTCGAACGGCTGGAACCCCACCGTGAACGCCTACACGATCGCCTACGGCGACGACGAGCTCGACGCGGCGGTGCTGTGGATCGGTCTGTCGGGACTGCTCCCCACCACCGACCCCCGCTTCGTCGCGACCGTCAAGGCGATCGAGCGCGAGCTGCGCAAGGGTTCGATCGTCTATCGCTACCGCCTCGACGACGGGCTGCCCGGCGACGAGGGCGGCTTCCTCATCTGCACCGCGTGGCTCATCGAGGCCTACGTCATGATGGGTCAGCTCGAGGACGCCCGGACGCTGTTCGAGCGCTACGTGGACCTCGCGGGCCACACCGGTCTGCTGAGCGAGGAGTACGAGCCGAGCACGAACCTGATGCTCGGCAATCACCCGCAGGCCTACTCGCACCTGGGTCTGATCAACGCGGCGCTGGCGCTGGAGGCCGCCCGGGGCTCCGTCAGGACGGTGGCTCCGCCCGACTGACCAGCCGCTCGACGATCCGTTCGACGTCGTCCTCGATCGCGAGCAGGTCGCCGTAGGGCCTGTCCGCGGACAGGCGCTCGACGAGCGGATAGACCGGCTTGGTCACGGTCCAGTACTCCCGATCGAGGAAGATCATCGGCGAGGCCACCCCGAACGACTCGTAGTGGTTCTGGGCCGCGTCCTGGAAGATCTCCTGGATCGTGCCGGCGCTTCCTGGGGCGAAGACCACCCCGGCGAGCGCGATGGCGAGGAGACCCTCCTCCCGGATGGAGTTGGCGAAGTACTTCGCGATCCGACTGGCGAACACGTTCGGCGGCTCGTGGCCGTAGTGCCACGTCGGGATGCCCAAGCTGTCGGGCGCACCCTCGGGTGCCGGCCACCGACGCCGGACCTCGAAGGCGGCGTCGAGCCACGCGGTCACGGGTTCGTAGTGGGGCGCCGCGCCGAGCACCTCGATCGCGCCGTCGAGCGCCCGGTCGGGGTGGGGCGCCAACCAGGCGCCGAGGTTCGTCGCCTCCATCGCGCCCGGACCCCCACCCGAGGCGCAGAGGAATCCAGCCCGCGTGAGCGACCTGGCGAGGGAGACGACGTCCCGATAGGCGGGCTCGTCGCGCGACATGGAGTGCCCGCCCATGACGGCCACGACCCTGCTGCGGCCGTCGTCTTCGAGGAGATGCTCGAGCGCGTCGTCGATCGCATGGTCGTGGACCCGTTGCGCCAACAACTCGACCACGTTGTGGGCTTCCACCGCGCGCCGAAACCAGCGGTAGACGCGCGTGTCGAGCGCATCCTCGTAGGTGTCGGGGTCGCCGGGCACGTACTCCGAGAACAGCTCCTGCGGGGAGTACAGACTCGACCGGAACGCTCGGAACGGAAGATCGGGGAAGCGCGGGAAGACCGTCGCAGCGTCGATGAGGCGGCGCTGGACCGGCGGCTCGACGACACACCCGAGGAACACCGCGCCCTCCACGTCGAGGCGGAGCAGCTGCTCGGTCCGCTCGCACAGGTCGAGGCCCTGCACGGCGACCTCGCGCAACGAACCAGCGTCGGCCACGTGGCGGTCGAACGCCTCGATCGTGTCCAGCTCGATCATGCGAGCAGCCTACGGATGCGGGGCCGACCAGAGGCGACCGACTCGGGAATACGGCGACGGGGGATCGTGTTCCCATTCACGTGAGCGCTTCCCCCCGGCGCTCCTCCCCCCGACAGCCCGGAAGGATCGGCCATGACCCCCACCACCCCCCTCGAGCGCGCTGCGTTCCTCCGCCGCGAGGCCGAGGCGCTCCCCGCACCGCTCGCCCTCGCCTACCGGCGCCGGGCCAGCGAACTCGAGCTGAAGGCCCACCTCCTGGGAGCCTTCGACCAGGTGGCGGTGGCGGCCTGACGGTCTGAAGCTCGCCGGCGCCGGGAACCCCTCCCCCCTCCGCCCGACGCCGGCGAGAAAAGCACGATGGCGACCCGTTGCGGGTCGCCATCGTCGCGTTCGGGGGCCGGTCGTCATGACCGGTGGGGTCGGCTCACGCCAGGTCGCGCAGCTCCTCGAGACGGTCGAGCCACCAGCCGTTGGGCACGGTGGTCACACCGGGCACGCCCTTGAGCAATTCGTCGACCCGGAACTGCAGGTCGGAGGCCTCGGGGGCGGCGTTGCGCAGGTCCAGCAGGCCGTCGATCACACGCGAGCGGCTGCTCAGATCACCGTCGACCTGCTCCAGGAGGTCATGGATGATCTGCCGGGCGGCGGACGCTGATTCGAGTGTTGGAGTCATTGATGCATCACCTCGTGGCTCGCAACGCCTCATCCGCCAGAGGCATTCCCGTCGGTCGTGGTGATTCCACGATGGCACCAGTCATGCGCCCGAACCACACCCACTGGCGAAATGAAGCCCGCAGGCCCAGCACCACAGGGGTCTCGGCTGTGCAAATCCCCTAGCCACGACCGCGAACGGCGGTCAGCGGGCGTCGCGACGTGACGACATTCACACACCGCCGCCTCGGCCGGCGCGTCGCCTCAGAGAGCGGGCCGCAGCCGTGACAGGCCGCCGACGGTGCCGATCCCGCGAAGCTCGACCTCGAGCCCGAGCTCGGCCTCGACCCAGTCCGGCAGCGTGGCCAGCTCCACGTCGGCGAAGACCTCCCCCGGCCCGGCGATCGCGCACAGCTTGGCCGCGAGGTTGACCGGCTCACCGATGTAGTCGTCGCCCTCGAACAGCAGCGCCGTCCCCGTCACCAACCCGGCGCGGACTTCGATGTCGGTGTCGGCGAAGCGATGCACCAGGTCGACGGCCAGCGCCGCCGCCGGCTCGGGCTCGGTGCTGACCAGCATGGCGCCGTCACCGAGCCACTTCGCCACACGCACCCCGCGCTTGGCTGCGATGTTGCGCGTGACCCGACGGAACTCGCCGAGGAGCTCGACGGCCTCGTCCGGTCCCTGCGTTCGCGTGAAGAGGGTGAACCCGGACATGTCGATGAAGCAGAACGTGCGCTCGATGTAGAGGTGGGTGTTGCCGTCGGGCAGCTCGTCCGGCCGCTGGGTCCCGTCACCCATGCGCGCGGCCGCCCACTCCGGCGCGGCGCCGGCGAGCTGGGGCCGCACGGGCGCGACGGGTCGAGAGTCCAGGTGGGGGTCGCCGCTCATGACGCCAAGGGTACGAGGCTCGACCGACGTCGAGCGCGCGGTTTCGGACGGCGACCAGATCATCCCGGCGGCCGGGTCCGATCAGCCGATCGGCTGATCCATCGACCCGGGCGGCACCACTACTGTGAACCGCAGCGGCGATCCCACCCGACAGCCCTGTCGACCCCGCGCCCCCACCATGCCTACCCCCGACACCTCCCGCATCATCTCGGCCCGCAACGTCGCCAAGCGATGGGGCAACAACGTCGCTCTGGCGGACATCGACGTCGAGCTGACGAGCGGCGTCACGGGCCTCCTCGGCTCGAACGGTGCCGGGAAGACGACGTTCATGAGCCTGGTGCTCGGGCTCCACGACCGGTCGGCGGGCGACATGGCGGTGCTCGACCACGACCCCCAGACCGACGGCGCGAAGATTCGCGGCCGGATCGGGTACGCACCGGAACACCATCACCTCCCGCCCGACGTCCAGGCCAACGATCTCGTCCGCCATCTGGCCCAACTCCACGGGCTCCCCAAGCGCGCCGCCACCGAGCGCGCCAGCGACGCGCTGTGGCAGGTGGGGCTCGGCGAGGAGCGCTTTCGGCCGATCGGCACGATGTCCACCGGCCAGCGCCAACGCGTGAAGCTCGCCGCTGCCATCGCACACGACCCCGAGCTGGTGCTCCTGGACGAGCCGACCGACGGCCTCGATCCGGTGCAGCGGGACGACATGCTGGCCCTCATCCGGCGGATCGGGACCGAGTTCGGCATCGACATCCTGTTGTCGTCGCACCTGCTCGACGAGGTCGACCGGATCTGCGACAACGTCGTGATCATCGCCGGCGGGCGAGTCACCCGTTCCGGAAACCTCTCCGACCTCCGCGGCGAGGTCACCGGCCTGGTCCTCGACGTGGACGACCGGGTCGACGTCGTCGCCGCCGCCCTGACCGCGGCCGGCTGTGCCGTCGACGTCGCGGGCGACCGGCTCACGATCACGGGCCCCGACCCGGACCGGCTCCACGACCTCGCCCGCGACGCCGTCGCCGGCGCCGGTGTCGGTCTCCGGCGGCTGGTCGACCGCCAGGTCACCCTCGAGGACGTCTTCCTGGAGGCCAACGACGAGGCGGTCGCCCGATGAGCGCACAGGTCCACGACCTCGGCTATCGCGAGTACGACGGCGAACGCGCCGGCGTCGGCCATGCGATGACCAGCCTCGGCGTGCATGCGAGCCAGCGGGTCCTCGGTCTCAAGCGCGCGGCGCGCCACAAGATCCTGCCCGCGATCGTCATCCTGATCGCGTTCGTCCCTGCGATCGTCTTCGTCGGCATGGCGGCATTCCTCCCTGAGTCGACGATCATCGAGGACGAGCTGCTCCCCACCTACGCGGACTACTACGGCTTCATCCAGTTCACGAGCATCTTCCTGTTCGCCTCGTTCGTCGCACCGGAGGCGATCTGCACCGACCGCCGGACGGGCATGTTGGCCCTCTACCTGGCCTCACCGCTCAACCGGACCACCTACATCGTCTCGAAGGTCGCCGCGGTCATGGTCGTGCTCATGACGATCACGCTGTTGCCGCTGCTCTTCCTGCTCGGCGCCTACTCCCTCGCGGGCGCGGGCCCCGGGGGCTTCACCGATGTCGTGGAGCTGGTCATCCGGATCGCGGGCGCCGGCACCCTGGTGGCCGGCTACTTCGCGGCACTCACGTCGGCGGTGTCGTCCATCACGCCCAGGCGTGGCATCGCCAGCGCCTCGATCGTCATGAGCCTCTTCGTGCCGTCGATCGTCATCGGTGCGCTGCTCGAGTCGACCGACATCGCCGACGAGCTCGGATTGCTCAGCCTGTTCGAGCTGCCGTTCCGCTCGGCGCAGTGGCTCCTCGAGGGCGAGATCACGCCGGACCGCGGCCTCCAACAGGTCTCGGGCTCTCTGGCACTCGTGGTGACGCTCGGCGCGACCGCGTTGATGGCGGCGTTCACCTGGTGGCGCTACCAGCGGCTGGAGGTCGATCGATGAGCACGCTCCCGCCGCCACCGCCACCTCCGGACACTGTCCCGAGTGCGGACCAACCGCCGTCTCCGACCGGTGCGCCGACCTCGGCGCCACCGCCGCCGCTGGAGCTGCCCGACG
>JBCCFK010000001.1:0-45558 GCA_039029775.1 Actinomycetota bacterium | reverse complement strand
CGCGGTGTGGACGCCCGCGAACACCACGCACGCCTTCGCCGGCGCACGCTCGATGATCGAGGCAATCAACGGCGTCACGCCGGCGCACTCGATGATCACGACCCGCGAATCGCCGGCCAACTCCGCGATCCGCTCCATCTCGACGGCGCCCGCCGGATCGGTGACCTCCGAGGCGCCCATGGCGAGCGCCATGTCCCGGCGGCCCGCGACGGGATCGGAGGCGACGATCGTGACAACGCCACGCATCCTGAGCGCGGCGATCACCGCGAGGCCCACCGGCCCGGCACCGACCACGAGCACCGCATCGTCGGCTCCGACCTCACCGCGGGCGACGGCGTGCACCCCGACGGCGAGCGGCTCCGCCAGCGCGACCGCTTCGTCGGGGACGGCATCGGGCACCGGGATGAGGGTCGCCTCGTTCAATACGAAGTACTCGGAGAATGCGCCGTAGACCGACTCCGTCGTTCCCACACCGACCATCTCGCCGTCGGGGCCCATCACGAACGGCACCGACGCGACACGGGTGCCCACGGCGTGGCGGTCCGCGCCAGGCCCGAGCGCGGCGACCTCCCCGGCGAGTTCGTGTCCGAGGAAGATGGGCGGGGCCTCGGTCTCGTCTGCGCCGACGCGACCCGTCCGCTTCCGCATCTCGAACATCTCGTCGTGGTGCCGGACCATGTGGAGGTCCGATCCACAGATGCCGCACGCGCGACTGCGGACGAGGACCTGGCCGGGTCCGGGCTGGGGGACCGGCTGGTCCTCCACCACGATGGCGCCCCCTCGGATGAGGACGCTTCGCATCGACGAGGGCACCTCGGTCAGGACGGCTCCCCCATCACGATCACCTTCGAGTGGTCGAGACCCTGCGCGGCACACAGCCCGCGATACGCGGCGAGCACGGACTGGGCATCGGTGATGCCGACCACGTTCCCGTGCTCGTCGACGTTCACGTTCGCGCCATAGATCGCGAACCAGACGTCGGTCACGTCCTCGTTGTCGTCGCTCACCTTCAGGGTGTGGACCGAGTGCGCTGGCTCGTAGAGGTAGGAGCCCTTCCGGTTCACGTAGTCCGGGTACTCGAGGTAGTACCAGGAGCCGGACAGCGTGACGGCGAACACCTGACCCGTGTGGTAGTGCTTCGTCACCTGGTACCCGGGTTGGAATCGGGCCCGGATCACCCAGAGCCCGACGTTGAGATCGACCTGCAGGAGCTGCAGGGTGCTCCCGTCGCCGATGTCCACGTGGGGCAGCTCGTCCTCGCCGATGTGCAGGGCCTCGGTCAGGCCGTGCATCGGGATCGGTCCGGGTTCGATGGCGGATTCGACGGTGTCGGTCATGGGGCCCTCCAGTGGCGCGTGCGTCCTACGAGCGTGCCACTTCGCCGTCAGCCGCGCCGTGTCGCCCAGGCGTGACCCCTCGAGACAGGATCTGTGAACCCAAATCGCGCCGCCGGTTTTGGTTCACAGATCCAGCTCGGCGACGTACTCCTGGAGCTTGAGGACGGCGGGCAGGGCGTGTTCCTCGATGCGGGCCATCGTCTCGGCGTGGCCCGCCGGGATCGCATCGCCTTCGGGGAACCGGATCGAGCTGAAGGCGTCGAGCCGGGCGTCCCGGAGCCACTCGCCGAGGTCGGCGTCCGCACGCCAGCGCGCAGAGTTGAGGAGGCCGCCGAGCGTCACCCGAAGCCAGTCCTCGTCGGTGTCGGGATGGGGCACCACCGTGGCGAGCTCGTTCTTCTGCGCCTCGTCGTCGTAGGCCACCTCGACGTGGCCGATGAACGCCGCGCTGAACACCTGCTGACACGTCCGCACGGTCTGCAGCGTGATTCGGTCGCCGTCGAAAACGGGCACGATCGGCCGCCGCTCCAGACCGTCCGCCGAGCAGTCGATGTGCACCGTGCCCGGCGAGGTCGGGATCGTGCCCTGGTCGAGGACGATCTCGTCTGCCGTGATGCGTTGGACCCGGCCCATGCGAACGACGTCGGTCACGGTCTTGAGTGCGGCGAGCTCGGCCTGGCTCACCGTGGCACAGCGATACATGGTCGGCGTCACGTCGGGATCGAAGCGCAGCAAGAGGCCCTCGGCCTCGATGCGCTCCCACATGTCGGCAATGCTCTCGGACTCCGCCACCGCCTGGAGCTGCGACGCCTGGCCGCCCACGGTCAACTCGAAGAAGTCCTGGCCGGGTTGGATCCGGGCCCGGTCGAGACACCAGGAGTCCCGCGGCCGGATCCAGGTGATGTCGTCGGTGGGCACGCCGTTCTCGATGAGGAACAGGCACGCGTCCATCCCGGTCTTGCCGCCGCCGATCACCACGAAGGACTCGGCGGGCAACACGCCCGGCCGCGACAACCCGTTCGGCGGAATGCAGGTGACGCCGTCGCCGATCTCGTAGTCCGGCGCCTTCACCGACGGCACGGTGACGTTCATGTAGCGGGCGTCGACCACTTTGCGGGCCGAGATCGACGTCACGTCCCCCGTGGCGATCGAGCGGATGTCGCCGCCCCCCTGATGCTCGTGCAGGGGGAACCATTGCACGCGACCGGTCGACATGAACTGCTGGCGCAGGACCTGGTCGAAGTAGGCGACGACCTCGGTACCCGACGCCAGCTCGCTTAGGCCCTCGTTCCAGCCGTAGGCGTCGATCGCCTCGGTCCCCAGCTCGCGTGAGTTCACGCCGTAGAACGCCGACGGCTGATGCAGCCGGACATGCGGATAGGCGTCGTTCCAGTGCCCACCGGGCCTCGGCCGGCGGTCGACCAGCGCGACGGTGGCGTCGCTCTCGGTCAGGATCACATCGGTGAAGGCCATCCCCATGGCCCCCGCACCGATGACGAGGTAGTCGACGTCGAAGCTGTCGGTCATGGCCGGGAAAGCTACTACCCGGTCACTCGTCGGCGTCGTGGTCGAGTTCGGGGTCGTGGCGGACGCCTCTCGGGACGGGATGGATCGGGCTGATCAGGATCGGGTTCGGTCGAGCTCGGTGGCGCGGGCGCGGAGGTCGTCGAACACGAGCTCTTCGTGGCCGACGGCGTCGCCGGTGACGGCGCGGCCGAGGGCGAGGCCGATGGCGGTCTCGCGTGCGGTGTAGCAGAAGGTGACGGCGTCGACGCCGAGGTCGCCGAGTCGCTCGCTGGGGTCGATCAGCTTGGCGAATCGGGAGATCGCCGGACCGATCTCCTGCGCCAGCTCGGGGTCGTTGCCGGCGGCCATCCACGCCTCGATGACGGCGACGAAGCGCGGGTTGGTGACCGCTTCCTCGACGGTGTCGACGAAGCCGACGAGGGTGTCGGGCGGCTCGACCCGGATCCCCTGGTACACCGTCTCGAGCGCTCGGGCGAGCAGGCTCGAGAGGTCGGGGACGTGGTGCATGAGGGCGCCTCGGGTGACGCCGGCGCGCTGGCAGACCTCGACCGCCGTGGTTGCGGCCCAGCCGCGCTCGACGAGCGACTCGATCGCCGCTTCGATCAGCGCGTGCTGGGTCGAAGCCGACCGTTCTGCCTGCGTGCGCCGCGTTGCCACGGAAGCATCGTGGCACCCACTTACATACATCTGCAAATGTTTGTTTGTCGGAGCGTTTCGATTCGTGCCTGGCACCACCTGAAACGTCGCGGCGGGCCGGGTCTCCCCGACGACACCGCCGATTACCATCTGCCGACCGGCCGAAACCCGCCGCGGTCTCTGGGACCGCGGCAGGTCGACCACAGGGAGATCCATGGGCCACATCGGAGCCGAGGTCACGCTCGAGGACCCGGCGTTCATCCACGAGACCGCGCTCATCCACGGCAAGGTCCACATCGGGCCGGGCGCGTCGGTCTGGCCCTACGTGGTCATGCGCGCGGAGCTGCACGAGATCCGGATCGGCGCGAAGTCGAACATCCAGGACTTCGTGATGGTGCACGTCGGCGGGCGTACCCCCACCGTGGTCGGCGAGCTCTGCTCGGTCACACACCACGTCACGCTCCACGGTTGTGAGATCGGCGACCGGTGTCTCATCGGCATCAACGCCACCCTCATGGACGGCTCGGTCATCGGGGACAACTCGATCGTCGCCGGCCACGCCATCGTCTCCGAAGGCCACGAGTTCCCGGCGAACTCGATCATCGCCGGCGTCCCGGCCAAGCAGGTGGGCGAGCGGGACAACAGCGAGAACAACGCCTGGAACGCACGCTTCTACCACCGCAACGCCCTCAACTACGCGAGCGGCATCGAACGGATGAGCCGCGACGACATGCGGGCGCTGTGGACCGAGGACGTCTGAGCTTCCTCGCCGCCCGACGGGCCCCGACGGTCTAGCGTCCACGGCCATGGACATCGGGATCACGACCGCATTCAGCCACCACACGCCCATCGACTACATCGTCGGGGCGGCCCAGCGCATCGAGGCCGCGGGGTTCGCGACGGTGTGGGTTCCCGAACACGTGCTGTTCTTCCCCGAGTACGAGTCGTCGTATCCCTACTCGAAGGACGGGAAGGTGCCGGGGGACCCCGACGGTGTGCTGGATCCGTTCACCGCACTCACCTTCGTCGCCGCGAACACGACGAGGCTCCGGCTCGGCACCGGCATCTGCCTCGTGCCACAGCGCCAACCCGTGTACACCGCCAAGATGGTCGCCGACCTGGACTACCTCTCGAACGGACGGGTCGACTTCGGTATCGGCATCGGATGGCTCGAGGAGGAGTTCGACGCCCTGGGCATGGACTTCAAGCGCCGGGCGAGGGACACGACGGAGTACATGGCGGCGATGAAAGCCCTCTGGGGACCCGATCCGGTGACGTTCGAGGGTCAGACCGTCTCCATCCGCAACGCGCAGTTCAACCCCAAGCCGGTGCAATCACCCGTGCCGGTGTTCGTCGGCGGCGAGAGCGAGCCGGCCCTCCGCCGCGTCGCCACCTTCGCCACGGGCTGGTACGGCTACGGCGTGGGCCCCGACGAGGTCGAGAGCCATCTCCTGCGCCTCGACACCCACCTGGAGGCCGCCGGTCGCAGCCGGGACGAGATCGACGTCTACATCAGCCCCAACCGGTCGGGTGTCGACCGGGACATGGTCGAGGCCTACGCCGCCGCCGGCGTGGCTCAACTGATCCTGCCGCTGTTCGCCGGCAGCCTCGAGAGCCTCGACGGCCGGATCGACGCCCTCCGCAAGACCACCGGGATGGCGTGATCAACGTGACGCTCGGCTCGGAGTCGATCGCGGTCGACGACATCCACGCGGCCCAGGAGCTGTTCCACAACCGAGGCTGGACCGATGGACTGCCGGTCGTGCCACCAACCGCTGAGGCGGTGCAGGCGTGCCTCGACTGGGCCGGTCTGACCGCGGATCACCTGGTGGGCATCGAGCCGGTCCGACCCCGACGCATCACCGCCGAGAAGGTGGCGATCAACGCGGTGATGGCCGGATGCCTGCCCCAGCACTTCCCGGTCGTGGTCACCGCGGTGACGGCGATGCTGCAGGAACCATTCCTGTGCCACGGCGCCACCGCCAGCACCGGCGGGTCGGCTGTCCTCGTCGTGGTGAACGGCCCGATCCGCAACGAGCTCGGGATGGACGGCACCTTCAACGCCGTCGGACCGAGCGACCGGGCGAGCACGGCCGTCGGGCGGGCGGTCCGCCTGGTCCTCATCAACCTCATGGACGTCCGTCCAGGCGACATCGATCGCTCGACGTTCGGGCACCCGGGCAAGGTCAGCTTCTGCATCGTCGAGGACGAGGACAACTCGCCATGGCCGTCCCTCGCCGGCGAACGACTCGGCGATCCCCACGTGTCGGCGGTGACGGTGATGGCCGCGATGTCGCCCCGCCAGATCATGAACGAGTGGACCACCGACCCCGAGCAGATCCTCGACACGTACTGCGCGGAGATCAAGGCCAACATGCGCCACTACTCGATCTGGCCGGGCAACTACGCACTCGTGATCCCGCCGCAGCTGCGGACCCACTTCGTGGCCGCCGGCTGGTCCAAGGCGGACATCCGCCGGTACGTGTTCGACAATGCCCGGATCCGCCGCCGCGAGTGGGCCGACGTCGGCAAGGGCGCAGTGGTCCAGGACAAGGGCGACCGGGAGTACGCGGCGCTCCCGGACCCCGATCACGTCCTGGTGATCGCAGCCGGCGGTCCGGCGGGCGGCTTCGGCATGGTGATCCCCCCGTGGCTGGGCCACAAGAGCCGGGCCGTCACCGTCGGCATCGGCGCCTGCGTGGACTGCGAGGTGCCCTGAGATGAGCCTCGAGGTCCTGAACCCCACCCACGAAGAGGAAGCCGAGGTCACAAAGCTGGCCGACCGCCTGCCGGACCTCTCGGGCATCACGGTCGGCATCATCTCCAACGGCAAGCAGGGCACCCGCCCGTTCTTCGATGCGCTGGAGACCGAGCTGCGCGCTCGAGGTGTCGCCGAGGTCGAGCGGGTCACCAAGCCCAACTACAGCGCCCCCGCCGGCGACGACATCCTCGACCGGGCCAAGAGGTGGAACGCCCTGGTGGCGGGTGTCGGCGATTGAGGCAGCTGCTCGTCGTGCAGTCTGCACGACGCCGTCTCGGGTGAGCGCCTCGGCCTGCCGTCGGTCGGCATCATGACCGAGGCCTTCGTCAGCGCGGCCGAGCTGATGGCTCGCACGCTCGGCGCCGAGGACTACCCGTTCGTGGTGATCCCGCACCCGATCAGCTCGGCGACCACCGATGTGTTGAACGAGCGCGCCGCCACGGCCGCCGAGCGGTGTGTCGAGCTGCTGAGCAGGTGACCCTCAGCGGTTCTGCCAGTCGGGGGTCTCGCCGCGCAGGAAGCCGCCCATCGCGGCACGACTGTCTTCGGTGCCGCTGGCCATGATCTGGGTCCGGTTCTCGAGGTCGATGCCGGCGCGCAGCGACGGGATCTCGAGGTTCGACCACATGACCTCCTTGGTCATCCAGACCCCGAACGGCGAGTTGCCGGCGATCAGCCCCGCGAAGTGCAGTGCCGTGTCCAGCAGGTCGTCGGGTTCGACGACCCGCGTCAGCAGACCCAGGTCATCGGCCTCCGCGGCGTCGAAGACGCGGCCCGTCAGCAGGAGCTCCCACGCCCGACCCGAGCCGATCAGGCGAGGGAGCATCCAGGACACGCCGATGTCGCACCCCGAGAGGCCGAGCCGAACGAACGCCGTCGCGAACTTGGCCGACGTCGACGCGACCCTGACGTCGCTCGCGAGCGTGAGCGCGAACCCACCGCCTGCGGCGGCACCGTTCACCGCGGCGATGATCGGCTGCCGGACGTCGCGCATCCGTGGCACGAGGTCGGCGATGATCTGTTGGGTCGCCATCCCGGCCTGTGGCCGGCCGAACTCCTCGTTGCCGGGAACCACCCCGAAACCGTTGAGGTCGAGGCCGGCACAGAACCCGCGGCCGGCACCGGTGAGAACGACCGCTCGGCACCCGTGGTCCCGATCGACCTCGTCGAGCCGCTCGTGGAGGCGCTCGACCAACTCGTACGTCATGGCGTTGAGCTGATCGGGCCGGTTGAGGGTGAGGAGGGTGATGCCGGGCTCCGGTGACGACGAGAGCACGGGGTCGGTATCGGTCTCGGGCGCAGTGGTCATGCCCGCAGCTTGCCACCGCCGTGCTTGGCCGTCCCGTTCGGCGGGGTGACGGTCCGAATTCCGCCAGGGATCCGCGACGGGCGCCGTTAGCGTGGCGCCCATGGCCACACCGGGTGGGCGGCAGTGACCGCCAGCGCGACCGCCTCCGCCGAGGCCCGATCGTTCGAGCCGCTCGACTGGGCGCTCCTCACGCTGGCTGCCGGCATCTGGGGATCCAGCTTCCTGCTGATGGACATCGCCCTCGACGACTTCGAGCCGGGGCTGGTCACGTGGCTGCGCGCCTCGTTCGGGGCCATCACGCTCGCTGCGATCCCGTCGTCCCGACGACCGATCCACGCCGCCGATCGTCCGACGGTGGTGGGCCTCGGCTTCGTCTGGATGGCGTTGCCCTTCACGATGTTCCCGCTCGCGCAGCAGTGGATCGACTCGTCGGTCACCGGCATGTTGAACTCGGCGATGCCGATCATGACGCTGGTCGTCGGCGTCGCGGTCTTCGGGGCCACCATCGTCCGCCGGCAGGCCATCGGTGTGCTGGTCGGCGTGGTCGGCATTCTCTGCATCGGCATCCCCACGGCGACCACCGGCGACACCAACGCCCTCGGTGTCGGTCTCGTGCTGCTGGCGGTCACGTCCTACGGCGTGGCGGCCAACATGAACACGCCGCTGACGCAGAAGTACGGCTCGCTCCCGGTCCTGCGCACGGCCTTGGCCTGGGCGGCCCTGTTCACCGCCCCCTTCGGCCTCATCGACCTGATCGACTCGTCGTTCGACTGGGGGGCGTTGATCGCGTGTGCCGTGCTCGGCGCGGGCGGGACCGGGCTCGCCTACATCGCCGCGGCGACGTTGGGCGGGCGCGTGGGCGCGGTCCGCATGTCGATCGTCACCTATCTCATTCCGATCGTCGCTGCGGTCCTCGGTGTGGTCTTCCGCGACGAGTCGCTGAGCGGCTGGGCCGTGGTCGGCACCGTGGTCGTGTTGGGCGGGGCATGGATCACCTCACGGAGTCGAGCCGAGGTGACGGCAGACACCTCCGACTAGTTCGCGCAACGGTCCGGGAACCGCGAGACTGAACTCGTGCTCACCGTGCTCGCCTCGTCCGATGCGCTCCTCCCCGCTCGGAACCAGATGGCGCTGTCGCTGGGCTGGCACATCATCCTCGCCTGCTTCGGCATGACCTTCCCGGCGATGATCTACGTCCTCCACCGCAAGGGACTCGCCGGCGACGACGTCGCGCTGGAGCTGGCGAAGCGGTGGTCGAAGGTGGCGGCCGTGCTCTTCGCGATCGGCGCCGTGTCCGGCACGATCCTGTCGTTCGAGCTCGGTCTGCTGTGGCCGGGACTGATGGAGCAGTACGGCGACGTCATCGGGCTGGCCTTCACGCTCGAGGGCATCTCGTTCTTCCTCGAGGCGATCTTCCTGGGCATCTACGTCTACGGCTGGGGCCGCCTCCCGGGGCGCGTCCACTCGCTGATGCTGATCCCGATCATGGCCGCCGGGGTCACCGGCTCCTTCCTCGTGGTGTCGGTGAACGCCTGGATGAACGCGCCCACCGGATTCGAGATCGTGAACGGCGAGGTCGTCGACGTCGACCCCATCGCCGCGATCTTCAACTCCGCCGTCTGGCTCCAGTTCCTCCACATGTACCTGGCCGCGGTGATGGTCGTCGGCTTCTGCGTGGCATCGGTCTACGCAGCCGGCTGGCTGCGGGGTCGTCGCGAGCGGATCCATCGCCTGGGGATCGTGATCCCGCTCGTGTTCGCCGCCGTCGCCACCCCGATCCAGCCGCTGGTCGGTCACTTCGCGGGGCAACGGCTGGCGGACGAACAGCCGATCAAGCTCGCGGCGATGGAGGGCCTGGCCACCACCACGGAGTCGGCGAACCTCGAGCTCGGCGGATGGTGGAACGGGGAGGAGCTGGTCGGTGCCATCGAGATCCCGATCGACGGCCTGCTCTCGTTCCTGTCGACCAACGACTTCGACGGCACGTTGCTCGGCCTCGACACCGTCCCCGAGGACGACCAACCGCCGGTGGCGATCGTCCACGCCGCCTTCCAGCTGATGGTCTTCATCGGCACCGCGCTGGTCGCCCTCATCGCCTGGGCGGGCTGGCGGTGGCGTCGCAGCGACGAACCGTTGGCCTCCACGTGGATGCTGCGCGCGCTCGTCGTGGCCGGGCCCGCCGCGGTCGTGGCCATGGAGGCGGGGTGGGTCACGACTGAAGTGGGCCGTCAGCCGTGGATCGTGCACGGCCTGCTGCGGACCGAGGACGCGGTCACCGACGCCGGCTACATCTGGGTGACTCTCGGCATCCTCGTCGTGGTCTACGCCGGCATGACGGCTGCCGCGGTGGCGGTGATCCGTTCGATGTCGCGCCGCTGGGCGGCGGGTGAGCACGACCTCGAGGCGCCGTACGGGCCGCCGGTCGAGACACCAGAGGAGATCCGGGCGTGAGTCCCGCCGACGCGGTGGCGGCCATCATGTTCGCGGCGGTCATCCTCTATGCGGTCTTCGGCGGCGCCGACTTCGGTTCGGGGGTGTGGGATCTCACCGCGGGCGACGCGAAGAAGGGCGCCCGCCTGCGCCGCTTGATCGACCATGCGATCGGGCCCGTGTGGGAGGCCAACCACGTGTGGTTGATCTTCGTGCTGGTGCTGTTGTGGTCCGGCTTCCCCGAGCCGTTCACCGATCTCGTCCAGACGCTCGCGATCCCGCTGTGGTTCGCCGGCCTCGGCATCGTGCTGCGCGGTGCGGCGTTCGCGTTCAGGAAGTACTCCCCCACCCTCGGGTGGGCCCAGACCGCCGGGGTGGTGTTCGCGGCTTCGTCACTGCTGACGCCCTTCTTCCTCGGAGCCATCGCCGGCGCCGTCGCGTCGGGTCGAGTCCCCGCCGATGGGCGCGCGGGGCTGTGGACCTCCTGGCTGTCGGCCACGTCGGTCCTCGGTGGCGTCCTCGCCATCGCCACCTGCACCTTCATGGCCGGCCTCCTCCTCGCCGCCGAGGCCGAGAGCCTCGGCGAGGGCGATCTGGCCGAGGAACTGCGGCAGAAGACGTTGATCGGCGGGCTCATCACCGGCGGCATCGCGCTGGCGGGCATCCCGGTCCTCGTGATCGACGACGAGACCCTCGTCGACGGCCTCCTCGGCCGAGGACTCCCGGTGATCGCCGCGTCCGGCATCGCGGGCCTGTGGACGCTCCGGCTGCTGCAGCAACGGCGGTTGCGTCACGCGCGCATCAGCGGGGCGATCGCGGTCGCCACCGTGGTCGCCGGTTGGGGCGTGGCCCAGTACCCGTGGATCCTCGTCGACGAGACCGAGATCGCCGACGGCGCCGGTGCTCGAGCCACCCTGATCGGACTGTTGGTGGCCAGCGGGATCGCGGCCGCCCTGGTCATTCCCCCTCTGCTGCTGCTGTACCGCCTCGCCGACACCAACGTCGTCGGCGAGGCCACCACGTCACCCGAGGCGTGAACGGCTGGCCTTCTTGGCCGCCGCCAACGCCACGCGATGCTCGTGCTCCTTGTAGAAGGGGTCGAGTGGGAAGCACCCCGAGACCAGTCCGGCGCGGGGCGCCGTCGTACAGTCGCTGAAGGTCCGACAGATCAGCCTGGTCTGCAGCGCTCCCTCCGCCAGGACGTCGTTGGGCATGTCGGGATACGACAGCGCCATCCGACCGAGCCCGATCATCGAGGCTCCCCCCTCCGCGACCGCCCCCGCGGCCACCGGCGCCAGCCACTGCTGCAGGTAGGAGTAGCCGGAGCCGACGACCACGATGGCGGGATGGCGACGGGCGAGCTCCGCGGTGGCGGCGAGCAGCCGGGCGACGCCGACCAGCGGATCCTCGGGAGGCCGATAGCCGTCCGACGGCGGGAAGTAGGCGGGGCGCTGGACATGCGGGACGTAGTACGGGCTCCCCGCCGTGGCGCTCACCAGGCCGACCCCCAGGTCCTCGAGCATCGACAGCAGCGCCGACGGCTCTGCGAGGTCGATCCCGACCCCTGTGCCGTCGCCGCCGAACGCGTACCGGTACTCGCCGTCGGCGGTGGTCTCGCCGACGCCGCCGGCGCCCGGGCGGAACGGAGCCATGTCGAAGATCGAGATCCGGGCACCGATGGCGAGGTCCGGCGCCCGGCTTCGGATGCCTTCGATCACGCTGCGCATGAACCGGGTGCGGCCGGCGAAGTCGCCGCCGTATCGGCCCGTCCGGTCGTACGCGCTCAACAACTCGTGCCCGAGGTAGCCGTGGCAGGCCTTGACGTCGACGAAGTCGAACCCGGCGTCGCGTGCCAGCACCGCGGCGTCCACGAACGCGACGACGAGCTCGTCGAGCTCGTCGTCGGACAGCACCGACGCCTCGGTCGCGCCGGAGGGCTCGTCGAGGGCCGGGTGCACGTAGGCGGTCCTGGGCGCCCGATCGGCGGGTCGGGCGTACCGACCGGAGTGGGTGAGCTGCAGGCCAGCAACCTGATCGTCCGCCAGGAGTGCTCGAAGGGCCGCGATGTCCTCGACCGTCTCGTCGCTGAGCACCAGCTGGTTCGGGTTCGCGCGGCCCTCGGGGACGAGCGCGGTGGCCTCCCCCCAGACCAGCCCGGCACCGCTGGCTCCGAACCGGGCCCATCGCCGCTGCACGAGGTCGGTCGGGCGACCGTCGGCGGTCCCGTCCCATCCCTCCATCGGGAGGATCGCCAACCGGTTCGACGCGGACAGCTCCCCGGCCGTCCCGTCCCGCACCACGACGCGACGGGACAGGACCGACGCCGGGTCGTCGTGCCACGGGAGATCCACGCCGAGCGACTCGACGTGAGCCTCGAAGGCCTCGGCGTCGCGCAGGCTCTTGACCTGGGTGATCCTCACGCCCAGCGCTCCATGCGCTCGACGATCCCCGCGAGCACGTCGCGGTCCGACTCCGGCCGCAGCGGCGCACCGTGGGGCACGGCGTCCGATCCGATCCAGCCACGGACCTTCATCACCATGGCGGCGTCGTGGCGATACCCGGGGACCGGTGAGCGGAAGGCGAACTGGCCCAGGTACTGCAGGAGGTCGTCGAGCTCGTGGTATGCCGGATCCTCGGCGGCCCACAACACATCCCGGCGAGCGAACAGGTCCGGCGCGAACGTCGACAGCCCGAGCAGGTAGTCACTCCCGTACCGGACCATGTCGATCGCCAGATCGTTGCCGGTCAGAACCATGAAGTCGGGCCGCACCTCGTCGCGGATCGCGAGCCGGTCCCACTCGAGCTGTCGATCGAGCGACGAGTGCTTGGCGCCCACGCACTGCGGGATCTCGAGCAGCGCCCGGTACGTGTCGAGCGCGACGATGCGCCCGTACGGCACGAACATCGTGCCCAGCTCGAACCCGATGAACCGGTCGATCTCGCCCGCGATCGCGCGATACCCGGCGAGCCAACCGTCGTCCCCCGTCCCGTTCAGACCGTGGGAAGGGAACACGACCGGCGTCCCGCCGCGCTCGGCGATCTCGGTGGAGGCGATCACATACGCCCCCAGATCGAATTCGGCGCCCTCGTCGTCGGACACGAAGGCACCCGCGACGAATGCGCCACCGGTGATCTCCGCGGTCTGGTCGAGGACCCGCAGCTTCGTCGAGCGATCGAGCAGCTGCACGAACCCGGTGTCCATGTTGACCGCAGGGGTGAGCCCGGCGTCGCGGGTCCGGGTGACGTGTGCGGCGAACCCGTCCCAGTCCACCGTGTGGGCGTCGAGGTGTGGCAACAGGATCGCGGACATGCCCACGATCGGCCGTCCCGGACGAAGGGTCGGACGACTACTCACGCTGTGCCGCCGCCTGACTCTCGAGGTACGAGACGGTCGGGTACCTGGGCGGGTTGTCGGGACCGTGGCACGTCGGCAGGCAGGCCATTGGATGATCCGCCGTGGCATTGAAGAAGAACGGGACGCTGTAGCGGTCGCCCGGACCCCGATGCGGCGGCACGAAGTGCTTGACGCTCAGGAAGCGGTCGTTGGACCACTGCTTCAGGAGCTCGCCGGTGTTGACCACCAACGCGTCGCGTACCAGTGGCACCTCGAGCCACCGATCCCGCCGCGGTGAGTGGATGACCAGACCGGGCCCGCTCTGCGCCAGCAACGTGAAGAAGGTGGTGTCGACGTGCGGCGCGATCCCGAACTCGTCCGCATCGGCGGCGTCGGTGGGGTGATATCGGGTCATGCGGAGCCTCCAGAACGGTGAGGCGAACGCGTCGTCGAAGTAGTCCCCGGGGAGGTCGAGTGCGGCGGCATACACCGGCACCAGACCCAGCGCGACGCGCTCGATCTCCGCGGCGTACTCCTCGACGGTCGAACGGAAGTCGGGCACGAGCGCCGGGTCCGGCCACAGATTGTGCGCGAGCCGGTGGTCGCGATCCTGCTTGAAGAGGATGGCCTCGTTCAGGTTGCCCTTGGACCTCGTGGGGAGGCGACGCTCCTTGGGCGGGAGCCATCCGATGCCGTTGACCGGGGCATCGGGCTGGTCCATGACGATGGTCCGCTTGTCCGACTCCTCCATCGACAGGAAGGCGGCGGCCGCGTCGAACATCCGCTGGAACAGCGCGGGGGCGATCCCGTGGCCGACGAGCAGATGGAACCCGAGCTCCTCGCCGATGTGGCGCACCTGGTCACCGAGCCGGCGGAGCTCCCGGGCATCGCCCGTTCTCAACCACGCAGCCACGTCGACGACGGGCACGTCGTCGGCGGTCGCCGAGCCTGGTGCGCTGGTGTCCCAGGACGCCGCCTCGGCCGCCAGCTCCGCCTCGCGGGCGGCTCCGAAGTTCGGCGCGTCGGGCTGCATGGCCGAAAACGGTACAGCCCGGCCGGGCCCCGACATACCGGTAGCGTCGAGGCTCATGCGACATGCCGTCTTCATCCCTCCGAGCGGCGAGATGGCCCACCCGGGCGTCCAAGCCGAGATCGCCGCCACCGCCGAGGCGAACCTGTGGGACGGGTTCTTCGTGTGGGATCACGTCCTCCGCAAACCCGAGGAACCACAGGAGATCGCGGACCCGTGGATCTGCATGGCCGTGGTCGCGGCTGCGACCGAGCGCGTCCGGATCGGACCGATGGTCACGCCCATCACGCGCCGACGGCCGATCAAGCTGGCGCGCGAGACGCTGTCGCTGGACCACCTGTCCGAGGGTCGACTCGTCCTGGGTCTGGGTCTGGGGGTCGACCATTCGGGTGAGCTCAGCAAGTTCGGCGAGGTGGTCGATCCCGTCGTTCGCGGTCAACGGCTGGACGAGGGCGTCGAGATCCTGCGGCGGATCTGGAGCGGGGAGACCGTCGACTTCGAGGGCGAGCACTTCGTCGCCCGAGACGTCACGATCGCCCACCCGGCAGGCCGCCCACCGACCATTCCGATGTGGTTCGCAGCGCGGAGCGGATCGCGCAGGCCGGTGCGACGAGCGGCCCGCTACGAGGGCCTGTTCCCGGTCGACATCGACGCCGAATCCCTGACCGAGATGCTGGACGTCGCCCGGTCGGTCCGGGGCTCGCTCGACGGGTGGGACGTCGCGGTTCGTCCCGGCGACGGCGACGGATTGACCTACGACGCCATCGCCGACCTCGGCGCGACCTGGTGCCTGACCGCGCTCGACCCCGGCGTCACCGAAGCCGAGGTGCGCGCCGTCGCGGCCTCGGCTCCCGAGGACTACTTCTCGGCCTGAGCAACGGCCGAGCGGGAGGTGCCAGAATCCCGGTCGTGTCGAACACGCAGGAATCCATCGCCGACTTCAGCGATCGCGTCGTGGCGTTCTACCGATCGGTCCCGGACCTGATCTCGGGCATCGACGACCGGCTGGCTCGAGCGCGGGCCTACCGCGCCGCCCTCGACGACGCGGGCCTGGCAGGCGTGAGCTACCCGCGCGACGTCGGGGGTCAGGGCCTGGGCCCCGCGTACGAGCAGGCGCTCCGTCGGGCCAGCCTCGACCTGTTGCCCGGCGAGGAGGCGATGTTCGGCATCGGGATCGGCATGGCGATCCCGACCATCGCCGAGTACGCATCGCCCGACCTGCAGCGCCGATTCATCAAGCCGGCCCTTCGGGGTGAAGAGATCTGGTGCCAGCTGTACTCCGAGCCCGGCGCCGGCAGCGACCTGGCCGGGCTCACCACGTCCGCGGTGCGAGACGGCGACGAATGGGTGGTCACCGGCCAGAAGGTCTGGACCTCGGGCGCGCAGCACGCCGACCTGGCGATCCTGATCGCGCGCACCGACAGCGACCTGCCGAAACATCGGGGCATCACGATGTTCGCCTGCCCGATGGATCAACCCGGCGTCACGGTCCGCCCGCTGGTCCAGATGACCGGCGTCGCCGAGTTCAACGAGGTCTTCCTCGACGAGGCCCGCATTCCCGCGGACTGGGTGATCGGTGAGGTGAACGGTGGATGGGCCCTCGCCGTCGCGCTGCTGGCCCACGAGCGCAGCTCGCTCGGCCGGGGAACCAAGACCGACGACGCGGCCAAGTCCAAGGCGGGCCGCGCCCCGCTGCCCTTCGACGGCCTTCTCGCCCTGGCCCGCCAGCATGGCGCCAGCGACGACCCGACCGTGCGGCAGGCCCTGGCGCAGGTCTACATCGGCGAGCGGATCATCCCGTGGGTGGCCGCACGCAAGCGTCATCCGTCGATCGGCAAGCTCTGGCGGACGATCCAGGGCCGGCACGCGGCTCAGGTGGCGCACACCCTGAACGGCCCCCGGGCCGTGGCCTGGGCCGACGCCGACCGCGACGCCGACTACTGGCAGTACCACGTGCTCAACTGCCGGGGCATGTCGCTCGGCGGCGGCACCGACGAGATCCAACGCAACACCCTGGGCGAACGCGTGCTCGGGCTTCCGCGCGAGCCCGGTCCCGATCGCGACACCCCCTTCCGAGAACTGCCGAGGAACTGAGCCATGACCGACCCGCTGGTGCTCCGCACCGACACCGACGGCGTGGCCGTCGTCGAGCTCAACCGCCCGCACCGCAAGAACGCGATGACCGGTCCGCTCATGGCGGCCCTCGCGGACACCATGGAGGCGGTCGCGAGGGACGAGTCGGTCGAGGCCGTCGTCTTCTGCGGCGCCGGCGGGGCATTCTGCTCCGGCCTGGACCTGGACGAGTACAACGCCGATCCCCCGCCGGACTGGTTGGCCGATGCACCGACCGTCATGCGCCGTGCGCACGTGTCCCTCGCGGCGTGCCCGGTCCCGATCGTGGTCGCCCTGGAGCGGTACGCGATCAACGGCGGGGCCGCGCTGGCGCTGGCGGGCGACCTGATCGTCGTCGGCGAGGAGTCCTGGCTGCAGGTCGGCGAGGTCAAACTCGGGATGGCGGCGCCGAACAACCTGGCGTGGCTGGCGCCCCGCTATCCGCTGTCGACGATCATGCAGATCGTCGTGCCGGGCGAACGACTGCCCGGGCCTCGACTCAGAGAGCTCGGCGTCGCGTACGACGTGGTGCCCGACCCCGAAGTCCGCTCACGTGCCGAAGCTCTCGGGGCCCAGCTCGCCGGCTACCCGCGCGGCGCGGGCCGGATGATGAAGCAGGGTGTGCTCCGGGTCACGGACCACACCGAACACGCCGCGTGGTTCGAAGATGTGGGCCGGCTCGCGGCCCGCGCCGATGGCAGGCAGGTTCGCCCCGGGCGCATGTGATCAGGCGACGCACTCCGCGGCGATCGAGCTGATGGCCGTCCCGCGCCTGGGCATCCGGACCTCGTGCACGTCGTAACCGTTGGTCACGTACCCGAGCGACAGGCCGGTGGCCGGGTCCGCCCACGCCAGCTGCCCACCTGCGCCGTTGTGCCCGAAAGCCGTGGGCGAGACGGTCCGCCCGAGACCACGGATGTGGGACATGCCGTCGTCGCCGGCCACGATGAGACCGAGCGCGCGGTTGGCGGGAACGCCCATCGGATCTGGGAACGTGTTCCGGACCTCGGCCGTGCCGATGGCTCGCCAGGCCGGGTCCCAGATGTCGTTCGGGTCGTGCAGCAGGTGCTGGTAGAAGGTGGCGAGGTCGACTGATCGGGCGAACCCTCCCCCACCGGGAACGCCGACCTCCCGGGTCTCGGCCAGGTTGAAGCGCAGGATCGCATCGTCGGTGACCTCGGTCGCCGGCAGCTCTCGCACGCCGAAGGCGGCCTCGAGCTCGTCGGGCGAGGCGTGCTCGCCGACCAGCACGAGGTCCTGGAGGTCTCCCTGGTCATCGGGGGCGATGCCGACGATCCTCGGCAGGCCGACCGCGTCGGTGACGCGCCGTTGGACCTCGTCGCGGAAGTCGTTGCCGGTCACCGCCTCGATCAGCGCACCGAGCACCCAGTGCGCCGACGACGGGTGGTACTCGAACGCCGTGCCGGGCTCCCAGTTGAGGCGCCACGACGCCATCTTCGCGGCGCGGCCCTGCGGGCTCGACCACGCCGGCGGCCCCATGGGTGCGTGCGGGAAGCCCGAGGTGTGGAGCATCACCTGCTCGAGGGTGATCCTGTCCTTGCCGTTGGCGCCGAATCCCTCCACGACCTCGGCGACGACGGTCTCGAGTGCCAGCACACCCTCGGCCAGCAGCGTCCAGACGGTCGACGCCACGAACGGCTTCGTCGCCGAGAAGATGCAGTAGCGGCTGTCCGGGGTGGCGTCACCGAACGCCTCGGCTGCCACGATCTCGCCCTCGTAGCCGAGGGCGACCTGGCACGACGGCAGGTGACCCTCCTCGACCTCGCGTGCGGCTCGAGCGAGGAGCCGGTCCACCTGTGCTTCATCGATGCTCACGGCCCGGGAGCGTACCGCTGACCGGCCGACCGGGTGGGTGGCGTCGGTCCGTCAGAGCAGGCTGCCCTCGGGGCGGGCCTCCTCGAGCAGGACCGACGTCTGCGTGTTGCGGATGCCGGGCACGCTGAGCAGATCGCGCAACACGACATCTCGCAGCTCGTCGAGGTCGCCGGCGCGAACCAGCACCACGAAGTCCGAGGCACCTGCGGTCAGCCCCACCCAGTGCACACTCGACAGCGCCATCACCCGGTCCCGCAGGTCGGCCCAGGCGACCTGTTCGGCCTCGATGACGACGAGCGCCGACACCCCGAGGCCCAGCGCATCGGCGGCGACCCGAGCCTCGAACCCGCGGATCACGCCGGCGTCCATCAGACGATCGAATCGGGCATAGGCGGTGGCCCGACCGATGCCGACTCGCTCGGCCAGAGCGGGGATCGAGATCCGCCCGTCGATGCGAAGCACGTCGACGATCGTCCGATCGATCTCGTCGAGATCGACATCTGCCCGTACGTTCAGCTGAGAATCCATAAACCAATCATATGATCATCTCGATCTGATCCGCACGACGAGACGAAGCAATCACGATTCGCGACAATGGTCACATGCCCGTGATGGCGATCGAACCCGACGAGACCTACGCCCGACGGCGACGCGAGATCGCCGGCGCCGCCCGCGGGCCGGAGCGGGACCCCCAGGACATCGCCTATCTGCAGATCGAGGACGACACGTGGTCGTTCGCCCATGGCGAGCTCCTCGACCGCTGGCGGAGGTTCGCCGCGCCAGAGATCCTCATCGCGTCGGAGCGCCTCGGTCTTCCCACCGACCGGGTTCCGCAGCTCCGCGAGGTGACCGACCGTCTGGCGCGGCGGACCGGGTTCCGATTTCGAGCGGTCCCCGGTCTCGTCCCCGTCGACGAGTTCTTCGGCTCGCTCGCCGACGGGATCTTCCTCTCGACCCAGTACGTCCGCCACCCGTCCTCGCCCCTCTACACGCCGGAGCCGGATGTCCTCCACGAGGTCCTCGGCCACGCCACATGCCTGGCCGACCCGCACCTGGCCCTGTTGCATCGAGCGGCGGGTGCCGCGATGACCCGCGTTCAGCGGGAGAGCTCCCGCCAGTTCCTCGCCGACGTCTTCTGGTTCAGCGCGGAGTTCGGCGTACTCGAGAGCGACCGTGGTCCACTCGCCTACGGCGCAGGGCTGCTCTCATCGGCGGGCGAACTCGACTGGTTCCGTTCCGAGGCCCTCTTTCGCCCGCTCGACATCTCGGCGATGGGCACGCTCCCCTACGACATCGACGCCTACCAACCGGTGCTGTTCGCCGCCCGGTCCCTGGCGGAGGTCACCGACGTGGTCGGCGAGTTCTTCGCCGACGCCGACGACGACATGATCGACTCGCTGCGAGCGACCGCCTGAGCGACCGCAGTACCCTCCGCGCCATGACCGTGCCGGAGCACATCGTCGTGATCGGACCGATGGGTGTGGGCAAGACCACCACGGCCGTGGCGACGGCGACGGCGCTCGGCAGGCCCGTGCGCGACAGCGACGCCGACATCGAGGCCGACACCGGCCGGACGGGACGGGCGATCGCCGAAGCCGACGGTGTCCCGGCCCTTCACGCCCTCGAGGCGGCGGTGCTGCTCGACGCGTTGGGCGGTGACACACCTTCGGTCATCGCAGCGGCGGCGTCGGTGGTCGATCGCGAGGATTGCCGGCGGGCGCTGGCCGCGCCCTTCGTGGTGACGCTGGACCTCGATCCCGAGCCGCTGCTCGAGCGGATCGGAACCGGCCGGCACCGACGGTCGATCACGCTCGCCGAGATCGCCGCGCTGATCGAACGACGCGAGCCCGCGCTCGCCGCGGTCGCCGATCTGCGCCTCGACGCTCGCCGGCCCGCAGACCAGCTCGTCCGGGCCATCGTGGCCGCGGTCAGCTGAGGGCGTTCGCGAGCGGTTCGAGGCGGGACGCGTCCACCGTCCCTCTCATGGACCACACGACGATGTCGACCCCCACGTCGAAGAACGCGTTCGCGGTTTCGGCCAGTTCGCCCGCCGCGGTGTCCTCGTCGAAGCCGAGATGCACCGATCGCGCGATCTCCGACTGGTCGCGGCCGACCTTCTCGCAGTGCACGCGGAGGACCTCGTCGAGCTCCAGCCAGTCGGCGGGCCGCTCGGGGAACGTCATGTCCCACTGGTCGGCGAAGCGGGCCGCTGTGCGCAGCGTCCGCATCCGACCCTTGCCTCCGATCACGATGGGGATCCGATCCTGGACGGGTTTCGGCTCGCACCAGGCGTCGGTGAGCTCGAACCACGCACCCGAGAACGTGGTCGCCTCGTTCGCGAGGAGCGACACGATGACCTCCATGCCCTCCTCGAACCGATCCGAGCGCTCCTTGAGCGTGCCGAGCGGAATGCCGTACGCATCGGACTCCATGAAGTTCCAGCCCGCTCCCATCCCGAGCTCGAAGCGCCCGTCGGACAAGTGGTCCAGCGTGGCCGCCATGTTGGCCGTGACCGCCGGGTGCCGATGGTGCATGCCATTGACCATCGCTCCGATCCGGATGCGGCTCGTCGCCTGGGCCAGCGCGCCCAGCATCGTCCACCCCTCGAGGTTCGGGCCGTCGTAGGGCGGTGCCAACGGATAGAAGTGGTCCCAGTTCCACGCGGACTCGAAGATGTCGATCTCGTCGGCCGCGCGCCACACGTCCAGGAACTCGGCCCAGGTGGCGTGGTGCGGCGGCGTCTTGATGGCGTGTCGTCCCATCGGGGCTCCTGTCCTCAGTCGCTGACGCCGTACGCGCCGAGCATGTTGGTGGGGGTCACACGGACGAGCATCTCGCTGGGGTGGGCGTTGCGGCGGCCGAACTCCTCGGCGCGGTCGTCACCGACGTAGCGCCGGCAGGTCTCGGTGGCCCAGTGCAGCATCGCCTCGGGGTCGTCCTCACCGGGCGTCCACGTCGCCGTGCCGTCGACGCGTGCGAAGTCGAAGGGCATCTCCTGGACGTCGACACAGATCGACACGCGGGGGTCGCGACGGATGCACCGACCCTTCACGCTCTCCATCTGGGTCACGAACACCAGCTCGCCGGTCGCGGGATCCAGGTCGAACCAGATCGGCGACACGTGCGGTCGCCCGTCCTTGCGCGTGACCGCGAGCTTGCCGGTCTTGGAGCCCTCGCACATGAATGCGAGTACCTCGTCGTCGGACATCGGGCGCATGGTCGACTCCTCACTCCGCCGGGCTGATCTCGTGCCGAACGTTCGCCCGGGACAGTACCGTCACCGTCGTGACCGAGCATCGGGCCATCGCCGCCATCCGGGCCCAGCTCGGCGAGGTCGGCGTCCTCACCGGCGACGAGGCCGCCCCGTTCCTCGTCGACCCGAGGGGCGTGCACGTCGGCAGCGCGCTCGCCGTGGTGCGCCCGGCCTCGACCTTCGAGGTCCAGGCCGTCGTGGAAGCCTGCGCGGACCACGGCGTCGCCATCGTGCCCCAGGGCGGGAACACGGGGCTGAGCGGCGGAACTGCGCCGACGGGCACGACCCCGTCGATCGTGGTCTCGCTCAGCCGGATGAACCGGATCGAGGCGGTCGATCCGCACCGCTGGTCCATGACCGTGCAGGCGGGCGTCACCATCCAGGCGATGCACGAGGCGGCGTCGGCGGCAGACCGCATGTTCGCCCCGGACTGGGGCGCCAGGGGTACGGCCACCATCGGTGGCGCCATCGCGACGGACGCGGGCGGCAACAACGTGCTCCGCTACGGCAACCTCCGCGACAACGTCCTGGGCATCGAGGCGGTGCTGGCCGACGGCCGCGTCTGGGACGGAACCCGGGCGTTGCGCAAGGACTCTTCGGGGTACGACCTCAAGCAGCTCTTCATCGGGTCCGAGGGAACCCTCGGCCTGGTGACCCGGGCGGTGGTCCGCCTCCACCCGCCCGCCACCCACGAACAGTCGGCGCTGGCGGCGATCCCCGGGCTCGACGGCTTGAGCGAGCTCTACGCCCTCGCCCAGGAGACCGCACCCGGACTGGTGACCGCGTTCGAGTTGGTTCCGGCGATCGGCATGCGACGCGTGTGCGAGCTGTACGACGTTCCGCGGCCGATCGAGACCGAAGCGCCCTTCTACGTACTGGTCAAGCTGGGCTCGACCCGTCCGGTCACGGACGCGCTCGGGACGTTCCTGCAGACCGCAGCCGCAGAGGGTCGGATCCTCGATGCCATCGTCGCGGCCACCTCCGACCAGGAGGAGCGCCTCTGGCTCATCCGCGACGAGCTGCCACCGCAGCGGATCTTCCCGGACACGCAACGAGTCGGCCTGAAGATGGACACGGCGGTGCCCGTCGATCGCATGGCCGAATACCACGACGCCGTCCTGGCGGCTGCCGCCGACGTGGTCCCCGACGCCGTCGCCTACGGCTTCGGCCACGTCGGTGACGGGAACCTCCACGTGATGATCCTGCCGGCGCGCATCGAGGACATGGACGCGTTCCTCGCAGCGCGCCCGCAACTCGAACAGCGGGTCGACGAGACGACGATCGCGATGGGCGGCACGCTTTCAGCCGAACACGGCGTCGGCCGGCATCTCCGGACCCGCATCCGTGCGCAGAAGCCGGCGGTCGAGTGGGAGCTCATGCGGTCCGTGAAGCACGTGTTCGACCCCGACGGCATCATGAATCCCGGAGCGCTGCTCCCGGCGGCCGAGGGGTGACGCGGGCCAGCGTGGTCGGCCGACTCACCGGCCGGATGGAGCCGAAGTGGCGCGCCTTCGCGGCGATGGCCATGACGTACTTCCTGCTCGTCGCCGCATCGAGCATGTCGTTCCTCGTGCTGCCGGACATCGCGGAGGACTTCGACGTCACGTTGAGGGCCGTCGGATGGGTGGTCATCATCGAATCGCTGATCGTGGCGGCCTGCCTGCTGCCGGTCGGTTCCCTGGCGGATCGGGTCGGTCGTCGCCGCATCCTCTGGTGGGGCATGTGCATCTTCGGGCTCGGTCTGGTCGCCACAGGCCTGGCCCCGAACTTCCCGTTGTTGATCGCCGCACGCGTGGTCTCGGCCACCGGCAACGTGCTCGCCCAGTCGGTCGCGACCGGCATCCTGGTCGCGGCGTTCCCACCCCACGAGCGTGGTCTGGCCATGGGAGGCCAGACGACTGCGGTGGGGGCTGCCTCGGCCTCGGGCCCGCTCGTCGGCGGGCTGCTGCTCGGCCCGCTCTCGTGGGAGTGGCTGTTCGTGCTGCTGGCCGTCCCGGTGTTCGTGACGCTCGTGATCATCCCGGCGGTACTCGACGACGACACGGTCGACCCCGCCGCGCAGCGACACCGCGCCGATCGACTGGGTGGGGTGCTCGCCGGGCTCGGCATCGTGCTGGTGGTCGTGACGGCGAACAACCCCTTCGAGTTCGCCTGGTTGTCGGTCCCGATCATCGCCGGCGGCATCGGCGCGGCGATCGTCATCGTCGCGTTCGTCCGACACGAGCTCGGCCACGAGGCGCCGATGCTCGACCTGCGACTGTTCGCGCTTCCATCGTTCGGGGCCGCGGTCGCGGTGCGGGTCATGGGGTTCGCGGCCTCTGCCGCGACGACGCTCCTGATCCCGATCCAGCTCATCAGCGTGCGCGGCCTGACCTCGCGGACGACCGGGATCGTCTTGGCCTGCTACGCGGTCGGCATGGCGGTCTCCGCCCAGATCTCGGGACGCCTCTACGACCGACTCGGTCCGCGCCCCTCGGTGGTGACAGGTCTGACCACGCAGGCCGCGGTGATGGCCGTCTTCGCGTTCACCGGTCTCGACACGTCACTCGGACTGATCATCCCGATCACGATCGCGGCGGGGCTCAGCCTCGCCATGTGGAACGTGCCGGCCAACAGCTCGATGATGGGTGCGACATCGGCCGCGTCCCTGGGGGTGGTGGGGGCGTTCACCAATGTGACCCGCACCTTCGGCAGCGTGCTCGGCCAGGCCGCGGTCGCAGCGATCGTGGCCGGCGTTCTCGCCGGCCAGGGGTACGACATCCCGTTGGCGGACATCGCGGACACCGCCGGTGCCGATGACTCGTTCATCGACGGCTGGAGGGCCGCCTACCTCGCGGCGGCTGGCGTTTCCCTGGCCGCGCTCGTGCCGGCCTCTCGGTTGCCCCGCGGATGAACCGGCTTCAGACGCCCTTCGGTTGGGCGGCGGGGACCTCCCAGTCCTCCGGCATCCGGCTGAAGTCGAAGAAGGGAGCCTCGTCGCCAGCGGCGACGGCGTCCTCGATCTGGTCGTAGAAGCCCTTGCCGGTCTCCTCCGCGAAGGTGATCGCCACCTCGGCATCGGTCTCACCCGGGTTGGGGCGCTGCACGTACTCGGGGAACGAGGCCTCCGCGGCGTCGCCCTCGGCGTAGCCACGGGCGAACATCTGCTTCAGGATCCCGAAGCCGTCGTTGCGGACGAGCGTCTCGCCACGGGGCGTGCCGCCCATCTTCTTCATGTGCGCCTGGAACTTCTCCAGATCGTGGGTGTCGTACGCGACGTGCTGCACGGCGTGGTCGCCGTGGACATCGACGAACTTGGTGACCTGGGACTTCTGCGCACGATCGATGCCCTCGATCAGGGCGACGCCGAAGTCGCCGTAGTCGATGCACCAGATCTTCATGCTCGAGTCGCGATCGTCGGGCCGGACGTCGTCGATGCGGTTGATGAGGGTGCCGCCCTCGACCTCGATGTGGAACCAGGCCCACCGTTCGATGGTGCCCTGCTCACACGCGTAGGTGATGTGATCGACCTTCTTGAGATGGGGGCTCATCCTGACCAGTCCTTTCGTGATCTGGTGAACGATCTGCGCCGTTCTGTTCCTCCATTGAGCACTATTCACGAGTGATGTGCAATGATGATGCACATGTTGTTGCCAATGGGCACCCAGGTTGGACAGTCTGTCCAATCCGTGCAGGGCGCCAGCCACCGAGACCGAGCATCTTGAGTCCGGCACTCGACGACACCGACCGGCGCCTCGTGGGTCAACTGCGGCGCCGCCCGCGCGCCGGCATCTCCGACCTCGCACGTCGCCTGGCCCTGGCTCGGGGGACCGTGCAGTCCCGACTGGAGCGTCTGATCGAGCGCGGCATCATCACCGGCTTCGGCCCCGACATGGACGCCGCGGCGGCAGGCTACGACGTGCGGGCGTTCACGACCTTGTCGATCGCGCAGGGTCGCCACGACCGCACGATCGAGCACCTCAGCAGGATCCCCGAGGTCCTCGAGGTGCACACGGTCACGGGGTCGGGCGACCTCCTCCTGAAGATCGTGGCCACGACCAACGAAGACCTCCATCGCATCCTGCAGGAGATCGCCGCGCTGGACGAGGTCTCCCACACCGAGACCCAGCTCGCGCTGGCAACACCGCTCTTGCGGTCGGTCGCCGATCTCGTGGGGGCGCCCGACTGATCAGGCGTGCTTGCCGGGGTCCCAGGCCTCGCCGCCGAGCCGCTCGGCGGCGAAGGTGAGCGGCTCCTCCTCGAGCGCGGTGGCGACGGTGTCGTTCCAACGGTTGAGGTACCCGAAGAACGACGCGGCCGCGACGATCGCGGCGAGCTGCGCGTCGTCGTAGAACTCGCGGGCTCGCTCGAAGTCCTCGTCGGTCACCGCGTTGGGGCTCTGACCGGCACCGAAGGCGATCCGCAGTGCAGCGCGCTCCGCGTCGTCGAACAGGTCGCTGTGCTCGAAGTTCCAGAGCTCGGCGACCTTCTCCGGTGCGAGTCCGTTCCGTTCCACGGTGTGAGCGGTGTGGGCCTGGCAGTAGCGGCACCCGGCACCGAAGGACGTGACGTGGGAGATCATGTGCGGCAGCCCGGGCGGGAGCAGGCCGTTGGCCATGGCGGCGTTCCCCATGGCGAGGAACGCCGGCACCAGGCCGGGGACCCGCGCCATCGCGTGCATCGACGTCGGGACAAAGCCCATCAGGCCTTCGATCAGTGCCAGGCCGTCCTCGAACTCGGCCAATTCCTCGCGCGGCAGCGGCTCGATCCGGTTCGGCATCGGCTCAGACCCGCTCGATGATGATCGCCGGGGCCATGCCGCCGCCCGCGCACATCGTGATCAGGCCGACCTGCTTGTCCTGACGCTCGAGCTCGTCGAGGCAGGTGCCGATCAGGATCGCACCGGTGGCGCCGATCGGATGGCCGAGCGCCATGGCGCCACCGTTGACGTTGACCTTGGAGCGGTCGAGGTCGAGGTCGCGCTGGAACTTCTCGGACACGACGGCGAAGGCCTCGTTGATCTCGAACAGGTCGATGTCGTCCAGCGTCATACCGGCCCGCTTGAGCACCTTCTTGGCAGACGGCACCGGTGCGTTGAGCATCAGCGTCGGGTCGTCGCCCATGTTGCCGGTGGCCACCACCCGGGCGCGCGGCTGGAGACCGTGGGCCTGCGCGTACTCCGCCGAGGCCCAGAGGATCGCCGCCGAACCGTCGACCACGCCGGAGCTGTTGCCTGCATGGTGCACGTGCTCGATCTCGAGGTCGGGGTACTTGGCATTGATCTGCTCGCGGAACGTGAGTCCGTCTTCGTCGTGGCGGTAGTCGGCGATCGCCGGGAAGCTCGGCTGGAGGTTGGCCAGCGAGTCGGCCGTGGTCCCGGGGCGGGGGAACTCCTCCTGATCGAGCGCCAGCGAGCCGTCGAGGTTGAAGACGGGGATGAGGCTGTTGTCGAACCGGCCTTCCTTGATGGCGACCTCGGCGCGTGCCTGGGACTCGGCCGCGTGCTCGTCGAGCGCCCGCCGCGGGATCCCCTCGAGCGTGGCGATGGCGTCGGCGCAGACCCCCTGGTGCGACTGCGGATGCAGCTCCTGCAGGTGTGGGTTGCCGGCACCCATCGGCATGATCCCCTTCTTCGGCAGCGACATCATCTCGGTGCCGCCCGAGACCACCAGGTCCTCCATGCCGGCCATCACCGCGGTCGCGGCCATGTTGGCGCTGGTGATGCCCGAGCCGCAGAAGCGGTCGAGGGTGACGCCGCTCGCCTTGATGTCGTAGCCCGCATCGAGCGCCGACATCCGACCGAGATCACCGCTCTGCTCCATGACCTGTGAGCTCGTGCCCCAGATCACGTCGTCGACGTCTGCGGTGTCGATGCCGTTTCGGTCGCGGATCGCCTCGAGGACGGTCCGACCGAGGTGGCCGGGGTGCAGATGCGCCAGCGCGCCCTTGCCCTGCTTGCCGATCCCCCGCGGGGTGCGGCACGCGTCGATGATGTAAGCCTCGGCCATGGTTCGGTCCTCGTTGATCGTCCGGCTCGTTCCGGCGATCACCGTACCGGACTGACGAAAGGTCAGCCCGGGCGACGCCTCAGCGACGATGGGAGAGGAACGCGTCGACCACCTCGCGGGCTCGACGCTCGGAGACGGCACGACCCTGGATCACGTGTTCGAGCATCAGGGGGCCGGCGACCTCCGACACCAGCTCGTCGACGTCGCCCTCGAGCTGACCGGCGTCGACGGCGGCGGCGACGACGAGCCGGATCGGTTCGAGGATCCCGGCGACGAAGCGTTCGGAGGTCTCGGCCACCCGGGGCGAGGTCCGGCCGTACTCGAGCGTCGCGGCGAAGAACGCTCGCGCGGGCCGGTGCTCGAAGCGGAACCGCAGTGTCTCGACCGCCCGATGGAGGTCGGAGGTGAGGTCGCCAGTCCAGCAGTCGTCCGGGGGCAGCTCGGTGGCGCGGGTCAACATGATCTCGATCAGGTCCGCCGGCTCCGGGAAGTTCCGGTAGATCGTCGCCCGTGAGACCCCGGTCTCCTGATGCAGCCGGGTCGGGGTCAACGCCGCACCGCCCTCCTCCAGGAAGAGGCGCAGGGCCGTCGGCAGGATCTTCGCCAGCGTGTCGCCGTGGGGTCCGGGTGGGCGACCGACGCCGCCGGCTGGAGCCATGATCCGACGCTACCCGCCTCGATACGAATCGGATCGTTTATCCGGCGTCGCTCCTGAAGCCCCGTGCCACTTGCCGCTACACTTTGTAGCGCTACAGTTCGCAGCATGCAGAACTCCCACGCCTCCCACACCACACCCCGCCTCCCCGTCAGCGTCATCGCCCCCGGCTATCTCCTGATGGCGATCTACGCGATGTTGAGCTTCATCGCCCTGTTCGACCAGACCTCGTTCTTCGAGAGCATGGACATCCCCATCCCGGCCAACGAGTTCATGATCTGGAGCTGGGCCGGCAAGAACACGGCACTCCTCGTGGTGATGAGCGTGGCGTTCGTCACCCGACTCCGCTTCCTCGTCGTCACCACGATCGCCATGTTGCTGGTCATGCAGGCCGGTGACGTCAACGCCGGGGCGCAGTCGGGCACCAACGTGTTCGTGACCTGGATCGCCTTCGCCCTCACGGCGCTGCTCGCCGCGCTGGTCGCGTGGGACTGGCGCCGCTCCGAGTCCGCGGTGAGGGCCGCGTGACGACGGCGTGAACGCCTGACGACGAGTCGCTCCGGACACCAGGTCGTCCGCCTCCGAGCCCTAGGGTGAGCCAGCGATGGCGACCAGCGGAACCCTCAAACGGGAACTCGGCGTGTCCGATGCGGTGATCATCGGAGCCGGTTCGATGATCGGCGCCGGCGTGTTCGCCGCGTGGGCTCCCGCAGCCAGAGCCGCCGGGACCGGGCTCCTGATCGGACTGGTCATCGCCGGCGTCGTCGCGTTCTGCAACGCGGCATCCTCCGCCCAGCTCGCGGCGATCCATCCCGAGTCCGGCGGCACCTACGTCTACGGCCGGCGCCAGCTCGGCCTCCGGTGGGGCCACCTCGCCGGCTGGGGCTTCGTCGTCGGCAAGACCGCGTCATGTGCGGCGATGGCGCTCACGGTCGGCGCGTACCTCTGGCCCGAGCAGGAACGCCTCGTCGCCATCCTCGCCGTCGTCGGCATCACGGCGGTCAACATCGGCGGGCTGAGTCGAACCGTGGCGGTGACCCGCATCCTGCTCGTCGTCTCACTCACCGCCCTGACCCTCGTGGTCGTGACCGGGTGGTCCGGCGACGGCGCGGACATCGACCGACTCACACCGATCGACGGGTCGCTCTACGACGTCCTCCAGTCCGCCGGCTTCCTCTTCTTCGCGTTCGCCGGGTACGCGCGCATCGCCACCCTGGGCGAGGAGGTCCGAGAGCCCGAGGTCACGATCCCGAAGGCCGTACCCCGCGCGCTCGCCGCGGTGCTGGTGCTCTACGCCGTCGTCGCGGTCACCGCCCTGGCCACCGTCGACGCGGACGCACTGGCCGCCACCGATGCGCCGTTGCGACTCGTCGGCGACTCCAGCCTGTCGGGCGTGATCCGAGTGGGCGCAGGCATCGCGGCGCTCGGCGTGCTGCTCAACCTGATCCCAGGGGTGTCGCGGACGACGCTCGCCATGGCCCGAAACCGCGAGCTCCCGAGCTGGTACGCCCACGTCGACGGAGCGCGGAGCCTCCCGCTGCGAGCGGAGCTCACCGTGGCGTCGGTGGTGATCGTCCTCGTCCTCGTGCTCGAGCTGCGCAGCGCCATCGCCGTCTCCGGCGTGGCGATCCTCACCTACTACGCCATCACCAACGCGTCGGCCCTCACCCTGACCGCCGACCAACGGCGCTGGCCGCGGAGCATCGCTTTGCTCGGGCTCGTCGGGTGCGTGGTCCTGATCTTCTCGCTCCCCGTCTCGGCCCTGGTCGGCGGCGGCATCACCCTGGCGGTCGGCGTGGCGGCGCGAGCGGTCTTCGGCGGCGACCCCGATCCGAACTGACCCGATCGCTGGACGATCGATCAAGGATCCGGGCATTCTGGGTATTCATCATCCGGCGACGAGCCGTCAGGGTGAAGCCCATGGAAACCATCACCACCCCACGCAACCCGAACCTCACCGACGACCCGGACCTGCGAGACAAGCCCGCCGAGCGAGTCATGCGGAAGGTCATGAAGACCATCGCTAGGCGCGACTTCTGCACGTTGGCCACGGTCTCGCCGGCCGGTCGACCCCACGTCGCCGGCGTCGTCTACTCGGCGGTCGGCTCCTCGCTCTGGATCCACACCTTGACCACCAGCCGCAAGGCACGAAACGCCGTGGCCAATCCGCACGTCGCCGTCTCGATCCCGTTCCGGCGCCTCCCCGCCGGTCCGCCGTTCACCATCCACTTCCAGGCGCGGGCCGAGCTGGTCGCCATGGACGACGCGAAGGTGATCGACCTCGTGGAGCGCGGCGACCTGAAGGCCATCGCCGGCCACGGCGCCCTGGACATGGCCGACGGCGTGTTCGTCGAGATCGTCCCGACCGGCACGATCCACAGCTACGGCCCGGGCGCCCGCACCATCGACCTGATCCGCGATCCGCTCAACCACGGCGCCGCGAGCTTCCGTCTCCAAGACACCACGGAGGACGTCCGATGACCGCCACCCTCACCTTCGTCGCCGTCGCCAGCACCGCGCTGATGGCCGGCCTCTGGTTCGCCTGGGCGGTCTCGGTCATCCCCGGCACGCGGCTCGTCCCCGACCGGGTGTACGTGACCACGATGCAGAACATCAACCGGGCGATCATCAACCCCGGCTTCATCGGACCGTTCCTCCTCACCCCCGCGCTGCTGGCGGTCGCCGGCATCGCCGAGTGGCGCAGCGGCGACACCCGCCGCGGTGGCCTGCTGCTCGCCGCCGGCGGCACGTACCTCGTCGGCGTGCTTGGCGTGACCTTCGGCGGCAACGTACCGCTGAACAACGCCCTCGACCGGGTGCCGCTCGCCGATGCGACCGACGACGACCTCCACCGGGCCCGTGTCACCTACGAGCGCCCGTGGAACCGATGGCACGGCGCTCGGACCGTCGCCAACCTGGCCGCCCTCACCATCGCCCTCATCGCCGTCATCGAGGACTGACCCATGGATGCCCCACACGAGATCCCGCTGATCGCCGACCCGCTGGCCGAGGCCCTGCACTTCCTCCGCATGGAGGGCGTCTTCTACTGCCGGTCCGAGCTGACGCAGCCGTGGGGCATCCACCTGCCCGAGATGGAGGACTGCATCTGGTTCCACGTGGTCACCGAGGGCACGTTCACCATGCGCGACAACGTCGGCACGGAGCATCTGCTGTCGCAGGGCGACGTGGTCGTGCTCCCGAGAGGCGGCGGCCACACCGCCTGGGACATCGACCGGACCCCGACGCCGATCGTGTTCGACCTCCCGCACGACTACATCAGCCGTCAGTACGCCGTGCTCCGCCACGGCGGCGGCGGCAGCCCGACCGACCTGATCTGCGGCCTCGTCCAGTTCGGCCACCCGGCGGCGCGGTTCCTCGTCGCCATGCTCCCCGACGTCATCCACGTGAGAGGGGCCACAGCCGAAACCGGCTGGCCGTGGTTCGGCGGTCTCCTGTCGCTGATGGCGGCCGAGACGCGAGACCCCCAACCCGGCGGCGAGGCCGTCGTCACCCGACTGAGCGACATCCTCGTCATCCAGGCCATCCGGTCTTGGCTGGACACCACACCGGAGGCCCACCAGGGCTGGCTCGGGGCCCTGCGGGATCCGGCGATCGGCCATGCCATCGCCATGGTCCACCGCTCCCCCGACCGCGACTGGACCGTGGCGGCGATGGCAGCCGAATGCGCGATGTCCCGCTCGGCGTTCTCGGCCCGCTTCACCGACCTGGTCGGCCAGTCGCCCATGCACTACGTGACCGAGTGGCGCATGCACGTGGCCACCGACATCCTCCGCACGGAGGACCTGTCGGTCTTCGACGTGGCGATGCGCCTGGGGTACGGATCCGAGGCTGCGTTCAGCCGGGCCTACAAGCGGGTCATGGGCCACCCGCCCAGCCGCGCACGCCTCGACCCCGTGGCCACCGCCATTCCGGGAACGTAACCTCGGGAGCGTGACCACGACGACGCAACTGGATCTGCGGCCGCTCTCGGGGCTGATCGGTGCCGAGGTGTTCGGGCTCGATCTCCGAGCGCTGGACGACGACGGCTTCGTCGCCGTGCACCGAGCCTTCCTCGACCACCACGTCCTGGTGTTCCGCAACCAGGACCTGTCACCGGCCGAGCAGATCGCGTTCGGTCACCGGTTCGGCGACCTCGATGAGCACCCGTACGTCGAGATGAACGCTGAGCATCCGGAGATCCTCGACGTCGTCACGCGAGCCGACGACAAGATCAACTTCGGCGGCGGCTGGCACACCGACGTCACGTTCCTCGACCAGCCCGACCTCGGCTCGATCCTCTATGCCGTCGAGCTGCCGCCCGTGGGCGGCGACACCCTGTTCGCCAACCAGCATGCGGCCTACGACGCGCTGAGTGACACGATGAAGGGGATGCTCGACGGCCTGGTCGCCGTCCACTCGGCCGAGCGTCAGTACGGCGCACGGGGCCAGTCGACGGTCAACAAGGACATGAAGACCAAGAACGCCGACCTGGCCTCGACTCGCGTCGAGCATCCGGTCGTGCGAACGCATCCCGAGACCGGGCGCAGGGGCCTCTACGTGAACCAGGCGTTCACGACCCGCATCGTCGGGATGACGCCACCCGAATCGAACGCCCTCCTGCGGTTCCTGTGGGACCACGCGGTGCACGAGCGCTTCACCTGCCGGGTGCGCTGGGAGCCGGGGACCCTGACCATGTGGGACAACCGCAGCGTCCAGCACCACGCCCTGTTCGACTTCGCGGGCCACAGCCGCCGCATGCGCCGCATCACCGTCAAGGGCGACCGGCCGGTCTGAGCCTCAGGACGGGCGTGCCCGAGTTGGCGCGCTTCGTGGTCTGACCGGAAAGCGCGCCAACTAGCCTGCCGGCATGATCGAACTCGAGCGGCACGACAACGTCTTCGTCCTCACCATGGTGGACGGCGAGAACCGGTGGACCACCACCTTCACTCGGGAGTTCGCCAAGGCGATCGACGAGGTCGAGGCCTCCGACGGTCCGGCGGCGATGGTCACCGCGTCCGCTCACGAGAAGTTCTTCTCCAACGGCCTCGACGTCGACTGGATCATGGGCTCCGACCCCGATCACCCCGGCGGCGACCGGAAGACCTTCGGCACCGAGTTCATGGAACTCATGGGGCGCATCATCACCCTGCCGGTGCCCACGGTGTGTGCGGTCAACGGCCACGGCTTCGGCGCCGGGTTCATGTCGGCGCTGTGCCACGACGTGCGGATCATGCGCGAGGACCGGGGCTTTCTGTGTGCAAACGAACTCGAGATCGGCCTGACGGTGCCGATCCCCGAGGTGGCGCTGTTCAAGCACAAGCTGTCGGCATCCGCCTTCCACCAGACGGTGCTGCTGGCCAAGCGCTGGACGGCGCCCGACGCGGTGGCCGCAGGGTTCGTCGAGTCGGCCGTCCCGCACGAGCACGTCCGCGAGGCGAGCATCGAGCGAGCCGCGTCGCTCGCACACCTCGCCGCGAACCGGGACAACTACCGGTGGCAGAAGGAGCAGATGTACGGCGAGCACGCGGCGATCAACCAGCCGCACGGTGCCGCCCACATGCTCCGCAACCTGGCCGACTACTCCTAGCCGATCGCCCGCCGACCGGACGCGCAGCGTCGGCGCACCGGACGAACCGGGCGCCGACGGGCGCGGGCCGGGCGACATTCGTCGCCGAGCGGGACGATCAGGCGGCGACGAGGTCCCGGTCGTCGGTGCGCTCAGGCAGCGGCGACACCGAGGCGTCGGCGTCGGCCGGGATGATCCGGTAGGCGACCAGGGCGGTCGCTGCGGCGATGCCGGCGGCCAGCCACATGGCGGGACCCCAGCCTTCGAGGAACGCCGACTGGGCGCTGGTGATGATCCCGCCACCGGCCGGGCCCGCCTGCTGAGCGGCGACGAACGCACCACCGATGCCCTCCTCGACCAGGTGGGCCAGCTCGGGATCGAGCGTCTCGGCGGTGTCGGCCACGCTGGAGCGGTAGCCGGCGGCGAGCATCGAACCGATCAGGGCCACGCCGATGGCGCCGCCGAGCTCGCGGACGGTGTCGTTGAGCGCCGAGGCCACACCCTGCTTCTCGGCGGGGAGCGACTCGGTGATCGCCGTGGTCGACGGCGTCATGGCGACACCGAGTGCCAGGCCGAGCACGACCAGCGCCGGGGCCACGTCCATGTAGCTCGGCGCCTCGGGCACGAGCGCCAGCCACCCCAGGGCACCGGCGACGACGAACAGCGAAGCGGTCATGGTGTTCCGGTAGCCGAAGCGCTGGGAGATCGACGGGGCGATCGGAGCGATGGCCATGAGCACCACGATCATCGGCAGGAGGGCGACGGAGGCCCGGATGGCGCTGAACTCGAGGACGGCCTGGAGGAACTGGATCATCACCAGGAACATCCCGATGATCAGGGCGAACATGACAGTGAGCGACAGGGCGCCAGCCGACAGGACCCGGTTGGTGAAGACGCTGACGTCGAGCAGCGGGGCGGCCTGACGGCGCTCCCAGGCGATGAAGCCGATCAGAGCGAGCACGCCGACGACGGCGGCGGCGACGGTGATGGCGGCGGTCCAGCCCTGCTCGGGACCCTCGTGGATGGCGAGCACGATGCCGCCGACGGCGAGGACCGACAGCAGCGAACCGATGCGGTCGAAGGCACCTTCGGCGATCTCCTGGGTGTTGGGCACCATCGGGATGGTGATCGCCAGCGAGATCAGGGCGATGCCGATCGGGGCGGCGAAGACCCACGGCCAGGAGACGTTGTCGACGAGGATCGCCGAGCTGATCAGGCCGATCACGCCACCGCCACCGGCCACGCCGGTCCAGACGCCGACGGCTCGACCCCGCTCCTCGGGCGGGAAGGCTGCGGTGATCGTCGACAGCGTGGCGGGCATCACGAGCGCCGCGCTCACACCCATCGCGACCCGCAGGCCGATGAGCAAGCCGGCGCTGTCGGCGAAGGCCGACGCCACGTTCAACGCAGCGAAGGCCGTGGTGCCGACGACCAGGACGCTCTTGCGCCCGATCCGGTCGCCGAGCGCCCCGAGGGGCAGGAGGCTGGCGGCCAGGGCGACCGTGAAGCCGTTGATGATCCAGAGCAGCTCGCCCTGGCTGGCGCCGAGATCGGCAGCGAGTGCGCCCTGGGCGACGTTGAGGCCCGAGACCGAGACCATGATCGCCAGCAGCGCGAGGCAGGTGGCGATCAGGATCCAGCGGCGCTGCGAGGCGGTGGTCTCGACGTCGGTCTTGGGTTCGGTGTCGATTGCGGTGTCGTGGAGAGAGGGTGTGTCCATCGTCGTCTTCTTCGTCTCAGGGGGCGAGTGGGTATCTTCTGGGATTCGCTCTTACCGGAAATAACTACTTCCGGAAACTGTTGTTCCGTATCGTAAACAATCATTTCCGGAAATCAAGACTTCTGTGATAGGTTTCACACCATGACCGAACCCGACACCACCGAAAACCGCCGCCGACCTGCGGCTTCGCGTGGTCGGCCCCAAGACGACGAACGCACGACGGCGATCCTCGACGCCGCCACCGAGATCCTGATGGAGACGGGCTACGACAAGCTGCGGATCCAGGACGTCGCCGATCGCGCCTGCTCGGGCACCGGTGCGATCTACCGCCGCTGGAAGACCAAGGAAGACCTCGTGGCCGAGGCGATCCGGACCATGGACGAGCCCGAGGCCGACGTGTCCGACGACCCGGTCGCCGATCTGCGCAACCTGATCGAGGGCAAGGCCATGGAGTACTACGGCGACCCCGACATGCTGCCGGGCATGATCGCGGCGATGCGCACGCACCCCGTGATCGCGGACGCCGTGCACGAGCGCTACAACGTCGACTTCTACCGCAATGTGCTCGCCCGCATCATGGGTGAGGACAACCCGTTCCTCGACACCCTCGCCGAGCTCACCCCGGCGCTGGCCCTGCATCGCATCTCGTTCCAGTCCGGCGTCGACGGCCCCGGGCTCGCCGACGAGGTCATCGCCCTCGCAGAGGCGCTCAGCGACTCCTCGACGTGACCGCGCTGAACGTCGAGGTCGCCGGCAACCCCGACGGCCCCCCAGCGGTCCTCATCCACGGCTTCATGTCCAGCAACGCGCAGTGGATGTCCAACCGCGACGCCCTCGGCGAGCGGCTGCATCTCCACATGGTGGAGCTGCCCGGCCACGGCCACTCCCCCGTGCCCGCAGACGACGACGGGTACCGACCCGAGGCCATCATGACGGCCATCGAATCGATCCGGACCGACGCCGGCATCGACACCTGGTGGGTCATCGGGCAGTCGCTCGGCGGCGCCATCGCCATCCAGTACGTCCTGGCCCACGCCGACCGGGCCAGAGGCCTGGTCTTCACCAACTCGCGAGCCGCCTTCGGCATCGCGCGCCGCCGAGCCCGCTCCGACGCCCCCGCTCCCCCGGGCCCCGAGATCACCGACCTGCGCGACCTCCCGATGCACCCGATCAACGCCAAGCGGTTCCCCGATGACGTGAAGGCCGCGATGGTCGCCGCCGCAGACGCCATGGACCCGGCTGCGGCGATGGGCATCACCCGGTGGCGCAACGCCTGGCATTCGCTCGACCAGCTCGGTGACCTGACCGTGCCCACGATGCTGGTCAACGGACGCTGGGAGTCGGCCTTCCAGGAGCACGTCCCCACCGCCGCCGAACGCATCCCCGACTTCCGCCTCGTCGAGCTCGAGGGCGGCCACTCGATCAACGTCGAACAGGCCGATGCGTTCAACGACGCCGTGCTGGAGTTCGTCGGCGAGAGATGAACGACTGACGGTCGGCCCGCGTCCTCCTGGTCGTGACATCGTGTTCGAGGAAGGAGTGCCGTTGAGAACCCTGCTGACCATTGCCACCGCTCTGGCGTTCGCTGCCTCGGTGGTGGCCACCGCTCCGCCGGTACCGGCTCAGCCCGCGACCCCGGCCCCGTCCGACTTCAACGGCGACGGCTACAGCGACATCGCCACGCCGACGCAGCCGCAACTCTCGCAGCAGGCCACGATCACCGTGATGTACGGAGGGCCTGGCGGTCCCGATCCCTCGCTCACGCAGGTCATCGTCGAGGATGACATCGCTCCCGCGGCCCCGGGCGAACTCGCGGTCGCGATCGACAAGCCTTGGGGCGACTTCGACGGGGACGGGTTCGACGACCTCCTGGTCGCCAAGCGGCGGAGACTGTTCGCGGTCTTCGGAACCGGCGAGGGGCTGGATCCGTCGACGTGGTCCCAGATCAGCATGCCGCCCGGCTTCACCAACTGGACGATCGCGGTCGGCGATGTCGACGGGGACGGCTACGACGACCTCGTCGTCGGGGATGACACTGATGACGACGTCGGGCAGCTGGTCATCTTCTCGGGCACGCCGGACGGCATTCGCACCGATGAGGCAGCCGGTGCGATCGAGACCGGCGCATCCCAGGGCGTGGGCCCCGCATCATCGATCGACATCGGAGACGTGAACGGTGACGGTCAGGCCGACATCGTCGTGGGGCGCCGCGACTCGACGGTCGCAGGGGTCGAGCTCGCCGGCGTCGTGGACGTGCTCCTCGGCGACGGCGGCAGCTTCGACTACGACGCCGTCCAGCGCTTCTCGCAAGCAGGACCGGTCCGGGGCGCGCCGCAGTTCAAGGACCGCTTCGGCGCCAGCGTGGCCGTCGACGACTTCGACGGCGACGGCTTCGACGACGTTGCGGTCGCCGTCCCCTGGGAGGACCTGGCCGGCGTCACCAGCGCGGGCGCGGCGAACGTGTTGTACGGATCGGCCGACGGCATCACCACCGACGGCAACCAGATCTGGCACCAGGGCCGGGGCGTCCGGGGCAAGATCGAGCGCATCGACCGCATCGGCAGCCGGGCGGGCGTGGTCACCGGCGACTTCGACGCGGACGGCCGGGCCGACCTGATCATCGACGCAACGCTCGAAGACGTCGGCACTCGGCGCAACGCGGGCGGCGCGAACCTGATCTACGGCAGTGCGGATGGGCTGACAGCGTTCGGCGACCAGTTCTGGTCCCAACGCGGCGACCGGACAGGCGGCGACATCCCCGGCAGCCCTCAGGCGTCGGACCTCTTCGGCTGGTCGATCGTCGCGTTGGATGTGAACGGCGACGGGTTCGACGATGCCGTCTTCAGTGTCCACCTCGAGGACCTGGCCGGCGTCAGGAACGCCGGTGCCTTCAATGTCGTGTACGGCGGGCCCGACGGCCTGACGGGCGAGGGCGCGCAGCTCTGGTCGCGACTGAACGACGGATCGGGGCTGCCGCTGGCCCGAGGCGAGCAGTACAGCGCGCCCCGGGGGAGCTGAGACCCGCGGAAATCCATTGTCGCCGCCCGTGGCGAGTGCGACCATGCGGTGATGCGATCGGCGACCGACGTGCTCGAAGCGATGGTGACGATGTTCGACTCCGGAGATCCGACCGGAGCCGGCGACATCGTGGCGGCCGACTATGTCGATCGCCAGGGTCTGGGCGGCGAGCAGCTCGTGGGACTCGACGGCTTCGTCCACGTCGTCCGGACCAACCACGCAGCTCACCGGGAGCAGACCGTCACCATCGAGGACCTGTTCGGCGCCGACGATCGAGCCGTCGCCAGGCTCCGTTGGCGTGGTGTCCGCATCGATGGCACCGAAGTGGACCGGCAGTCGATCGAGATCGTGCGGGCGGCCGACGGCAAGGCCGTCGAACACTGGGGTGCCCGCTGCTGAGTGTGGTCCTCACCCACGGGCATGCCGACGGTGGTGGCAGGGTGCGCATCGGAGTTGGAGCTCGTCCACCACGGTGCGACTCGTCTCTTCGGACCGCGCTAACCGACGCTTTGAAGCGGTGCGGTCAGCCTACCGACGAGGTGTGACAGTCTCCGGACGACCCAAAGGCCTGCGGACGCGTCCGATCGCGCCGTCCACGCGTCCGCAGCCGCGTCCCACCGGCACTTCGGGGATGCCCCCGGACTGGACCGGTAAGTGCTGGGCACGGCCGGAATGCTCGGATGGCTAGCTGCGGGTATCGGCAGTGAGCTCGGAGAACCGCGCTAGTGCACGATTGCGATCCTCCGGCTCAAACTCCTCATAGTGCGTGAGTTGATTGCCCCGAGCGACGACAACGACGAGGGCCGACCATGTCGTCTTCACGCCATCGTCGCTGGTTCCGTGAAGATCGCGGCGATATACCGCGGCGGCTTCGGTCGCTGCTAGCAGCTCACCACGTTCCTCTTCGATAGACCCGGCGAGGCCCTTCCACACACGAATGTTGTCGATGAAGCCCTCGACGTCGAGGTCGGCCCAATTCAGCTGTTTCACGATGCGATGCCGAAAGTCCGGCGCCAGAAACCCGCGCGCTCGCTCAAAGTCGTCTGATGCAAGGGCGTCCCACAATCCGGCGAAGCGGTCGAGCAGCCGCCCGAACCGTAGATCTGCGAGCGTTGCATCGTCTTGATCCGGCTGCGTCACGCCCGACACACCACTCGTTGGGCAGCAGGGCTTGGCTGGTTCATAGCGCCGACGCTACTTGAGAGGTTCCAGCGTCCCCGAACGCCGGTTCGGGGATGCCACCGAAGCCCCGGTCACCGCTCGAGGTGGTGGGTGTCCGGGTAGGAGACGACGTCGACCTGACCGAGCTCGACGGAGAGGATCGTCACGGCACCGTTCGGCACGCCGTCGGTCACGAGCGTCGGACCGGCGGCATCAACAGCCGCGTCGCCGACGAGCGTTCGGAGGGCGTCCACGGTGACACCACCATGGGAGACCACGACCGCCACACCATCGACGACCTGCTCGGCAATCGCGCGAAGGGCGTCGACGAATCGAGCACCGGCCTGGAGCGACGATTCGCCTTGGAGCGGCTGGTGGTCCCGGTCGGCGGAAGCGTGTCGCCAGTCGGCCAAGAACTCGTCCAACGTCTGGGACCGGTCGTCGGACCAGTTCATGCGCTCCACGAGCCGATCGTCGATGTGAACAGGTAGACCCAGCGCGGCAGCGATCGGGTCTGCGGTCTGGCGTGTGCGGGCGAGCGGACTGGACCACACGCCGAGCGCATCGGGATGCGTCGCCCCCACCCAATCCGCGACGGCGATCGCCTGCTCGTGACCGCGAGGCGTCAGCGCCGGATCGCCGGCTGTGCGCTCCTTCTCAGCGTGTTGGACGACGATGACTCTGACGACCACAACACAGCCCCGTCCAAGCGGCCCTCAGTCCTCGAAGAGCTCGGGCGGGAACCCGCCCTTGCTGACCGGACTCCAGCGAGTGGGCGTGATCATGATGGCGGACTTGCCCTGGTCGGCCATGGCCTGGCGGTAGTCGTCCCAGTCGTCGTGCTCACCGCTGATGCATCGGAAGTAGTCGACCAGGGCGTCGGACGCCTCCTGGCTGGGCATGTCGTGGACCTCGGCGGTGCCGTCGATCTGGACCCACTCGGAGTTGAAGGCCTCTCCCATCACGAGGACCGACACTGCGGGGTTGGCCTTGGCGTTCTTGGCCTTGGCCCGCATGGGATAGGTGGCGACTGCGAGGCGGCCGTCCTCGGTCATGCCGCCGGTGACCAGGCTCATCTGCGGGCGGCCGTCCTTGCGGGTGGTGGAGATGACCCACCGGTTCTTGCCCGCGAGGTGGGCCCGCAGCTCGTCGATGTCGACGTCGACGTCGCTGGCCATGTGCTTGGCCCGGGGGTCGTCCTTGCTCAGCTTCTTCATGGGTTCCTCGTTCGGTGTCTCGTGGGCTATTTGGGGGCGAACCGCTGGCCGCCGTCGAGGCGGATGGTGTCGCCGTTGAGCATGGGGTTCTCGATGATGGCGATGGCCAGTCGGCCGTACTCGTCGGGACGACCCATGCGCCGGGGAAAGGCAGCGTCCTTGGTCAGGTTCTCGGCCCGGTCCTCGGTGACGCCGGCGGTCAGGCCGGTGGCGAACAAGCTCGGCGCGATGGTGTTGACCCGGATACCGAGCGACCCGAGGTCCCGGGCCATCGTGAGGGTCATGCCGGCCACACCCGCCTTGGCCGCCGTGTAGGAGACCTGGCCGATCTGGCCCTCGAACGCGGCGATCGACGCGGTGTTGATCATCACGCCGCGCTCATCGTCCTCGTTGGGGTCGTTCTTGCTCATGTGGAACGCGCAGAGGCGGTTGGTGTTGAACGTGCCGATCAGGTTGAGGTCGATGACGGCCCGGAAGTCGTCGAGGCTGTACGGGCCCTCACGGCTCAGGGTGCGGCCGGCCTTGCCGCCGCCGGCGGTGTTGACCGCGGCGTCGAGGCCGCCCAGCGCGTCGACCGCCTCCTGGATCACGACCTCGATGCCGTCGAAGTCCAGCACGTCGCACGGGTGCCACGAGCCTCCGAGCTCGGCGGCCACGTCCGCGCCTGACGACTGTTCCCGGTCGAGGATGGCGACCGACCCTCCGCCGGCGACGATGCGCTCGGCGGTGGCCCTGGCCATGCCCGACGCGCCGCCGATGAGGATGGCTCGTAGTCCGTTGATGTCCATGGCGTGTCCCCCTGGGGTTTGGTCCGAACCTAGCGAGTGCGGGCGATGCCGCTCTGGTTTGCCGTGGCCAGCAGCGTCCCGTCCTCGGCAAAGAGGCGCGAGCTGCCGTGGAACGTCCCCCGGGCGACCATCGAAATCGACGTCTCGATCAGCACCCACTCGGTGGGGACGACGTGATGGATGCGCAGGACGTTGTCGAGGCTGTTGCGGCTGAAGTCCTCGCCGGTGGCGATGGCCGACGCCCGGGGCAGGAAGTCGGCGTAGAAGGCGAGGAGCGAGGCAGTCGTCTCGCCATGGCCGGGCACCCGCATCCACTTGCAGCTCGTCCCGGTCGCGCCGGCGTGCGGCGAGGGCACGGTCCGATCCTCCAGCACGGTGTGGATGCTGGTGATGCCCGGGTGGTCGACGGGGCGCAGCGGGCACTCCATCGGGGGCGGCACATCGGGCATCGCCCCCCAGCTGCGATCGAGTTCGGCGTCGCGGCCACCGAGTGCGGCCGTGACCCGCAGGACGTCTCGGTCGCCGACGCTCGCCACCACCCGACCCTGGGTGATGGTGCGACCCTGGGCAGGCAGCTCGACGGCGAGCTCCACCGTCTCGCCCACGGTCGCGAACGAGATGAACTGCGCCGAGGCGAAGATCGTGGGCAGTCCGGTGGCGTTCTCGAGCGCGTCGATGCACGCGCCGAACCCGACACCGCCCATCAGAAAGTGCCGCTCGTTGCCCCAGGCGCAGATCGGCTCGTCGACCAGGACCACGTATCGCAGCCGGTCCGCGGTCGCGCGCGTGGCAGCGAACGGGTGACTGCTGATCAGGGGCTCCGGGTCGGTCACGTCGTCGGCTCCGCGGTGTCGTGGCCCGACAAGCCGAACCACGATTCGGTTACTGTAGGTCCTCGAACGAAGACCAGGGGAGTGAACATGAAGTACACCCGACTCGGCAACACCGGCCTCGACGTCTCCCGAATCTGCCTCGGCTGCATGAGCTACGGCAACGAGAGCCCCGGGGTTCAGGACTGGGCGCTCCCGGAGGAGGAGGCGCGGCCCTTCATCGAGCAGGCACTCGAGGCCGGCATCAACTTCTTCGACACCGCGAACGCCTACTCGCTGGGGTCGAGCGAGGAGATCGTCGGCAAGGCCCTCGACGAGATGGCGAACCGCGATGAGATCGTCATCGCCACCAAGGTCTACTTCCCGATGCGGGGCCGGGCCCGCAACTCGATCGGCTTGTCCCGCAAGGCGATCATGCAGGAGGTCGACCACAGCCTGCGCCGCCTCGGCACCGACTACATCGACCTGTACCAGATCCACCGCTGGGACGACCGCACACCGATCGAGGAGACGATGGGTGCGCTCCACGACGTGGTCGCCTCTGGCAAGGTCCGCTACGTCGGCGCCTCGTCGATGTACGCCTGGCAGTTCTCCAAAGCGTTGTACACGTCCGAGATGCGCGGCTGGACGAAGTTCGTCTCGATGCAGAACCACTACAACCTGCTCCAGCGTGAGGAGGAGCGCGAGATGATGCCGCTCTGCGAGGACCAGGGCATCGGCGTCGTCCCGTGGAGCCCGATGGCCCGGGGCCTGCTGACACGCGATTGGGACGAGACCACGACCCGCAGCGACAGCGACCCCAACCTGACCAGGCGCTACGGCGGCGACGAGTCGGACCGCACGATCGTGCAGAAGGTCGCGGAGATCGCCGACAACCGGGGCATCTCCCGGGCCCAGGTGGCGCTGGCGTGGATGCTGTCCAAGCCCTACGTCACCTCGCCGATCATCGGCGCCACGAAGATGCACCACCTCACCGATGCCGTCGCCGCGGTCGACGTCACGCTGGACGACGACGAGATCGCCGCCCTCGAACAGCCCTACGTCCCCCGAGGCCCCTCGTTCTGACGGCTCGGCTCCGGCCGATTCAGCGCAGCTGTTCGGGGAGGTCGACGCCGAGGTAGCCGCACACCGAACGGAGGGTCTCGGCGAGGAACACGTCGTCCTTCCGCTTCTTGAAGCGGGTGTCGAGGGTCTCGCCCTTGAGCCGCATGTGCAGCACCGCGCCGACCTGTTCCAGGGCGTAGCGGCAGGCCAGCTCGGGATCGGCGTGCCCGATCTCGTCCCGACGGGCGATCAGCAGGTCATAGAGCCCGTCGTCGAGGTTGGTCTGGAGCTTCCGGTACTGACCGGTCAGCGCGGGATCCTCGCGGGCCGCCTCGAGCGCCGTGGTCTTGAAGCCGGGGCGCCGTTGCGAGTTCTCCAGCGCGAACTCGACGTACCCGTAGAGGATGTCGCCGACCGCGGCGCCGTCCCAGCGCTCGGGGTCGACCGCATCTCGCGTGGTGGCCTCGAACTCCTCGGCCAAACGGTCGAAGAGCGCGTAGAGCACCGCCTTCTTGTCGCTGAAGTGGTGGTAGACGGCACCGACACTGCAGCCCGCCTTGCCGGCGATGTCCACCACCGAGGTGGCGTCGACGCCCTGCTTGGCGAAGAGCTCCTCGGCCGCGTCGAGCAAGGCCTGCTGGGTGCGCTGGCTTCGCGTCTGCTGCCCCGGGCGCACCCAGTGGAGATCCGAGATCCATCGGCTTCGTTCCACGATCTGACCTTCGCTTCGTATGCCCTGAGTCGCCTGCCATTCAAGCGGGGCGTGGCGGCCGACGCCAGACCCTTCACGGCTGCACCACGACGATACCGAACCGTGATTGTGGTTTTGGTAGCGTCGCTCCAGCAGCGAGAGCCGAGGGGGGAACCGTGGCGATTGGCGCACCGGCACCGCAGGACATCTTCACCGACAACCACCGCTGGGGCGATCTCGACGAGTGGAATCGCACCGCCCTGGCGCTGCACGACCAGGGCGGCATCCATCGCATCGAGCGCGACGGGTTCACCCCGTTCTGGGCCGTGATCGACCACGCGGCGGTGCTCGAGATCGAACGCCAGCCCGAGCGGTTCACCAACGGCCCGATTCCCGTGCTCACCACCATCGAGGCCCACGAGAACCGCGGCCTCGAGATCAAGACGCTCATCCACATGGACGCGCCCGACCACACGAAGTACCGCAAGCTGACGAACGCCTGGTTCAAGCCGGCCAGCATCAAGCGCCTCGATGCTCGGCTGCAGCAGCTCAGCGACGAGGCACTGGCGAAGCTCGAACGATTCGACGGCCAGTGCGACTTCGCCACCGACATCGCGCTCCCGTTCCCGCTCCAGGTGATCCTGAAGATCCTCGGTCTGCCCGAGGAGGACTTTCCGCGCATGCTCCAGCTGACCCAGGAGCTGTTCGGCGGCGAGGACCCGGACATGCAGCGCGACGAGGCCACGCCCGAGGTGATGGCGGAGGTGATCGGGGACTTCTACAACTACTTCATGACCCTCACCGGGGACCGGCGGGCCAAGCCGGGTGAGGACCTGGCAACCGTGATCGCCAACGGCCAGATCGACGACGAGCCGATGCCCGACCTCGAGACGATGGGCTACTACGTGATCGTCGCCACGGCCGGCCACGACACCACGTCGTCGGCGATGGCGGGCGGCATGCACGCACTGGTCGAGCGACCGGACCAGCTCCGGAAGGTCCGGGAGAACCCGGACCTGGTGAACAACGCCGTCGAGGAGATGATCCGCTGGACCGCTCCGGTGCGGCACTTCATGCGGACCGCCACCGAGGACACCGAGATCCTCGGACAGGAGATCAAGAAGGGCGACTGGCTGTACCTGTCGTACAAGGCGGCGAACCTCGACCCCAAGGTCTTCGACGACCCGCTGACCTTCGACGTCGAGCGGGAGAACGCCAACCGCAACATCAGCTTCGGCTTCGGCGTGCACTACTGCCTCGGTGCCCAGCTGGCCCGCAACGAACTCCGCCGGCTGTTCGCCACCATCCTGCCGAGG